>NZ_JBIBGE010000031.1:0-90695 GCF_042956345.1 Pseudomonas sp. NPDC008258
TCCCACGGTCTGTACTGCGCGAACAGTCAGAAGCGAGTTATGACCCTCCTCCTCCCTTCAAGTCCTACCATACAAGCGGGTTTACCCGCGAAGAAGAAACCGCGGTGTATGGCACGGGCTTCGCCCGTGTTCGCGGGCAAGCCCGCTCCCACAGGGATCGCGCCAGCTTTTAGAAATTGAGCAAGACAGTTGCTCCCACACGGTATCGTGCGGCCCTGGAGTAAGGCTTCAACGGGCGCCGATTCCTTCGGCATGCATGATCTGCGCGATGATCGGCACCGGAGTCATCAGGTGCGAGCGCATCATGCTGCTGGCGCGCTCGGCGTCCCGGGCGAGAATGACATCCACCAGCGCCGCGTGCTCCTGGCGCTTGAGCTCCAGGGCCTGTTCGGAGAACACCGTTTGCGTCAGCCACAGGTGCCGGTAGCGCTCGGCCTGGTCGAACAGGTAAGTGCGCGCCTGCAGCAGGTGCCTTGAGCCGCAGCCCGAGGCAATGGCGGTGTGAAACGCCTTGTGCCGCTCGTCCCACACGTCCAGGCGCTGTTCGCGGGTTTTCACTTCCACCACCTTGGCCAAGGTATGCGAGTGGGCGAGCACCGATGCCTCCCAGGCGTCGTCGCCGCGCTCGATGGCCAGGGCGATGATCATCGCTTCGAGGTTGGCGCGGGCATCGTAGATGTCGTTCATCTCTTCAAGCGACATGGGCGCCACCCGGTAGCCTTTCTGGCTGATCGCGTTGACCAGGTGTTCGGCCACCAGTTGCGACAGCGCTTCGCGCAGCGGGCCTACGCCCAGGTCGTAGCGTTCCTTCAAGGCGCTCATCAGCAGTTTCTCTCCGGGCTTGAACACGCCACGGATGATGTCCTTCTTGAGCCTCTCATACCCGCTGAATGCTGAGTTTTGTCGGGGGGCGAGCGCTTCCAAGATCCTGTTCCTCAAAACGTTTTGGCGATCATACCGAAACCGCCTGTCGACGAAAAACAATGGACAAAAATGTACATTGGCGATGAAACATAAAAATGTAGACATTTTGCATTTGTAGCGATATTTTTAGCTCGCCCGCACTGGTCCAGGTCACCACTGGACGGCGCCAATCCCTTTTTTGCCAGGACACTGCCATGAACGCCTTTACGCAGATCGCCGACCTTGTAATGCCACTGCCGCTCGAACCGCATGGTTTCACCATTGCCCCTTCGAAGCAGTCGCCACGGCTGCTGGAGCTGACCTTCGCCCAGGAAGTCGTCGAAGCGTTTGTCCAGGCCGTTGCCCAATGGCCCGTTCAGGCGCTGGAGTACAAGTCGTTCCTGCGTTTCCGTGTCGGCGAAATCCTCGACGAGCTGTGCCAGGGCACCCTGCGCCCGGTGCTGCTCAACACCATTCTTGACCGCGCCACCGGTGGCATGCTGATTACCCCGCTGGGCCTGGACGATGTGAGCCAGGCCGAGGACATGGTCAAGTTCACCACCGCCTGCGCGCACCTGATCGGCCGCTCCAACTACGACGCCATGAGTGGCCAGTTCTACGCGCGGTTCGTGGTGGTCAACACCGACACTTCCGACAGCTACCTGCGCCAGCCGCACCGGGTCATGGAGCTGCACAACGACGGCACCTTCGTGAACCAGATCACCGATTACGTGCTGATGCTCAAGATCGATGAAAAGAACATGGAAGGCGGTAATTCCCTGCTGCTGCACCTGGATGACTGGGAGCAGTGTGAGGAATTCTTCCGCCACCCGATGGCTCGCCGCGAAATGCGCTGGACTGCACCGCCGAGCAAGAAGGTGGCTGAAGATGTGTTCCATGCGGTGTTCGACACCGATGGCGAAGGGCGCCCGACCATGCGCTACATTGATCAGTTCGTGCAGCCGGAGAACTACGAGGAGGGCATCTGGCTGAACGCCTTGTCCGATTCGCTGGAAGGCAGCGAGAAGAAGGTGTCGGTACCGGTGGGGGTGGGCAGCTTCCTGCTGATCAACAACCTGTTCTGGCTGCATGGCCGCGACCGCTTCACCCCGCACGAGGGCCTGCGCCGTGAGCTGATGCGCCAGCGTGGTTACGTCGCGTTCCCTAAACCGCTGTACCAGCGCGGGCAATAATGACAGGGCGCAGGGCGGGTGCCGCCCATGCGTCGTTGCAAAAAACGATGCCGCCAGGGCCCGTACGGGCTTTGGTGAGCCAGCCAGGCAATGCCTGCGTGTGAGGTAAGGCTGTGTACGATTTCATCATTATTGGCGGTGGCATTGTGGGCATGTCCACGGCCATGCACCTGATCAAGGTTTACCCGGACGCGAAGATTCTCTTGCTGGAGAAAGAGTCCGGGCCGGCCCGCCACCAGACTGGCCACAACAGCGGCGTGATACACGCTGGCGTGTATTACACCCCCGGCAGCCTCAAGGCGCGCTTCTGCCTGGAAGGCAACAAGGCCACCAAGGCCTTCTGCACCGAGCACGGTATCCGCTTCGATGAGTGTGGCAAGCTGCTGGTGGCCACCAACGACCTGGAAATGCAACGCATGAAGGCGCTGTGGGAGCGTACCGAGGCCAACGGCCTTGAGCGCTACTGGCTGTCGGCAGACGAGTTACGCGAGCGCGAGCCAAACATCGTCGGTATGGGCGGTATCTTCGTGCCGTCCAGTGGCATCGTCAATTACGCCCAGGTAACCGCTGCCATGGGCGCAGAATTCCAGCGCGCTGGCGGTGAAATCCGCTATGGCGCCGAGGTGGTCGGCTTGCAGGAGCAGGCCAGCGAAGTGATCGTGCGTACCCAGAACGACGAATTGCGCAGCCGTTTCCTGGTGACCTGCTCGGGCCTGATGGCTGACCGGGTGGTGAGCATGCTGGGGTTGCGTACCGAGTTCGTCATCTGTCCGTTCCGTGGCGAGTACTACTTGCTGCCCAAGCAGCACAATCAGATCGTCAACCACCTGATCTACCCGATTCCCGACCCTTCGATGCCGTTTTTGGGTGTGCACCTGACCCGCATGATCGACGGCACCGTCACGGTTGGCCCCAACGCCGTATTGGCGATGAAGCGCGAGGGCTACCGCAAGACCGACGTCAGCCCAAGCGACCTGTTCCAGACCCTCACCACCCCAGGCATCCTGAAGGTGCTGGCGAAGAACTTCCGCCCGGGCCTGATCGAGATGAAGAACTCGCTGTTCAAGGGCGGCTATCTCAAGCAGGTGCAGAAGTATTGCCCGAGCATCACCAAGGCCGACCTTACGCCATACCCGGCCGGGGTGCGCGCCCAGGCAGTCTCGCGCGACGGCAAGCTGATCGACGACTTCCTGTTCGTCAATACCGCGCGCAGCGTCAATGTGTGCAACGCACCATCGCCGGCGGCCACTTCGGCGATCCCGATCGGCGCCTACATCGTCGAGAAGGTGTGTGAGCAGGTCAGTCTTCAAGGGGGCAACTTCCTCAAGGCAAACATCGCAGCCAGGCAGGGCGCCTGATCAGCCTGGGTTGAAGACAGACGAGCAAGTCGCATCCGGCTGTGAGAGGATGTCCACCATCACAGCCAGGACCCCGAACACAGCCTGATGAAGACACCCAAAAGAATAGAGCCCCTGATCGAGGACGGCCTGGTCGACGAAGTACTGCGGCCGTTGATGAGTGGCAAGGAGGCCGCCGTGTACGTGGTGCGCTGCGGCAGCCAGGTGCGCTGCGCCAAGGTCTATAAAGAAGCCAACAAGCGCAGTTTCCGCCAGGCCTCCGAGTACCAGGAAGGCCGTAAGGTACGCAACAGCCGCCAGGCCCGGGCCATGGCCAAGGGCAGCAAGTACGGCCGCAAAGAAGCCGAAGACGCCTGGCAGAACGCCGAAGTGGCGGCGTTGTTCCGCCTGGCCAGTGCTGGCGTGAGGGTGCCCAAGCCCTACGACTTCCAGGACGGCGTGCTGCTGATGGAGCTGGTGACCGATGCTGATGGTGACGCCGCCCCACGCCTGAACGACGTGCACCTTGATGCCGAGGAAGCCCGCACATTCCACGCGTTCGTCATTCGTCAGATCGTGCTGATGCTGTGTGCCGGGCTGGTGCATGGCGACTTGTCCGAATTCAACGTATTGCTGGGCCCTGACGGGCCGGTAATCATCGACTTGCCACAGGCAGTGGATGCCGCAGCCAACAACCATGCCTTCAACATGCTGCAACGTGATGTGGACAACATGGCCCACTATTTCGGGCGTTTTGCCCCGGAACTGAAAAGCACGCGCTATGCACAGGAAATGTGGGCGCTGTTCGAGGCCGGTGACTTGCTTCCAGACAGCCCGTTGACCGGGGTGTTCGAGGATGATGAGCATGAAGCCGACGTGACCGGCGTCATGCGTGAGATCGATGCTGCCCGGCTGGATGACGCCCGCCGCCGCGCTGCGCGCGCCGAAGCCGAGCATGGGCCGGCCAAGGCAGAAGAGCCGACGCCGCCCTGGTTGCAGTGATCTGTTGCCTGTCCCGGCCTCTTCGCGGGCTTGCCCGCTCCCACAGGTATCGCGCCAGTCTTGAGAGCTACGCGATCTCTGTGGGAGCGGGCAAGCCCGCGAAGGGGCCAGCACAGGGGAACCCCGGCCTTTGCCATTGACGCAAGACATAATCTCGTCATTTGGCCTTTTCACTGGCGCCCGACAGGCATAAGGTATACGCCGTTCAAAATGCCCTGGAGCTGTCATGTCCAACCAATTCCCGTCCGTTCGTCCCCGCCGCCTGCGCCAGAACGAGTCCCTGCGCACGATCTTCCAGGAAACCGCATTCCGCCTGGAAGACCTGATCCTGCCGATCTTCGTCGAAGAGGGCATCGATGACTTCGTGCCGATCACCAGCATGCCGGGGGTCAACCGCATTCCCGAGAAACTGCTGGCCCAGGAAATCGAGCGCTATGCCCGTGCCGGTATCAAGTCGGTGATGACCTTTGGTGTTTCGCACAACCTGGACGCCACCGGCAGCGACACCTGGAACGAAAACGGCCTGGTCGCGCGCATGTCGCGCATCTGCAAGGACACCGTGCCGGAAATGGTGGTGATGTCCGACACCTGCTTCTGCGAATACACCAGCCATGGCCACTGCGGCGTGCTGCATGACCACGGCGTGGACAACGACGCCACCTTGGCCAACCTGGGCAAGCAGGCGGTCATCGCCGCCGCTGCCGGTGCCGACTTCATCGCCCCGTCGGCGGCAATGGACGGGCAGGTGCAGGCTATCCGTAGCGCGCTGGATGGCGCTGGCTTCCACGACACGGCGATCATGGCCTATTCGACCAAGTTCGCCTCGTCGCTGTATGGCCCGTTCCGTGAAGCGGGCGGTACCACGCTGAAGGGCGACCGCAAGAGCTACCAGATGAACCCGATGAACCGCCGCGAAGCAGTGCGCGAGTCGTTGCTGGACGAGCAGGAAGGGGCAGACGTGCTGATGGTCAAGCCAGCCGGTACTTACCTGGACGTGATCGCCGACATCCGCGCCGCCTCGCGCCTGCCGCTGGCGGCGTATCAGGTAAGCGGCGAGTACGCGATGATCAAGTTCGGCGGCCTGGCCGGTGCCATCGACGAAGGCCGGGTGGTGCGTGAAAGCATTGGTGCGATCAAGCGTGCCGGTGCCGACCTGATCCTGACCTACTTTGCCATGGACCTGGCCCGCGAAGGTATCTGAAGCCAGGCCTTCGGTTCACAAAGCCGCTGTAGTTGCAGCGGCTTTTCTTTGTGCGCTGTTGGTGAAGCGGCGCAAACGCACAAAAAATCAGTAAGCGCTGAATTATTTAGTGTCCCGTTGTATCTGAACCCTTAGAGCATTCATCGACAGGGATACGGGCATGAAACCTCGCAAGAAAAGCGTCCAGCCAATCGGCCTGAAGGACATCACCATCGTCGACGACGCCAAGATGAAGAAGGCGATCACCGCCGCGGCACTGGGCAATGCCATGGAGTGGTTCGATTTCGGCGTTTATGGCTTTGTCGCCTACGCACTGGGCAAGGTGTTCTTCCCCAACGCCGACCCCAGCGTGCAGATGATCGCGGCGCTGGCCACCTTCTCGGTGCCGTTCTTGATCCGGCCACTGGGCGGGCTGTTTTTCGGCGCCTTGGGTGACCGCTTCGGCCGGCAGAAAATCCTCGCTGCAACCATCGTCATCATGTCGCTCAGCACCTTCGCCATCGGCCTGATACCGTCCTATGCCAGCATCGGCATCTGGGCGCCGATCCTGTTGCTGCTGGCCAAGATGGCCCAAGGCTTCTCGGTGGGTGGCGAGTACACCGGCGCGTCGATCTTCGTTGCCGAGTACGCGCCCGACCGCAAGCGCGGGTTTCTTGGTAGCTGGCTGGACTTCGGCTCCATCGCCGGTTTTGTGCTGGGCGCAGGGGTGGTCGTGCTGATCTCCTCCGTCCTCGGCGAAGAGAAGTTCCTGGAATGGGGCTGGCGCCTGCCGTTCTTCCTGGCCCTGCCGCTGGGCATTATCGGCCTGTACCTGCGCCATGCCCTGGAAGAAACACCCGCGTTCCAGCAGCACGTCGACAAGCTGGAGCAGGGCGACCGCGAAGGCCTGGCCTCCGGGCCCAAGGTGTCGTTCAAGGAGGTGGCCACCCAGCATTGGCGCAGCCTGGTGACGTGCATTGGCGTGGTGATCGCCACCAACGTGACCTACTACATGCTGCTCACCTACATGCCCAGCTACCTGTCGCACAACCTGCATTACAGCGAAGACCATGGCGTGCTGATCATCATCGCGATCATGGTCGGCATGCTGTTCGTACAGCCCATGATCGGGCTGCTCAGCGACAAGTTCGGCCGCCGGCCTTTCATCATTGTCGGCAGCGTCGGCCTGTTCGCCCTGGCCATTCCGGCGTTCATGCTGATCAACAGCGGTGAGCTGGTGGTGATTTTCGCCGGGTTGCTCATCATTGCCGTGATGCTGAACTTTTTCATCGGTGTCATGGCGTCGACACTGCCCGCGATGTTCCCCACGCACATCCGCTATAGCGCCTTGGCCAGTGCCTTCAACATATCGGTGCTGATCGCCGGCCTTACCCCGACCCTCACGGCCTGGCTGGTGGAGAGTACCGGCAACCTGTACATGCCGGCCTACTACCTGATGGTAATCGCTGCCGTAGGCCTGGTGACCGGCCTGACCATGAAGGAAACCGCCAACAAGCCGCTGCGCGGGGCAGCACCGGCGGCATCGGACATCGAGGAAGCGCGTGAGCTGCTGCAAGAGCACCACGACAACATCGAGCAGAAGATTGAAGACATCGACGCGCAGATTGCCGAACTGGAAGCCAAGCGCAAGGTGCTGGCACAGCAGCACCCACGCATCGAGTAAAAGGCGGGACTAGCGTGGCAGCTCGCGGGCCAGGGTGCCTTTGATGGTGCGCTCTACCACATCGACCAGCACCATGGTCTGGTGATCGACCTCGATATTGAGAAGCTCGCCGGCTTTGTAGCTGGCGAAGGTGGTCTGGCGCAGGGTTTCCGGGATCAGGTTGATGGTAATGACGTTGTCGTCGACATCGGCGACGGTAAGGCTGCAGCCATTGACCCCGATGAAGCCGCGCGGGTATACATACTTGCCCCATTCCGGCGGCATGCGGAACGTGATGAACGCGCCGGTTTCCTTGATCGACAGTTCGACGATTTCGGCGGTGGTGGCGATGTGGCCTGCCATCAGGTGGCCGCCGACTTCGGCGTTCATTTTTGCCGAACGCTCGATGTTGACGCCCTGGCCGGCCTTGAAGTTGCGCAGGTTGGTGCGTTCAAGGGTGGCGGTCATGGCGTCGAACCTGACCTGGGTGCCGGCGATTTCGGTGACCGAAAGGCAAGTGCCCTCGACACTGACACTGGCACCGACCTTCAGCTCGTCGAGCAGCTCCGGGGTGAGGTCGATGGTGAACTGGTTGTGGCCAGGGTAGGTGGTCACATCAAGCAGAGGGCGAACGGCCTGGACGATGCCGGTGTACATGGAGTTGCTCCTGGGCACAAAAAGAAATCACCCGAAAGCTATGCTTCTGAAGGCTCAAAAGCAAGGTGGCAGTGCCGGCCTCTTCGCGGGCACGCCCGCTCCCACAGGGATTTCACTGCCATGAGGTTCGATGCTGTACCTGTGGGAGCGGGCTTGCCCGCGAAGAGGCCAGAACAGGCAGCCAGGATCTAGAACTTCAACTGCCACTGCCCAACCACCGCATGATTGCGGCTATTGCTGCCCAGTTCCCCGCTGTAGCCCAGGCCAATGCTCTGCCGCGCACTCAGCCCCAGGTCCAGACCGGCTTCGACCAGCAAACTGTCGCGATCAATCGCACTGCCCTCGACACTGAACGCATCGCCCCCGGCGATGAATGCCTGCCGCGTGCGGGTATCGAGGTTGCCATAGGTGTGCCGCCAGCCCAGCGTCGCACGTGGCGTCAGGCTCATGCCGTTGTCCAGCTGCCCCAGGTGCGCCAGGCGCACACCCAAGGTGCTGCTGAGGTTGTCCTGGGTATCGGCATCCACTGCCAGTGCCGCGTCACCGCCTTGTTCGCGGTAGCTGTCGCGGTGGTAACGCTGATAGCCCAGGTTGGCGAATGGCTCGGCGCTCAAGCGGCCGCTGCCCATGGCATAGCCCAGTTCGACAAAGGCTTGCTGGCTGTCGGCATCATAGTCACCCTTGAGGCGCTCGTTGAAACCGGCAAAGGCCACATCACGCTTGCTGTCGCCATCATGGCGGCTGTACGCCGCCCCCAGGCGCAGGGCCAGCGGGCCGCGCTGGTGCTGGGCATACACCCCGGCGTGCCAGCTGCGCACAGTGCCATCCAGGCCGCTGCTGTCCAGGCGTGTATGGGAGTAACCACCGAGCACACCCAGGCGCCAGTCACCGCCCAACGCCCAGTCGACGCCCAGCACACCACCCCCGGTGCGCTGCTCCAGTGCGCTGGCGCCATGGCTGCCATCCACCTTGCCGTAGCTGCCCAGCGCCTGTGCCCAGACACGCCCCTGGGCTTTCGGGTCGTTGAGGTTACGCGCCTCGCGTGGCACGCCAGTGGCGGCCAGCACCGGGCCGTCGTTATCGTTCAGGCCCGCCATCAGGCTGCCAGTAGCGGTCATCGCCTGCATGGCACCCAGCATCGTATTGCCAACCTGTGATGTGCCAGCCAGGGTGGCCGCCGCCAGGTTGGCAGTGTTGCTGGCGGACAGCTGGGCAATGGCATCGCCGGCCCCGGCAGTGGTTGTGCCAAGCACGGCGTTGTACAGGGTGCTGTTCTGCCCGAGGCTGGCCAGGCTGCGTGCAGCACCGGCGGCGTTGTCAGACTGTGCATAATGCTCGAAGGCTACATCGTTGCGGTCGTAGGCCAGGCCTACCGAAGTGCTGGTGTAGCTCAACGTGGGGGTGAGGAAGGCATAGTCACTGGTCACCTGGGCGAACGTGCCATTGACTGCATTGGCCGTCAGAACGGTGTAGCGGCTTTGCCACGGGTACTCGCCAGGGGTGGGCTGCACACGCAGGGTGGCGCCGTTCAGGTTGGCCGTGCCGCTGACAGTGATCGGTGCGCTGCTGCCATCGGCATTTACGCCGTACACCAGGCTTGAGCCCTGACCGAAACTCAGGTCATCAGTAACCGTCGCCACACCTAGGCCCGTGTTGGTCAGCAGGGTGCCGTCCACGTGCAACCCGCCGACCGAGCCACCGCCGGCATAGGTGGCGCCTTGCTCGACCCGCATCTGGCCGAGAATGCTGCCCTGGTTGATCAGCGTGGCGCCCGACGTGACCACGCCACCCAGGCTGAAGTCGTTGACGCTGCTCAGGGTCCAGCTGCCACCGGTGACGTTGAGGGTTTCGAAATTGGCGCTGTTGCCAAAACTGCCGGTGCCGTTCAAGGTCACACTGTCGGTGCCTTCGCCGCCATCGACCAGGCCGTCGAACACACCGCCGGTCAGTACCGTCAGGCTGTCGTTGCCTGCCCCCATGCTCAGTGCCAGGCCGTTGCCGCCCCTGATGGTGCCGCTGTTGGTCAGGCTGTCGTCATACTGGCCGATCAGCTTGATACCAAAGCCACCTTCGCCTTCGATGCGCCCGGCGTTGTTGATGGTAGTGGTGGCTACCCCGGCACCTTCGGCACCGTCATCCACCAGGATGCCGTTGTCGACGCTGCGAATAACCCCCGTGGCCGTGTTGACGATGCTGCCACCGCCCATGGCAATGCCTTCGCTGCCGTTCGGCCGGCCGCCGCTGTCGACACCCTTGGCGCCCAGGCCCTGGATGGTTCCGGCGTTGTAGACATGGCCGATGTTGTCGATATCGACGCCATCACCATCGCCGTTGATCTTGCCATCGGCGATGGCACCGGTGATGGTGCCCCAGTTGTACACCGTGCCACTGCCGTCCGAACCAAAGCCCGAACCATTGCGCCCGGTAACGCTGGCGCCTGCGTAGTTATAGAGCGTTGCATCGGTCTTCAGGTCGACGCCGTGGCGGTCGGCACTGATGGTGCCGTGGTTGTACACGGTGACGCCGGTGGAGGTGCCGATCTTGATGCCGTCGTACTTCTGGTCCAGGCCATTCTTGTCTTGCGCAGCGGTATCGGTGTAGATAAGCCCGTAGTTGGTAACGGTGGCGTTGGAGCCGGTCTTGACCGCGTCGTTGCCCACGGCATGGATCACCCCTGTGGCTTCGTTCACCAGGGTGGTGGTGAACGCCGGGTTGTTCAGGGTTTCGAGGTCGATGGCCTGGCCTTCGACGGTGGATTCCATAGTGCCGGCGTTGACGATGCTCAGGCTGCCACCGGCGGTGGGGTTGGTCTGGAAGCGCAGGCCGTCGTTGGTGCCCTGGATCAACGCCCCGGCGTGGTTGTTGATCACGTAGTGGCTGAGGTCTTCGCCTTCATCCTTGGTGTCGATGCCGCGGCCGTCGGTGGACCGGATGATACCGGCGTTGTCGACGCTCACGTTGGCACCGCTGGTGTGTTTGGGCAGGATTACGCCGTCGTCGTCACTGGCTACGATGCTGCCGGTCGAGGTCACCTTCAAGGTGTCGGACTTCTTCAGCTCCAGTGTATCGGTGGTGGAGCTGTTGATCAGGTAATCCTTGGCAAAGGCGGCAGGCGCGAAGGCGGCACAGGCCAGGGCGATGCACAGGGCCAGGCGGTTGGGCGTGAAAGGCATTGGGCGACCACGGGTTATTGTTCAGGGGCGCTCAATATGGCCATTCGATATTACGATTTGATTGATCGTGCAGGTGTTTTCATCGCTGATTACACATGTGCGCTGCTGTTGACGATACGCAGGCAAAGCGCCTCATACGGGTCCAGGTTGATCATCAGGCGCCCATCCTCGGTCAAGTCGCCCTCGACCGTTTCGTTGATCATGTCCACCACCGGCCCTGGCGTAAACCCGGTCAGTTGCAGTTCCTCGGCAATCACCTCCTGGCCAAAGTTCAGCGCGCTGATCTGGATACCGCGCCCGGCCGGCAGCTCGTGCACCATCACCAGCAACCCGGGGCTACAGACTTCAGGCACCAGCACCTGGCGGCTGGTGGCAATGCCATAGGCCTGTCGCACGGCCAGCAGCTTTTTCACCTTGCAGGCAAACGAGTCGCTGTTTTCCAGCTGGCTGTCCAGGCTGCCATACAGGGCGCGGGCACGGGGCATGCCACGCACCGAATCTTGTGCCTGCGGGTCGAGCCCGGCCAGGTCGTAACCGCCCCGGTGAATCCAGCGGGTATCGCCATCGAGCATGCGCTCGGCGACTGCTTCGGCGGGCAAGGGCAGGGCGCCGACCAGGTCCCAGCCAGACAGGGCAACCACACCTGGCTGCATGGCGTTGTACATGACCAGCAGCAGGTGCACTTTCTGGATGTGCTCGATTTCTGCCGGGCCGATTTGCTCAAGGTCGCGGATGCCCAGCGCTGCGGCAATCAGGCTGGCCGTGGTGCAAGCGATGCCATTGGTGACGAAGCGCAGGTTGTAAGGCGCGTGCTCGCCCGATAGCCGTTCGTAGATCTCTTCACGGATATGCTCGCGCAGGATGCTCCCGGGCAAGGTCTGGCCTTTGTACAAGTACATGTCGTGGGCATGCAGGGTCCAGAAATGCACCAGCTCCACGGTCAGCTCGTCGTGGTTCTGCAGGGCGTGGATCAGCGAAGCGGGGTCGATGCCGAAGGCGTGCATCTCTTTCAGCATCAGGCGCAGGAATTCGGTGTCACCGGTCAGCAGCGCATGCTGATAGGCCGGCCGGGTGATGAAGTCGTAGGACAGGTCGGCCCCGCCCTTGGACATTTGCGCGATATCGTCCAAGGTCAGGTTCAGCTCCTGGAAGCTGAAGCCGCCAGCCTTGCGGATCATACCGCCGATCAACTGGTTGCCGACAATCGACAACGGGTGGCTTTCCGACCAGGCGGTGCCGGTGGCCCGGGCCTCCACGCCGAGAAAACCATTGGCATCCAGGCGCAGGCCGCGGGCACCCAGGCAGTCCAGGGCGTGCAGGGCATCGCCAATGATCATCTGCTGGGCGGCGAAGGTCGGGTCTAGCCAGTTCAGCGAGGGCTGGCCTTCCTTGAAGTAATGCAGGTAGGCCCAGCGGCGGGTTTTGCCGTCGACGCCGGTCACGGGGGGCGTGACGCTCCAGTCGGTTTCCTTCACGCCGGGTTCGAAGAAGATCACCCGTTGCAGCTGGCCAACGATGTAATGGCGGGCCTTGAGCTCGTCGCACTGGGCCGGCAGCAGGTTCACCGCGTCACGGCCGGCAGGCACTTGCGGCAGCAGCGGCCAGTCTTCCTCGCGGATTTCGACCATGTGGTACAGCCCCGGGTAGGGCCCGTGGGCCATTTCGGCCAGGCGGAAGTCGGCGCCCTTGCCGGTGTGCGAGGGGATCAGGTCGTCGATGGTCACAGCATTGTGGGCCGCGGCCATGCGGCTCATCTGCACCAGTTCCTGTTCGCTGCCGTAGAGCGGGTCGATATCGAAGCTGATGCGGTCGAAGTTGCCGTCCACGCTGGGGGTGAGCTCGCGCCCGCGAATGCCGCCGGAGAGCTTGATCGGGCCGGTGTGCAGGCCCTGGATGCCGATCTCCGACAGGCGTTTCCACAGTGCTTCGTGGGCGAGGGCGCCGAGCACCGAGCAGCCTTGCGGGGCGATGATGGCGTCGGGGTATACCGTCAGCCATACCGAGGCGATTTTGGTGGCGCGTCGGGGTTGGGCTTCGGCGTAGGGCTGTTGCCACAGGCGTGACTGGCCTGAATACAAACTGGCGCGCTCCTGGGAAGCTTTGAGCATGGCGCGGTCTTCGAGCCATTTGACGTATGACGGGTCGGGCTGGGTCATTTCGCGTCCTCTTTGCGTGTCGGCACCGGCTCAGGTTATGACGGCATTGAGTTCTGATCGTTCGGCTCGAGATCGGTTTAGCCCTTTTCGCGGGCTTGCCCGCTCCCACAGGTACTGCACAGGTTTTAAAGTACAGGGAGATCCTGTGGGAGCGGGCGTGCCCGCGAATGGCACACCACCGATCAAGGCTTGCGAATGGGGTTGCGGGCGGCCTCGCGCAAGCTCTCCAGCAAATCCAGCACCGCCCCCTCGATATGCGGCTCATCCCGCCAGCACATGCCAATCGAGCCTTCCGCTTCCAACTCGAAATCCAGCCGCTGCAACAACCCGCGCCCATGGAAATGCTCGGCCACCCGCCCGGACGCCACGCACAGCATGTCACTGTTCTGCATCAACCACAGGTTGGCCATCAGCGACGACGATTCGATTCGGCACGGCAACGGCTTGCGCCCGGCGTTGCTCAGGGCGGTGTCCAGGCGGTTGCGAATGGGCGTGGCGGGCGGCCACAGCAGCCAGTCGTACTGGTACAGGTCGTCCCAGCTCAGGCCTTTTCGCTGGGCCAAAGGGTGGTCGGGGCGGGCGACCACCTGCATCGGCTCGCGGAACAGCATTTCGCTGTGCAGGGCCTGGCTCGGCTGGTAATTGTCGACACGCCCTACCACCACGTCCAGCTGGCCCAGTTGCAAACGCTCCAGCAGCACATTCATGGTGCTTTCCTGCAGCGATACCTGCGCTTTCGGGTGTTTATCCAGGAAATACAGGATGGCATCGGGTACCAGGCTCGGTGCCGAGGCCGGTGAGGTACCGATGGCCACATTGGGCGTATTGCCTTCACGCAAGGCATCCAGGTTGCTCTGCGCCCGCTCCATTTCGCTAAGGATTCGCCGTGCATGGTTGACCAGCAAAGTGCCCTCGGCGGTCGGCCGCAGGCCACGGGCATGGCGTTCGAACAGTAACGCGCCGGCGTCTTCCTCCAGCTCCTTGAGGAACTTCGACAGGCCTGGCTGGGTGGTGTAGGCCTGCCGGGCGGTGTCGCTGAGGTTGCCGGTTTCGGCCAGTGTCACCAGCAGTTGCAGGTGGCGCGGGCGCAGGCGTCGGGTCCAGTGCATGGCATGTCTCTCATCATCTTTTTTATATGGATGCATATGAAAATATCATTTTTTTTGTATGTCGCGTGGGCGTTTAATCGCTCCCACAACGGGGGCGCTGCCACTGCCATTCGCCCCATACAGCCCACCACAGGTGAAGCGATGAATAACAACGACAACATCGGCACGGCCCGCGCCGGCTTCTATCAACGTATCGACAGCCAGGCGCTGTTCCCGCTGTGGGAGCAACTGCACAACCTGGTGCCGGCACAGCCCACTACCTCTTGCGTTCCCGCGCTCTGGCGTTTCAGCGAGGTGCGCCCGTACTTGATGGAGGCCGGCCAGCTGATCAGCGCAGAAGAGGCGGTACGCCGGGTGCTGGTACTGGAAAACCCTGGTATCCGTGGCCAGGCCTCCATCACCCCCAGCCTGTATGCCGGTTTGCAACTGATCCTGCCGGGCGAAATTGCCCCCAGCCACCGCCACAGCCAGTCTGCGCTGCGTTTCGTGGTCGAAGGCAAGGGCGCCTATACGGCGGTGGATGGCGAGCGCACCACCATGCACCCAGGCGACTTCATCATCACCCCGTCCTGGACCTGGCACGACCATGGCAACCTGAGCGAGGCCGAAGGTGGCGAGCCGGTGATCTGGCTGGACGGCCTCGATATCCCCACCGTGCGTTTCTATGGCGCCGGCTTTGCCGAGAACTACCCCGAAGCAGTGCAGCCCGTCAGTCGCCCCGAGGGCAACAGCCTGGCCCGCTACGGCGCCAACATGCTGCCGCTGCGTCACGAAGTACGGGGCGCCACCTCGCCGATTTTCAGCTACCCCTATGCCCGCACCCGCGAAGCCCTGGCCACCCTTGAGCGCCAGGGCGAGCTGGATGCCTGGGACGGGGTGAAGCTGCGCTACGTCAACCCGGCCACTGGCGGCTGGGCCATGCCCACCATCGGCACCTGCATGCAGCTGCTGCCGCGTGGCTTTGTCGGCAAGACAGCCCGCTGCACCGACGCCACCGTGTATTCGGTGGTCGAGGGCCGGGGCCGCGCCATCATCGGTGGGCAGGCCTTCAGCTTCGAACCCAAGGACACCTTCGTGGTGCCGAGCTGGGTGCCGTTGAGCCTGCAAGCCGACGACGAGTGTGTGCTGTTCAGCTATTCCGACCGGCCTGTGCAGGAGGCCCTTGGGCTGCTGCGCGAAGCCCGCGAAGACCATTGATCCAAGGAAACCCTGCCATGACCTACCTGTTCGAACCTGCCGCCACCACCAGCTTGCCGATTGCCGGCAGTGACCAGCGTTTCCCGGTACGCCGCGTGTACTGCGTGGGCCGCAACTACGCGGCCCACGCCCGCGAAATGGGCTTTGACCCTGATCGCGAACCACCGTTCTTCTTCTGCAAGCCGGCTGACGCCGTGGTACCGGTAGCCGAGGGCCAGACCCTGGAGCTGGCCTACCCGGCCGAGACCAGCAACTACCACTACGAGATCGAGCTGGTCGCGGCCATTGGCAAAGGCGGGCGCAACATCCCGCTGGAACAGGCCAGTGACCACGTCTGGGGCTACGCGGTAGGCCTGGACATGACCCGCCGGGACCTGCAGATGAAAATGCGCGAGATGGGCCGCCCCTGGGAAATCGGCAAGGCGTTCGACGCTTCTGCGCCCATTGCACCGCTGTACCCGGCCAGCGAGGTTGGCCACCCGGCACAGGCGGGCATCTGGCTGCAGGTGGAAGGTGCGGACCGCCAGCGCAGTGACATCGACAAGCTGATCTGGTCGGTGCCCGAAACCATCGCCTACCTGTCGCGTTTCTTCGAGCTGCAACCCGGTGACTTGATCATGACCGGCACCCCCGAAGGCGTTGGCCCGGTGGTCGCGGGCGAGTTGATGGTGGGTGGTGTCGATGGCCTGGGCGAAATCCACGTCCGCGTCTTCTGATAGCCCCGGGCCGGCGCAGTCGGCCCTTCCTCCCGGTTATACACGTGGCCTGCGCCTGGCGCCGGCCCGGAGGTTTCGCTCATGTCTTCCACCGACAAAAACAATACCGTGGATGTACAAGCCTTCATCGACAGCCAGCCTGTTGCCAGCTTTCAGTGGCGCATCCTGCTGCTGTGTTTTCTGGTGACAGCCATCGATGGCCTGGACACGGCTGCCATCGGTTTCATTGCCCCGGCGCTACGCGAGCACTGGCAGATCGGCGCTGCCGACCTTGGCCCGGTGCTGGGTGCCGCGCTGGTCGGTTTGATGCTCGGCGCCTTCATGGCCGGGCCGTTGGCCGACCGTTTTGGCCGCAAGCGGGTGCTGTTGTTGTCGGTGGCCTGCTTCGGCGCCTTCAGCCTGGCCGCTGCGTTCGCCCAGGACTTGCACAGCCTGGCGTTGTTGCGACTGCTTACAGGGCTGGGGCTGGGCGGGGCAATGCCCAATGCCATTACCCTGACGTCGGAGTATTGCCCGCAACGCCGCCGCTCGCTGATGGTGACCGGCATGTTTTGCGGCTTTACGCTGGGTTCGGCGTTGGGTGGCGTGGTCGCTGCGCAGCTGTTGCCGCTGTTTGGCTGGCGCAGTGTGCTGGCGCTGGGGGGCGTCTTGCCGCTGGCGTTGCTACCGGTACTGGTAGTGGCCCTGCCCGAGTCGGTGCGCTTTCTGGCGCGACGCAACCCGCGTGACACCAAGGCACTGGCCATCTTGCAGCGCATCGGCGCACTGCCGAGCGGTTGCCAGGGTTTGCGCATCGACGACGTTGTCGAAGGCCATTCGCCTGTGCGCCAGATTCTGGCTCCGCCATTACGCCGTGGCACCCTGGCGCTGTGGCTGGCGTTCTTCATGAGCCTGCTGATCATCTACGGCATGACCAACTGGCTGCCGCTGCTGGTACGTGACACCGGCCTGAGCCTGAGCCAGGCGGCGTTGATCAGTGCGTTGTTCCAGATTGGCGGCACCCTGGGGGCGCTGTGCCTGGGCGCGGCCATGGACCGCTTCAACCCGCACCGCGTGCTGGTGCTGGCCTTGCTCGGTGGCGCAGCGTGCCTGTTTGCCATCGGCCAGAGCCACGGCGACTACTCACTGCTGGGCCTGAGCGTGGCCGGCATGGGTTTTTGCATCAGTGGTTCGCAGGTAGGCGCCAATGCCCTGGCTGCCGCTTTCTACCCCACCAGCAGCCGCGCCACCGGGGTGAGCTGGGCGCACGGGGTAGGGCGCATCGGCTCGGTGTGCGGCACCTTTGGCGGCGCATTGCTGATGGATGCCGGGCTGTCCTTCGAGGTGCTGTTCGGTGTGCTCATGGTGCCCGCCGTACTGGTTGCTGCGGCGATTTTCTTCAAGGGCATGCGGCCGACTGCCGTGCTGCACGCCAACCCCCACATCACGCTCTGATCCAGCAGGACTACTGCCATGCAGCTTTACAGCTTTTTCAACAGTTCCACCTCGTACCGGGTACGCATTGCCCTGGCACTCAAAGGCCTGGAGGTGGATTACCACGGCATCAACCTGCGGGCCGGCGAGCAACGCCAGGCGCAGCACCGTGAACTCAGCCCGATCGGTGGCGTACCTGTACTGGTCGGCAACGACGGCATCAGCCTGACCCAGTCGCTGGCCATCATCGACTACCTCGATGCGCAGTACCCCCAGGCGCCGTTGTTGCCCAAGCAGCCGCTGCTGCGCGCACGGGTGCTGGAAGTTGCACAACTGATCGCCTGCGATATCCACCCGTTGAACAATGTACGTGTGCTGGGCTACCTGCAGCGGGTGCTGGAAGTGGGCGCTGAGGATAAAGACCGCTGGTACGCCCATTGGGTGGCCGAGGGCCTGGCTGCACTCGAAGCCTTACTCCAACGCCATGGCGCTGGCCCGTACTGCTTTGGTGAGCAACCCACCCTGGCGGATTGCTGCCTGGTGCCGCAAGTGGCCAACGCCGAGCGCATGGGCTGCGACCTGCAAGCCTACCCGCGGGTGATGGCGGTGTACGAGCACTGCCAGGCACAACCCGCGTTCGAGCGCGCGGCTCCAGGCCGCCAACCCGATTTCATCCAATAAGAAACGCAGCCTGTACGGAGACCCCAACCATGACTGCCAAACAACAAAAAATCATCCTCGTCGGTGGCGGTATCGGTGGCCTTGCAGCCGCCCAGGCCCTGACCGCGCAAGGTATCCAGGTGCTGCTGCTGGAGCAGGCCGACCATATCGGTGAGATCGGCGCGGGCATTCAGCTTGGCCCCAACGCCTATGCCGCGCTGGATGCGCTGGGCGTGGGTGATGCAGCGCGCAACCGCTCGGTGTTCACCGACCACCTGATCATGATGGATGCCATCGATGCCCACGAGGTGGGGCGCATCGAGGTGGGTGAGCGTTTCCGCCAGCGCTTCGGCAACCCGTATGGCGTGATCCACCGTGCCGACATTCACCTGTCGATCCTGCAAGCCGTGCAGCAGAACCCGCTGATCCGCTTCCAGACCTCGACCCACATCGCCGGCATGGAGATGGACGACCAGGGCGTGACCCTGACCGACAGCAAGGGCAACCGTTACCAGGCTGACGCGGTCATCGGCTGCGACGGCGTCAAGTCGGTGATCCGTGAGCGCATGGTCGGCGACCCGGCGCGGGTCACCGGGCATGTGGTGTACCGCGCAGTGGTGGATGTGCAGAACATGCCCGAAGACCTGCGCGTCAACGCCCCTATGCTGTGGGCGGGCCCCCGTTGCCACCTGGTGCACTACCCGCTGCGCGGCGGCCAGCAGTACAACCTGGTGGTGACCTTCCACAGCCGCAACGAGGAACAGTGGGGTGTGACCGATGGCAGCAAGGAAGAGGTGCTGTCGTACTTCGAGGGCATTCATGAACGGCCACGGCAGATGCTCGACCGGCCAACTTCCTGGCGCCGCTGGGCCACTGCCGACCGCGACCCGGTGGAGCAGTGGGGCGAAGGGCGGGCGACCTTGCTGGGTGACGCCGCACACCCGATGACCCAGTACCTGGCCCAGGGGGCGTGCATGGCACTGGAAGATGCGGTGGTGCTGGGGCAGGCAGTGAAGGCGTGTGAGCATGACCTGCAGGCGGCATTCCGCTTGTACGAGTCGGTCCGTATTCCACGTACCGCCCGGGTGTTGTGGTCGGCGCGGGAAATGGGGCGGCTGTACCATGCCAAGGGTGTAGAGCGGCTGGTGCGCAACCAGTTGTGGGCAGGGCGTTCGCAAGAGCAGTTTCACGATGCGGTGCAGTGGTTGTACGGCTGGAATATCGACAGCTGCCTGAAACACTGATCGCAGGCTCAACGCCGGGCAGACAACTGCTGCGGCGCCAGAAATGCATCATGGAAGTAGTTGCGCACGGCCTGCATCGCCGGGCTGAACGCCCGTTCCCGATGCCAGGCCAGCCCTACGCTCATCGGCGTCACCGGGTCGCTGATGGTCACTGTTTCGATGCGCTTGCCCTCCAGAGACCAGGGCCTGTGCACCAGGTCCGACAGGATGGCCACGCCACTGCCATTGGCGACCATGCTGCGCACTGCCTCCACCGAACTGGTGCGCACCCGCACGCTCGGGCGCTGCCCGGCCTGCTCCCAATAACGCATGGCGCTCTGTTCGGCTTCGTCCACGGTCAGCAGGATGAACGGCTCGCAGGCCACATCGGCCAGGCTCACCGACGAGCGCTCGCACAGCGGGTGGTGGCCGGGCAGCCACAGCCGGCGCTCGGAGTTGAACAGCGTCTCAGAGACAATATCAGGGTGGGTGAGGTTGGCAGTGAGCACTACCGCCATGTCGAAACGCCCCTCCAGCAAGCCTTGTTCGATGGCGCTGCGTTCCTGCTCGTACAGCTCCAGGGTCACGTCCGGGTGCCAGTGCTCAAGCCGCTGCAAGTGGTGAGGCAGGAAGTAGCCGATCACTGTGTAACTGGCCGCCAGGCGCAGCAGGCCATTGGCACGCACGTCCGGCAGCGGGCTGTTCAGGGCGTCATCGACACTGCGCAAGATCACATAGGCGCGGTTCAGAAAGTGCCGGCCGGCCTCGGTCAGGTTCATGCCCTGGGCCGAACGCTGGAACAGCAGCACACCCAACATGGCCTCCAGCTCCTTGATCGCCGTGGTCACCGCCGACTGCGAAATGTTCAGGTGGATGGCCGCCTGGGAAATCTGGCCGATCTCGGCAGTGGCAACGAAATAGCGGACCTGGCGCAGGGTCAGTGACACGGTAGGCTCCTGGGGTATCTGATTTTCCGAAGACACCCTATCTGTTTATAGATCTTCCCAAGGGGGTGAGGAGAATCTAACGTGGCTGGCATGCAGTCACAAGCGCCAGGAGAAGCAGTCATGCAGGTGGTGGATTTCAACTCGGACATGGGCGAGGGGTTTGGCCCATGGACCATTGGCGACGGCGTCGACAACGAGCTGATGGGCTACATCAGCAGCGCCAACATCGCCACCGGCTTCCATGCCGGCGACCCCGGCACCATGCGCCGCACCGTGGAACGGGCCAAGGCCTTGGGCGTGGCGGTGGGTGCGCACCCGGGTTTCCGTGACCTGGTCGGTTTCGGCCGCAGGCATATCAACGCGCCTGCCCAGGAACTGGTCGACGACATGCTCTACCAGCTGGGCGCACTGCGTGAAATCGCCCGCGCCCAAGGCGTGCGCCTGCAGCACATCAAGCCGCACGGTGCGCTGTACATGCACCTGGCGCGTGACGAAGCTGCCGCGCGGTTGCTGGTGGAAAACCTGCGGGTGATCGAGCCTGAACTGCTGTTGTATTGCATGCCGGGCTCGGTGATTTGCCATATTGCCCAGGCGCTCGGCCAACCGGTGGTTCGCGAGTTCTACGCCGACCGCGAGTACGACCTGAGCGGCTCCATCGTGTTTACCCGCAATGTGCGTGGCTACGACCCCAAGGCCGTTGCAGACCGGGTACTGCGCGCTTGCCAGCAAGGCGTGGTACGCACGGTCGAAGGCCAGGACCTGGCCATCGCGTTCGATTCCATCTGCCTGCACAGCGATACCCCCGGTGCGCTCGACCTGGTCGAAACCACGCGCAAGGCGCTGGACGCGGCGGGGATCGTGGTGCGCGCGCCGCGCTGAGTCGAGAGGTATCCGGCCGGTACAGGCCGGAGCCCGTGCATTTTGTTTTCGCCTGCCTTTCTATAAAGATTCCAAGAAAAGGAACAGTCATGGCCGAACCGCTTGCTACAACCCCGATCCGCTACAGCTTCGGCGCCGACGAGCATCTGTTTGCCGAAGTCAGCGAAAGCATGTCGCTGGAAGCCTTCTTCAAAGGCATGGCCGTCACCCGCGCAGTGGAGCGGTTGGCCCTGGATGGCGTGCTGGACGTGTGCCTGGCCAACGCCTCGTTCCAGATCCGCTTTGATCCGGATCGCATTGCGCCGCAGGCGCTGCTCGAAGCGGTGCAAGGCGCCGAAGCGCAGGCCGTGGCCGAGCGCTCGTTGCAGACGCGGATCATCGAGATCCCGGTGCTGTACAACGACCCGTGGACCCATGAAACCCTGATGCGTTTCCGCGACCGCCATCAGGACCCGGACAGCACCGATCTTGAGTACGCGGCGCGTATCAACGGCCTGGCCGATGTGGACGCATTCATCGCCGCCCACAGTGGCGCGCCCTGGTTCGTATCGATGGTCGGTTTCGTGGCGGGCCTGCCGTTCATGTTCCAGATGGTCGAGCGCGAGCGGCAACTGGAGGTGCCCAAATACCTGCGCCCGCGCACCGACACCCCCAAGCTCACCTTGGGCCATGGCGGTTGCTTCGGTTGCATCTACTCGGTGCGCGGGGCAGGGGGCTACCAGATGTTCGGCGTCACCCCGGCACCGATCTACGACCCGCAGCAAACGTTGAATTACCTGAAACAGCACATGGTGTTCTTCCGCCCAGGCGACATCGTGCAGTTCAAGCCCATCGACCGCAGGGCTTACGACCAGGCGGTAGCGGATGTGGAAGAGGGCCGTTTCGACCTGCGTATCCGCCCGGTGGAGTTTTCTCTGGATGCCTTCCTCGCCGACCCGGTCGGCTACCCCAAATCGTTGCAGGAGGTGCTGGCATGATCAAGGTGATCAAACCCGGCCTGGCCACCTCGGTCCAGGACCTGGGCCGTGAAGGCTATTACCACCTCGGCATCCCGCCGTCCGGCGCGCTCGATCAGTATGCCTTGTGCGCTGCCAACCACCTGGTGGGTAACCCGGCCGGTGCGGCTGGCCTGGAGTGCGCGCTGGTGGGGCCGGAGCTGGAGTTCCAGCAGGATGCGCTGGTGGCCGTATGCGGTGCACAGATGCCCGCGTTGCTGGATGGCCGCGAGCAACGCCCGGACACGGCGTTTGCCGTGCGTGCCGGGCAGGTGCTGAGCTTCGGCTTTCCCACCGCGGGGGCCAGGGCGTATGTGGCCGTGGCCGGCGGCATCGACGTGCCGCAGGTGCTTGGCAGCCGTTCTACCTACGCGCTGGGCGCCTTGGGTGGCTTGCACGGGCGCAAGTTGATGGCCGGCGACCTGTTGCCGGTCGGCGTCGCGAGTGGCAAGACCCGGGCCGGAGCAAGCTTGCCCATGGCCCTGCGCCAGGCTTTGGGTGGCGAGGTCGTGTTGCGGGTAGTGCCAGGGCTGTATTTCCATCGTCTGACCGAAGCTGCGGCGCAGAGCTTCTTTACCCAGGCCTGGACTGTCGGCTCCGAAGCGGACCGTATCGGCTACCGCTACAAAGGTGGCAGCGCCTTGAGCTTCCAGCCACGGGAGCAACCATTTGGTGCAGGTTCCGACCCTTCCAACATCGTTGACAGCTGCTACCCGATCGGCTCGATCCAGGTGCCTGCGGGCCTGGAGCCGATCATTCTGCACCGTGATGCCGTGTCCGGTGGTGGTTACGCCATGATCGGCACGGTGATCAGCGCCGACCTCGACCTGATCGGCCAGATGCAGCCCAACCAGCAGGCACGGTTCCTGGCGGTGAGCCTGGAGCAGGCACTGGAAGCGCGGCGTTCGTACAAGAAAAAGCTGGCGTGTGTTGCCAAGCTGTTTGCCTGACTTTGATGAAGCGGGCCCGCTTTTCCATAGGGGCTGGTTTGCCAGCGATGGGCCGCAAAGCGGCCCCTTTGCCTAATGCCAGTCAGTTAAGAATACTGGGGCTGCTGCGCAGCCCATCGCAGGCAAGCCAGCTCCCACACCGATCGCACTGAACTCAAGCCATGCGCTGTACCTGTGGGAGCTGGCTTGCCGGCGATGGGCCGCAACGCGGCCCCAAATTGCTTAACTGACTGGCATGAGCCCCCTTTGCCTACATGTATTTATCCAAAATGTTGCCAGAGAAATGTCTGGTAACTCGAAGAAGAGACGGATCCTACAACCGTTTAGGAAGCCCCAGACTCCTTGAAGAATTGATTCCCCGATAGTGTTCGTGTCTTCAGCCTGCTGGTAGACAAGGACCCTTCATGCCCGGCCCAACCGATACCCCTCCGGTAAAACCCGAGGGCGCTGCCGATGCCCGCGATGTAACCGAAAACACCCTGCACGGGATGCTTGACGGCCCGCAGGATACCCTCTCGCCTTACCCGGCCGACGAGGGAAGGCAAGCCGATCAGCCGGGCTACGAAGGCTACCCCGCCGACCCGGAGTTCCAGATACGTGGCGCCTTCAAAAACCTGATGCTCGACGCGGCAACTCCGCTGTTCGGCCTGGTCATTCGCCTGCGCACGCTGGATGACCTGCCCAATATCGCCTACGTGCACAAGACCGTGCAGCAACAGGTCCGCAACATCCGCGAAGAGATCCGCCAGCACGGCTACCCCATTGCCCAGCAGGAAGTCTATTCCTACGGCCTTTGCCTGTTCCTGGACGAGGCCGTGATGAGCCGCCCATGGGGCAACCCTTCGTGCTGGAGCCACGAACCGCTGCTCAGCATCTTCCACGACGAGACCCAGGGCGGCGAAAAGATCTTCGTGCTGATCGAACGGGTCCTGCAGTCGCCCAAGGAATTCCAGGATGTGCTGGAGTTCCTGTACTTCTGCATTTGCCTGGGCCTCAGGGGCAAATACGCCCTCGACCCCAAGTGCGATGACATCGCCGCTGCCCTGATCTCGCGCATGCACAAGGTGATCCGTGAGCTGCGCGGCCCCGTGCCGGAAGAGCTGTGCGACCCCTACAGCAACGTCGTCGATCGCCCCTACCGCGGGCCAGGCTGGGAGTGGCCCTGGTGGAGCCCGCTGGTGCTTTCGGCCATCGCCATGGTCTGCGCCTACAGCTACTACAGCTACCGCCTCGACCTGGTCACCGCCCAAGTGCTGGAAGCACTCGACGCCATCATCCAGCAGTAGCGGGGACGCCACATGCCTAGCCAATCCGATTTGCGCTTTACCTTCCAGCCGCTGGTGGGCCGAAATGAGTTCGAGGTGGTGTCGTTCGAACTGGACGAAGCCATCAGCTCGCCCTTTCAACTGCAGCTGGAGCTGATCAGCTTCCAGGACGATATCGACTTCGGCCAACTGCTCGACAAGCCGGTGCTGTTCACGGTCTGGCGCGGTGAGCGCCCGCTGCGCTACGTGCACGGCCTGGTCAGCACCTTCAGCCAGGGTGAAACGGGTTTCCATCGCACCCGCTACCACGCCCTGGTCGAACCCACGCTAGCTCGCGCCGGGCTGCGCTCGAACTGGCGCATCTTCCAGCAGAAAACCGTGCCGCAGATACTGGAAATCATGCTCGAGCGCCAGGGTATTACCGGCTACACGCTAAAAAGCATCGACAAGCATGAGGTGCGTGAGTTTTGCGTGCAGGCCGGCGAAACCGACCTGGATTTCATCGCCCGGCTGGCCGCCGAAGAGGGCTTCGTCTACCGCTTCGAACACACGCCCAAACTGCACAGGCTGATCATCACCGACCGGCTGCTGGCCTTCGGGCAGATCAGCCTGGGCGCGATCAAGGCGGATGACGAGGACGACGGCTTCTTCGCGCAGGACGACCTCGACCCCAACCAGGTGCTGTACCACGCCAACAGCGGCGGCGATCAGGCCCGGCCTTGCCTGCGCCGCCTGCGCTACAGCGAACAGGTGCGGACTACCCGCCAGGTGCAACGCGACTACACCTTCACCCACCCGGCTTACCGCCTGGAACAGCGTGCCCACGGCAGCGACCTGACGCAGCCGTCCACCCCCTACGAACGCTTCGACTACCCCGGCCGCTACAAACGCGAGGCGGTGGGCGTGCCCTTCACTGCCACCCGCATCACCGCCCTGCGCCATGACGCCCGCATGGCCGAGGTGGAAGGCGACGATGTGCGCCTGCAACCGGGGCTGAGCTTCACCTTGACCGGGCACCCGCGCGAAGGCCTGAACCTGCATTGGCGGGCCAGCCGCGTGCACCACGAGGGCAGCCAGTTCACCAGCTTGCAGGAGGAAGCGGCGGGTGCGCAGCAAGGCACGCGCTACACGCAGGAAACCGTACTGGTCCCCGGCAGAGCCGAATGGCGCCCGGCGCCCTTGCCCCGGCCACGCATCGACGGGCCGCACATGGCCACGGTGGTCGGGCCGAAGGGTGAGGAGATCTACTGCGACCAATGGGGCCGGGTGAAGGTCAGCTTCCCCTGGGACCGGGAAAGCCAGGGCAACGAGTTCAGCTCCTGCTGGGTGCGTGTGTCGCAGGGCTGGGCTGGCGGCAGCTGGGGTTCGATGGCCATTCCGCGCATCGGCCAGGACGTGATCATCCAGTACGTCAACGGCGACCCGGACCAGCCGATGATCACCGGGCGGACCTACTGCGGTGACCAGTTGCCGCCGTATGACCTGCCCGAGCACAAGACGCGCATGACCATCAAGAGCCAGACCCATAAAGGCGACGGCTACAACGAACTGCGTTTCGAGGATGAACTGGGCAAAGAGGAAGTTTTCATCCATGCCCAGCGGGACCAGAACAATGTGGTCGGCCAGGATGAGACCACGCGTGTGGGGCGTAACCGTATCGAGCAGGTCGGCAATGATGAGCACCTGAGCATCGGCAACAGCTTCCGCCAGGAAACGGCATACAACCATACCCAGGTCATAGGGCAAAACAGCCTTTTGGACATCAAGTGCGACCTTGTCGAACAGGTGGGTAACAACCACACCGAAACAACGGGCGCCAACCATCGCGTTGTCATCGGTAACAACAGCGAGCTTGTGGTCAAAGGGGCTCAATCGATCAGCGTCGGGCAGGGGGTGCAGCAACGCACGACGGTCTTCAGGTTGCTGGCCAGTGAGCGTATCGAATTCACAAGCCCTGGGGGCAGCATCGTGCTGGATGCGCAGGGCATTAGAATCAATGGCCTGACACTTGACCTTGAAGGGCAGACCAAGGCTGTTGCGAAAGGCGATGGCAATAGCCAGTCACTTGAGCTTACAGCCGATGGCAGCAACAAGTGCGAGGTCAAGGCATGAATGTCGACAGCCTGGTCAGCCGCATCGTAGGGCATCATGCGGCGCACCTGCATTGCCATGTGCTGATAGACCCGCTGGCGATCGCGGGGAAAAGCGACCATGCCTTGCTCGCACACCTGCGCGAAACCTTGGGTGCGTCTGCATTGACTCGCGTGTACAGGGCTGACCTGGCCCATGCACCTCACCTGCACCCGGTGCTGGCCTGCCTGGCTTCACCCGGAACGATGCCCAGCCGTGAGTTGCTGGAGCTGACTGCGCGTGCAGCATACAAAGGGCTGCACCAGCACCGGCGCTACCTGTGTGGCTGGCTGCTCAGCGAGGCAGCGTCGGCCACGGTAGCCACCCATCTCACCACCATGTGCCGAATACCCGATGCCGAGCGGAAGTTCAGCATTTACCCGGTCTATGAACCCGTTCGCCTGGAGCTGCTCGCGGCGACGTTCAAGCACGTCGAGCATGGCCCGTGGTGGCCGATCAACAACTGGTTGTTCCTGAGCAGTGGTGGAAGGCTGGCTCACCTCAAGGGGCATGGGGGGCAGCGGCATTCTTTGCCGGGGCCTGCACTGCGTATTCAGGGTGATGTGAAGATGATCGAACGGGTGCTCGCGGCCTGGAGGGAGTTGAGGGCTGGTTCATCCCTGATGAACCAGCGCGAGATTCCGCCCTTCGCGGCCGTAAGCGCCTCCAACTTCATCGATGACGCTCGCATGCTGGGCTTGAACGCGACACATGACATTCAGGTGTTCGCCCTCTATCACCTTTGCCTTCACTCCCGCCTGCATACCGTACCCGCCGTTCGAAGCATGATTGACGCGGCTGCCAAAGGGCAACGGCCGCTCACGTCGATGTTTGCCCAGTACTCCGATGAGCAATGGCAACGCACGGTTTACAGCCTGCGTGGATCCGAGGAGCGCCAATGAGTATCAATGAAGCCGTAAACCTTGCGCTGGCAGAAGCTGCGCTCCTGCACGACCAGTGCATGGCCTGCGAACGGCAAGGCCTGCCGATCCTGCCCCTGCGCCGCGCCCTGGTACCGGACACCCGGCCGCAGTGCCTCACCACTGTGGTCGGCAGCCTGCATATCTCGGCCAAGCTGGGCGTACGAACGTTGCGCATGGGGTACCTGTATGTGCTGCTCGACCAGCAGGTCTGGCATGCCTACGAAGTGAGTGAGCAGGGCCACCTGCGCCGCTTCAATCCCTACGAGCCGTCAGATGGCCTGCCTGCATCACTGCCCGAAAAGTGTACGAATGAAAACCACGACATTCCCTCGTCCTTCCTGAACATCGACACCGACCAATATGGCAGCGCCTGGCTGGCCTTCTCCAGCGACCCTTGGCCGGTGAGTGTGCTGAATGCCTACAAGAAGGGCCAGGCGCCTGCGCACCGCTTCGAAGGGGTGGACCTGACCCAGGCACGCAACAATCCTGAGTTGGCAGGCATCGCCATGACGCCTGACAACCTGCACGTCGACAAGGAAGTGTTCGAGTATGCGCAGCACGGGTGTTCGCCGTTCGACAGTGCGCATGGCTTTCACACCCGCTGGCTGCGCCGGTTTGCCCTGAAAGGGTATCTGGTCAATGCGATGAACCGGCACAAGCTGGAGAATGGCGTGCTGGCGGTGGTGCTCGATGACACCGTTGGTTTGATTCAGGAGTTCAACCACCAGCGTTTGAACTGGGTGGTGAAGCGCCAGGTCTGGCGGGAAGACCCTATGCGGGCCTATCAGTTACAGACCTCACAGATCCTGCAAGTCATCCGCGCCACGCACCGGGAGTGGGCGGCGCAGAAGGTGCCTTCACTGGAGTCGATGGCGGGTAGGGGACCGTTTGTACCGATAGATCCGACGCTGGACCGGCCTCGTATGGTCGAGCAGGCACAGAAGGACAGCGACGATAAACTCGAACAGCGCTACCATGAACCGCAACGGGCAGCGTTCCAGGCCGAGTACGATCAGCAGGAAGCTGAATTTCAGGGTTACATCGACAAGGACGCCCGCGCGTATGCCGCGCTGTTCGACACGCCCATGTTCAAGGTGGCCGAACAATACGACTACGACGGTGCGCATCGTGAGTCTGGCGTGGCGTATGCCAAGACCATGGCGCTGTGCCTGGGCGGTGGCATTACCGAGGCGGTGGCGCCCGATGCAACGCCTGCGGCTGGTACCAGCGAAACGCTCTGGCTGAAATGGCTGCAAGACCCCGATAGCCCACCGTACCGCGCATTGCTGATGCGCGACCGCGCGTTGCTGGCTGGCCTGCTTCCCAGCTTTGCCACTGCCGAAGCCATCAACTGGAATGACAGCGACAAGCTCTACGGCATGCTGAGCAAGATCATTGCCAGCAACGACGCCGGCTTGCGCATGCGCAATACCCTCAAGCAGGCCATCGCAGAAACCCAAGGAGGCCTCAACGCCGCCAGCCAGCGCCTGGCACCTCGCTTGCCAGCGGGTATCCAGAACGCTGTGCGGCATCTGAACAGCGCGACGCAGTTCCTTTACAACGGCGTGCACCTGATCGAACTGGAAGTGAAGATGAAGCTGGGCGAGTACTACGCCCTGCAGAGTGCCCACCTACGCGAGTTGCAGCACAAGGCCAATGCGTCGATTGCGGAGGCCAGGGACCGGATGCATCGCAATATCGATGACATCGACATTCATTCAACGAAGGCCTGGAACAAGGTACGGCCGATCATGCAGCACGGGCTGATGAGCCTGGCCGTGCTTGATCCGCGGTTTACCAACACCATGATCAGTGTGTCGGTGTGGATCGAGGGCACAGCTGAGGAGGTGCGTGGCCGTTTGCTGGATGAAGCCAACATGAAGGTGACCCAGGCGAGCAGCTTGGCGCAGCGGACCTTGGTGGATATCTCGGTGGCGGCGGGGACGCTGGAGGCGGATGCGCGAAAAGTCTTCCAGGGGCTGCGCATTACTTCACATCAAGCAGCACAGCTGGTGCGAACCGGCTTTGGCGGGTTGCGGGGTGTGGCAGGCAGTTGGGAGCTGCTATTGGCGATAGGCGGGTTGTACTTGCAGCATGACAGTTTGACCAGAAACCAGGAAAAAGCGGAAGCGGAGATTGGGCCAAAGGCTCATGAAGCACAGTTGGCGTTGCAAGGCTCAACGCTGGGAGTGCTTGGGGGGAATATCGAGGTGATTGGGCTAATCATGCGATCTGGTGTTGCTCACGTAAACATGCCGTGGACTAGAGGCGTCGCAATTGCTGGAGAGGTCTTGATAAAAGTCGGTGCGGTTATAAGTTCTGTGGCAGGCATTTTCGACATGGCTCAGGCAGTCGCTGCTAGTCAACGGGCTAAAGCATTTGGCGATAGTACGGCGCGAAAGCAGCATAGGCTGGCTGCGGCACTTTATGGTTCTGGGTCTGTAGCCTTTGCAGTGGCGGTTATTAAAACGTCTTTGCTTGGCCCTTTAGGCCTGGCTTTACTGCTGATGCTGGGAGCATATGCGCTAAGCAAGCATGCTGAAAAAAACGAATCTTCCCCGTTAGAGCGTTGGGCAAGGCGATGCTGCTTTGGAAGGGCAGATGAAATTCCAGTTGTCCATTGGAAAACTCCTGAATACGCAGACATTGCGTTTGCAGAGCTCAACGCAGCCACGTTGGGTGTAACGGCTGCCTTGCATTTCGAGTCGACTCTCAGTACCGATCCTACAGCGCCACGGATAGGAGGGCTGATCGGGCTGGAAAGAGAGCAGAAACTGAAATTTCAAATAATTTTACCAGGTTATAAAGAAGAGATTTCAGCTTACCGTTGGAGTTTGATTTTACATCGGTGCGGAGATGGCGAGTTCCCTGAGTTCACGGGTGGGGAGTACATTCTTGCTGACGAGTATCATGCCTCATCTGTAGACCCTTTAACCAAGTTTGTTAGTTTTTCAGGCTTCGCAGTGCCGCGGTTTCCTGACTATAAAAGCGGTTTTGGTTTTGATAAAAAAATTCATGTTGCTGCGATGGATGAGGGTGGAGTCGTTAACTTAGAGGTGTCTGGGGTTGTGGGTCTTATGTCGACAATAGGAAGTCACTCTATTGTTGCATCTACGTTGTTGCTAATGTATTGGCCTGATCGGAATATTGATAGTGCATATGTCGAGGTGTGTAGTCGGGGGCTAAATGATTAATCGTGAACCAAAAGCATTATGGGGGCGAGCGATAGGCTGGAGCTACGACCTTCCGCACGTTGACGAGGTGCCAGCACCGCGCTTCAGTGTAGGGGACATCAAGCCGCCGCCAAATTATATTGACGAGGTGTATCTGGAACTGCCTCGGTCCAGTATCATTTTGCGTGGTGTTATAGCTTTGATCAGTATTCCTCTTTTGATGTTTCAGATTGGTTTGATGTTATGGATGTACTGGGATTTATTTAGTGGCGACTGGTCGCATGATTGGTTGACTAACGTTCTTGGTTTTTTAGTGCCGATTGTTTCGCTTTGGGCTATTATCCCATTTGCTAAGTTGGATTTAGTGCTTCCAAGGGACGAACCAATCCGTTTTAATCGTCTGCGACGAAAAATCTATTTCTATCAATACCGATACCACTACATTTACTTGTTCAGCCGTAAGCACTGGGGTGTAAAACCTGTCGCCTATAACTGGGATGACGTTACCGCCGAGGTCCACCGAATCTACGCCCCCGGCCACGGCGGTGTTATCGAAAACGTCAAGTTGTCTGTCCGCAACCCCGAAACCAATGAAGTCATTGATCGCGTGGAATTCGCCTCCAACCTATATAAGGGTGAAGCCTACTGGGCCATCGCCCGGCTGTTCATGCAACAAGGCCCCGAAGCGCTGCCAACATTCGTGCACCCACCCCGTGACTGGAACGATGACGATGGCCTTAGCCACATGCATTGCCTGGCGCCGAAAGTTCACTGGCCAGTGGCGATTGATCTTGAATCCCGAACTGCACCGTCTGAAGGAGAAACCCTATGAGCCCGGTTGTACTTGTAGGCCATCAACACAAATGTCCGCTGCATGGGGTTAACCAGGTGGAGAGCGGCAGTGCTGCCTATACGTTCAACGGCAGGGCCGTTGCCAGGGTGGGCGACCGGACCACGTGTGGTGCGGTGATCGAGAGTGGGGCCGAGCATTTCCTGATCGAAGGTGCGGCGGTGGCGCGTAAAGGCGACCGGACGGATCATGGTGGTGTGCTGGAGGAGGGGGATGCTGGCTGGTTGCTTTAACGGACAGGCATTGAAGTGGATGGCCCCGGCTACGCCGGTGTTCGCGGCTAAAGCCGCTCCCACAGGTACCGCGTTAACTCAAAGCCAGCGCGGTACCTGTGGGAGCGGGCATGCCCGCGAACACCGGCGCAGCCGGTGCCATGCACCGCGTAGGATTCTTCGCGGGCACGCCCGCTCCCACAGGGTACGCGGTGCGCCCGGCATCAGTTCTCTGCGCGACAGCGCAGCCCATGGGCTGGGCAATCTCCCACAGAGTAATCGCGTCAACTTTATAGATATTGCACGAGCCAATTGTGTGGTCAGCCACCTGCTGGTGCGTTGATCTGTTTGCCTGGTTTGGCGGCCACTTCCAGCGCCTGACCGTCCCGCTGCTTGCCTTGCCGGGCGAGGCCTTCAAGCTGTGGTATCAACATACCCTCCGGTAAGTGCCGCCAGAACCGCCCGGGCATGTGCAGGCGCAGGGCATCGGGGTTGAGGCGGGCGGGGTTGAAGGTGTGGCGGTAATAGGTGCGCCATAGTTCAGCGCCAGGGTCTTCAGCATTGCGCGCCCATTGCTGCCAGTGCTTGGGGCACTGGCGTTGGTAATCGAAAACCTGGCCATCGAAGCGAATGCCATCCTGTGGCGTGGCGATCAACCAGCGCAAACGCCCCAGGCGGTCGGCAAAATGTGCGCTGGCGCTCTCCAGAATGTCATGTGCCGGTTCGTGATAGGCCACCAGATCAAGTTGCAGGCGCTCTGCCAGAGGCTCTGGCAAGGGCACGAAGCGCACAAATGCATGCAGGTGATGTGCCTCACGGGTGACTTGCTTGATGCGCCGTTGCAATTCACTGCCCAACCGGTCGCCGGCCAGCATGGCCGTGCGGTCCCCATGGGCCACCCGCCACAGCACTTCGTATAGCAGGCTCCAACGTTGCTCGCCGCAGTAACGGGCAGCCTGTTCCAACTGACTTAGCAGGGCGGCAGGTACCTTGGCGCGGAAAGGGCCTGGGCCTTCAGGGGGCGGCGCGGGCACCGCCAGCAAGTCGGCCATCGGGCCATGTGACCAGGTAACCTGCGATGGGTCGATGCCGTGCCCCAGCAACACGCGGGCCTGGTCCCGCCAGGTGGCGAAGCGGTCATCGCAGTCGAGCGCAATCATCCCCACAATCCCATTTGCACCGGCGCCTGTGGCTCGCGCAAACGCGCCCGCAACAAGCCGCTGCGCAGCTCGGCCTGTGCCGGGCGGTAATCGCTGGTGACAATGAACGGCCGCGCCTTGTCCAGCACGCAACGCAACTGGATCAGGTCGTCATAGCGGATTCGCCGTTCCCGGCGCAGCGCGACCAGGCGCTGTACGCTACGCAAACCGATACCGGGAATGCGCGCCAGCAGTGCAGGTTCGGCGCGGTTCACATCCAGCGGGAAAACGTCACGGTTGGCCAGCGCCCAGGCCAGCTTGGGGTCGATGTCCAGCGCCAGGTTGCCGCTCTGGCCAAGCAATTCGCCCGCTTTGTAGCCGTAGCCGCGCAGCAGGAAGTCGGCCTGGTACAGGCGGTGTTCGCGCAGCAACGGCGGTGCAGCCAGGGGCACGCTGCCAGGGCTGTCGGGGATCGGGCTGAAGGCGGAGTAGTACACACGCTTGAGGCCGTAGCCCCGGTACAGCGACTCGGCATTGCGCAGCAGGGTGCTGTCGTCGGTGCTGTCGGCGCCGACGATGACTTGGGTACTTTGCCCGGCAGGGGTGAAGCGCGGGGCCCTGGGTTCGTTGGCCACCGCTTGTTGGCCCTGGTGAATCACGCCCATGGCCTGGCGGATGGTATGCGCGTGTTTTTCCGGTGCCAGGCGCTTGAGGCTGGCTTCGGTGGGCAGTTCTATGTTGACGCTGAGGCGGTCGGCCAGGCGGCCGGCCTCTTCGATCAGCAGCGGGTCGGCATCAGGGATCGTCTTGAGGTGAATGTAGCCGCGGAAGTTGTGCTCTTCGCGCAGTAGCCGGGCTACACGGATCAGCTGCTCCATGGTGTAGTCCGCCGAACGGATGATGCCCGAACTGAGGAACAGGCCGCTGATGCAGTTGCGCCGATAGAAATCCAGCGTCAGGCGTACCACTTCCTCGGGGCTGAAACGCGCGCGTGGCACGTTGCTGGAACGGCGGTTGACGCAGTACTGGCAGTCGTACAGGCAGAAATTGGTCAGCAGCACCTTGAGCAGCGAAACACAGCGGCCATCGGGGGTGTAGCTGTGACAGATGCCCATGCCATTGGTAGCGCCCAGGCCATTGCCGCCGCGCGAATTGCGTTTGGGCGCGCCGCTGCTGGCGCACGATGCGTCGTACTTGGCGGCGTCGGCAAGGATGCCGAGTTTGGCGATGAGTTGCATGGGTCTGTCTCTTGGTACTGAATATTCATACAGTATTTTGAGATTCGATTGATTGCAAGTGGTTGTACGTCAACCATACCCGACTAAATCTGTCAGCTAAGCTTGTGGCTGGACTTACAGATAGCAACGAGGCGCGGAAAAGGTTATGAAAATCACCCTGAAGCCGGAGCTGGCATTGGCCGGGCTGGCCTTGGCCTTTGGCATGCTCAACGCCCAGGCCGCGGAAACCAGGAAGGTCGATGTCATGCTGGTAGGCGGCGGCATCATGAGTTCCACGCTGGCGGTCTGGCTCAACGAGCTGGAGCCGGGCTGGTCGATGGAAATGGTCGAGCGCCTGGACAAGGTCGCCGAGGAAAGCTCCAACGGCTGGAATAACGCGGGCACCGGCCACTCGGCTCTGGCGGAGCTGAACTACACGCCGGAAAAAGACGGCAAGATCGATATCAGCAAGGCCGTGGAGATCAACGAGTCTTTCCAGATCACCCGCCAGTTCCTGGCCTGGCAGGTGAAGCAGGGGGTGTTGAAGAACCCGCACTCGTTTATCAACACCACCCCGCACATGAGTTTTGTCTGGGGCGACGACAACATCCGTTTCCTGAAAAAACGCTACGACGCGCTGCAGGCCAGCCCGTTGTTCAAGCCCATGCAGTACTCCGAGGACCATGAGCAGATCCGCAAATGGGTACCGTTGATGATGGAAGGGCGAGACCCCAACCAGAAACTGGCCGTGACCTGGACGCCAATCGGCACCGACGTCAATTTTGGCGAGATTACCCGGCAGTATGTGGGCTACCTGCAGACCCGGCCGAACTTCGACCTCAAGCTGTCGACTGAGGTGCAGGACATCACCCGTAACGGCGACGGCTCCTGGCATGTCGAATACAAGAACCTCAAGGACGGCAGCAAGGCGGCCACCGACGCCAAGTTCCTGTTCATCGGCGCTGGCGGTGCAGCATTGCCGCTGTTGCAAAAGTCGGGTATCGACGAAGCCAAAGACTATGCCGGGTTCCCGGTCGGCGGGTCGTTCCTGGTCACCGACAACCCAGCCATCGCCCAGCGCCACATGGCCAAGGCCTACGGTATCGCCGCCACCGGTGCGCCGCCGATGTCAGTGCCGCACCTGGACACCCGGGTGCTCGATGGCAAGCGCATGATCCTGTTCGGGCCGTTTGCCACCTTCTCGACCAAGTTCCTCAAGCAAGGCTCGCTGCTCGACCTGCTTGCCAGCACCAGCGTACACAATGCCTGGCCAATGGTGCGGGTGGGGGTGCGCGAGTTCGACCTGGTGCAATACCTGATCGGGCAGGTGCTGCAATCCGACAATGACCGCTTCGAGGCGCTGCGCACCTACTTCCCCGAAGCGAAGAAGGAGGACTGGCGGCTGTGGCAGGCGGGCCAGCGGGTACAGATCATCAAGAAGGACGACGCATTGGGTGGCGTGCTCAAGCTCGGGACTGAAGTGGTGACGGCCAAGGACGGCAGCATCGCCGGCTTGTTGGGGGCCTCGCCGGGTGCCTCGACTGCGCCACCGATCATGCTCGATGTGTTGAACAAAGTGTTCAAGGACAAGGTGGCGTCGCCCGAGTGGCAGGCGAAGATCAAGCAGATTATCCCGTCCTACGGCACGCGCCTGAACGATCACCCCGAGCAAGTAGAGAAGGAGTGGGCGTATACCAACGAGGTGTTGCAGCTTGATCCACCTGTGAGCGCCGTTACACCTTGACGATGTCAGTTGAGGCCGGTGGGGCCTCTGTGCGGCCCTTCGCGGGCACGCCCGCTCCCACAGGTGTAGCGCTGAGCCCAGAAAAGGCGCGATTCCTGTGGGAGCGGGCGTGCCCGCGAAGGGCTGCAGAGCAGCCCCAGTAAAGCCGGCAAACCTCGCCGGACCGCGTTAAGGCGTATTCGCCCAGGCGAAGTGGTAGACGTGGCTGGGGCCAGTAGCCAGGCACTGGCCGTTGTCGGCACCGGCACCCACCACATACCACTCGGCCCGTGAAGTCTCACCTAGCCTGCGCGCCTTGTCGGCACTGAAGCAGCGGCCCAGCTCGGAGGCCGGAATCAGGGCGAAGGCGCTGGGGTTGTGGCGCAGCCAGTAGGCCGCCGCATCCGCCTTGGATTGGCCGGTAAAACCGAAGTGCACGATGGGCTGTCGGGCAAACAGCCAGTGGCCCTCGCGCCAGTTGACCAGTACCAGCTCGGCACCGCCGGTGGCGCGCGCAGCTTCGCTCATCAAGGTGTCGTGCGGGTTGCGTCCCTCCTTGAGCGGCTCGACAAAGCCACGCGCAAACCACAGGGCAAACCACACCACCGCCACGGCGGTAAATGCCTTGCGCCAGCCCGGCCGGCGCTGAAACCAGTGTTTGAGCAACCATGGCACCAGCGGGGCGATGGCCAGCACCAGGCCTGGCAAGGCCGGGAAGATGTACAGCTTGCGTTTGCCGCTGCTGAGGCTGAAAAACAGCAGCACCAGCGCTACCCAGCCGAGCAGCAGCAGAAAGCGGCCATCGTGCTTTTGCAACTGCCGGCGCCAGGCAGGCACCAGCCACGGCAGGGCCAGTATCAGCGGTAGCCAGTACTTGGGGATGACCTTGACGAAAAAGTACCAGAACGGTTCGCGATGGTCCCAGGCATTGGCATAGCGGCTGGCGGTCTGGCGCAGCAGGATTTCCTTCAGGTAGGCCAGCTCCGCCGCGCCACCGCCGTGGGCAATCGACACCAGCAGCGGCAGCAGCCACACCGCACAACCGGCCAGCAGGCACAGCAGCCCCAGGCTCCAGCGCCACCCTTGGCCAGACATGGCGACAACGCCGTGCCAGCGCTGGCGTACCGCCCAGGCATAAGGCAGCAGCATCAGCGCCGGGACAAAGCCCACGCCCTTGCTGATGATGCCCAGGCCCATGGCCGCACAGGCCAGGTAGAACCATCCCCACGCTGGCCCTAACAGCAGGTGGCGCACCATGCCGTAGATGCCCAGCGCCACCCACAGGCACAGGAAACTGTCGATCTGCCCGGTGCGCAGGATGCTGTAGCTCTGGTAAGTGGCCAGGAACAGCAAGGCGGCAATCATGCCGACACGCCGGTTCCACAGGCGCCGCCCCAGATCATGCAGCACCCAGGTAATGGTCGCCGCCGACAGCAGCCCAGGGATGTAGAGGGCGACCTTGGGCGAGCCGGTCAGCTGGCTGAACAGGGCCACGGTCCACATGAACAGCGGTGGTTTGTCGCCGTAGATTTCCCCAGCCCGGTGCGGGATGAACCAGTTGCCGCTCTGCAGCATTTCCAGGGCCACGCCCAGAAAGCGTTCTTCATCCACATTCATCGGCTGACGCCAGCCGATTCCTGCGCCTACCAGCAGCACCGCGAGGGCAATCAGGGCCAGGCGTTCGGCCCCAAGCGTCTTGAAGCTTGGCAAGGGCTATTCCTTCTGTTCCTGGTTGCGGGCGATCAGTTGCAGGTTGCGCAGGTAAACCAGAAACCCGAAGCTCTGGCCGATGATGAACACCGGGTCCTGGCGGTAGATGGCATAGGTCAGCAGCAGCGCACTGCCGAGCATGCTGAGGTACCAGAACCCTACCGGGATCACGCTGCGGCGCTTGAACTCGCTGTACAGCCACTGCAGCACGAAGCGCCCGGTGAATACCGCCTGGCCGGCGAAGCCGATGATCAGCCACAGGGTTTCGCGGGTCATCCTTCAAGCTCCTGCGGTTGGCTGCCCAGGCGGGTGCGGCGGATCAGCCACCACACCCCGAACAGGTCGACGATGCCAACCAGCGCGCGGTCCAGGTTGCCGTACTTGGACACCCCGGCATGGCGCGGCCGGTGGTTGACCGGGTGCACCAGCATGCAGCCGTTGTGGCGCAGGATCAGGGCCGGGATAAAGCGGTGCATGTGGTCGAAGTAGGGCAGGCGCAGGAAGGCGGCGCGTTCGATCAGCTTCAGCCCGCAGCCGGTGTCTGGCGTGGCGTCCTTGAGCAGGCGGCTGCGCAGCCCGTTGGCAAAGCGTGAAGCCCAGCGCTTGCTGGCGCTGTCGCGGCGGTTGACCCGGTGCCCGGCCACCAGCTTTACGCCGCCTGCCAGGTCCTGATCGGCACGCACCAGGGCCAGCATGCCGGGGATGTCGGCGGGGTCGTTCTGGCCGTCGCCGTCGAGGGTGGCCAGCCATTGACCACGGGCTGCCTGCGCGGCATGCCACAGGGCGGTACTCTGGCCCAACGATCGGTCGTGACGCAGTATGCGCAGTTGCGTGTAGCCCTGGCTTTTCAGTTGCTGCAGCACGCTCAGGGTGCGGTCGCTGCTACCGTCATCAACCACCAGTACTTCATGGTTTACGGCTGCCAGCGCGGTGCGTATTTCCATCAACAGTGACGGCAAGTTGTCGACCTCGTTCCGGGCGGGGATCAGTACCGAGAGGTCAAGTGGATCTGTCATGAGGCTACCTGTGATCTTGTTGTGATTGCGTGGCTCAAACCCGGTAGAAATCCCGGTACCAGCCAACGAAAGCGTTAACGCCGTGTTCCAGCGGCGTGCCCGGTGTGAAGCCGATCCAGCGTGCCAGTGAGCTCACATCGGCCCAGGTTTCAAGCACGTCGCCTGCTTGCAGCGGCAGGTACTCGCGCCGGGCCTTGATGCCCAATGCATCCTCCAGGCATTCGACGAAGTGCAGCAGCCGCACCGGTTGGCCGCGGCCGATGTTGAACAACTCGCAGGGCGCTTGCCCGTAGGCAGGCTGTGGCGGCTTCAGGCGCAGGCGCAGGATGCTCTCGACGATGTCGTCGATGTAGGTGAAGTCGCGCCCCATCAAACCGTTGTTGTAGATTTCGATCGGGCGGCCTTCGAGCATGGCGCGGGTGAACTTGAACAGCGCCATGTCGGGGCGGCCCCATGGGCCGTATACGGTGAAAAAACGCAAGCCGGTAGCGGGTAGCCGATACAGGTGCGCATAGCTGTGCGCCATCAGTTCATTGGCGCGCTTGCTGGCAGCGTACAGCGATACCGGCTGCTCGACCGGGTCGTCGACGCTGAATGGCAGCTTGGCGTTGGCGCCGTACACCGAGCTGCTGGAGGCGTAGATCAGGTGGCGTGGTGGTTGCTGGCGGCAGGCTTCGAGCACATTGAGAAAGCCCACCAGATTGGCCTGGCCGTACGCGCCGGGGTTGTCCAGCGAATAGCGCACCCCGGCCTGGGCTGCCAGGTGGATCACCTCGCTGAAAGCTTGCCCGCAGAACAGCTGTTGCAGGTCGGCAGCGTTGGCGATATCGAGGTGCTGGAAGCGGAAATGGGTGAAGCCGGTCAACTGCTGCAGGCGCGCCTGTTTCAGCTCGATGCTGTAGTAGGCATTGAGGTTGTCGATACCAACCACCTCGATGCCTGCCTCGCACAGGCGGCGCGCAAGGTGGAAGCCGATGAAACCGGCCACGCCGGTAATCAGTACGGGCATGCTGGCTGCACCTGGCCACGGCCGATACCGTAGTAAGTCAGGCCGGCAGCGGCCATGTGCTCGGGCTCGAACAGGTTGCGCCCGTCGAACACCACCCGGTCCGCCAGCAGTTGCGGCACCTTGTCCAGGTTGAGTACACGGTAGTCCTGCCACTCGGTGACGATCACCAGCGCGTCGGCACCCTCCAGAGCATCATCCTTGCACGGTACCAGTTGCAGGTCGGTACGCGGGCCGTAGTGCTGCTGTATCGCCTCCATCGCCTGCGGGTCATGGGCCTGTACCCGTGCGCCAGCGGCCCACAGCGCTTCCAGCAAGACCCGGCTGGAGGCCTCGCGGATGTCATTGGTGTTGGGTTTGAACGACAGCCCCCACAAGGCAAATACCTTGCCCCGCAGGCCATCGGGATAGTGCCGCTGGATCTTGCTGAACAGCCGGCCCTTCTGATGCTGGTTGACAGACTCTACCGCCCGCAGCAGTTGCGGCTCGAAGCCTTCCGCCTCGGCGCTACGGCGCAGGGCTTGCAGGTCCTTGGGGAAGCACGAGCCGCCAAAGCCGCAGCCGGCGTAGATGAAGTCGTAGCCGATGCGCGGGTCGGAACCGATGCCGCGGCGCACCATCTCGATGTCGGCCCCCAGGTGCTCGGCCAGGTTGGCGATTTCGTTGATGAAGGAGATTTTGGTCGCCAGCATGCAGTTGGCCGCGTACTTGGTCAGTTCGGCGCTGCGTGCATCCATCACCATGAGTTTTTCGCGGTTGCGGCTGAAGGGCAGGTATAGCTCACGCAGCAGTTCCACTTCTGCCGGTTCTGCGCCGCCGATGATGATGCGCTTCGGGCGCATGCAATCATCCACGGCCGAGCCTTCCTTGAGGAACTCCGGGTTGCTGATTACCTGAAAGCGACCGCTGTCGGCGACCGTTTGGGCTATGCGCGATTTGATACGGTGCACAGTGCCGACCGGTGCGGTGGATTTGTTGACGATCACCCTGGCGCCGTCAGCATGTTCGAGGATGCCGTCGACCACCGCAAAAACGTGCTTCAGGTCGGCGCTGCCATCGGCTTGTGGCGGTGTGCCGACAGCGATGAACTGCAATTTGGCGTAGTTGGCTGCTTCCCTGGCATCCGTGGTGAAGCGCAGGCGGCCGCAGGCCAGGTTTTTGTCCAGCATCGGCGCCAGGCCGGGCTCGAAGATCGGGCAATGGCCTTTGTTGAGCGCGGCGACCCGCTCGGCGTTGACGTCCATGCACAACACCGAGTGCCCCACCTGGGCCAGGCACACTGCCTGGGTGAGGCCGACATAGCCGGTACCGAAAACCGTGACCTTCATCGTTCAGCTCCTTGATAAGAAAGCTGAAAAAAAATGTCACATTGTTGTTTAGGAATTGTGACCTGTGCGGCCATCTGCTTCTTGGGCAACGGTCCATAGCTGTTGGCGGAACCAGCGTCGTAGCGGGTCGGCGTGGGTGCGTTCGTGCCAGATCTGCATCACCTCGACATCGGGCAGTGCCAGCGGCAGTGGGTACATGCGCAGGTCGTCATCGTGCTGGGTGGCTTCGATGGCCAATGAGCGCAGGCAGGTAAGCAGCAGGTCGGTGCCGCGCAGCAGGCGTGTGGGCGCGATGAAGCTCGACAGCCCTGCCACCACCCGTCGCTGCTTACCTTGGCTGTGCAGGGCGCGGTCGACCAGCCCATCGAGGTCGCCGGTGAGGGTGGTGAGCAGGTGGTCGCTGGCAAGGAAGGTGTCGAGGTCCAGGCCGTTGTCCAGGCCCGGATGGCTGCGCGAGGCCAATACTACGAAGTGCTCGCTGAGCAGGCGTTGTTGGTGGAAGGTTTCTGGCAGGTCGGTGTAGAACCCGGCAACGGCCAGGTCACAGGTGCCTTTTTCCAGGCCTTCGCGAGGTAGCTGGCCGCGGGTGTTTTGGGTGACCAGCGTCAGGTTAGGTGCGTGGCAGCGCAGGATCGGCAGCAGCCTGGGCAGCAGTGTCTGTTCCACATAGTCGGTGCTGTACATGTGCAGGCGGGCAGGGCGGCTGAGAAAATCCTGCCCTTCGCAGCGTTCATAGAACCCTTCCAGGCCCGCTACCAGGCGTTCCACCTCGGGTGCCAGTTCGTGGGCGCGCGGTGTGGGTGTCAGGCCCCTGGGGGCGCGGACGAACAGGGGGTCGCCAAACTGATGACGCAGCTTGTTGAGCTTGTGGCTGAGCGCGGGCTGGCTCAGCGCCATGCGATGGGCGGCGAGGGTGGCGTTACGTTCCTGGTACAGCACATGAAACAGGTACAGCAGGTTGAGGTCCTTGCTGATGATATTCATATTTTGGATGTCGGATATGACGGCTTTCGAATTAACGAATGATAACGGTGGAGATAGGATTCTCCCAGTTTTTGACTGACATGGAGCCACCATGCACGTAGCTATCTTTGCCACCATCACGCCCAAGTCCGAACACCGCAACGCGGTCGAGCGGGCACTGCGGGTGATGGTCGAACAAACCCGAGCTGAATCGGGCAACTTGCGCTACGACCTGTTCGTTCACGACGTCGATGAACTGACCTTTGATCTGTTCGAACTTTATGTCGACCAGGCTGCTGTCGAGGCTCATCGCCAGAGCCCCCATTACCAGACGTACCGCTCAGCCACCGCGCAATGGCTGGCAGCACCCACACAGGTGCGATTGGTCCGTCCCCTTGCTATCGCACCTTTTGCCTGATCAGGAGATAACTGCATGAACAAGATGTCCACAGTGGCGGTGGCGGTTGCCGGCGCGTTGCTCGCCGGTGGTGCCCACGCGGCGCCAAAGGGTGAGGTACTTGTGCTGCTGTCCAGCGAGCACCAGCTGCCGTTGCAGGACGGCAAACACTACGCCACCGGCTACTACCTCAACGAGTTCGGCGTGCCCGCTGACCAGTTGCTCAAGGCCGGTTACCAACTGGTGCTAGTGACGCCCAAGGGTAATGCCCCGAGTGTGGACCAGCGCTCGGTTGACCCGCAGTACTTTGCCGGTGATGCGGCCGAAATGCGCCGGATCGAACAGGTCGTGCAGGGCTTGCCGGACATTGGCGATACCCTGTCGGTGAAGGAAGTGCTGGCCAGCGACCTGGGCCGTTATGTCGGGCTGTTCATTCCTGGCGGCCACGCGCCGTTGATTGACCTGGCCAACAACCCTGACGTGGGCACCTTGTTGCGGCATTTCCACCAGGCGGGCAAACCCACTGCGGCCATCTGCCACGGCCCTATCGCCTTGCTTTCGGCGCAGCAGGACCCGGTCGGCTACCAGGCGGCACTGGCGCGTGGCGAGAAGCCGGCTGCCAATGACTGGCTGTACAAGGGCTATAAGATGACCATTTTCTCCGACCCGGAGGAGCAGGTGTTCGAAGGTTCGCTCAAGGACCAGCGCCTGTTGTTCTACCCGGCCAACGCCTTGGGAATGGCCGGTGGCGACATGGGGTACGCCAAGGCCTGGCAACCCAACGTGGTGGTGGACCGCGAACTGATCACCGGGCAGAACCCGTTCTCGGACAAGGCGCTGGCCACGGTACTGCTGGAGAAATTGGCTGAGCAGGCGAAGCGCACCGATAGGGGCAACTAAACTTACAGGTGGCCTGCGTCGGGTAGCGCTCGGCAGGCCCATACCATTCAATCGACCACCGCCTCCCCGGAGCGGACGTCCCTCGCTGGCGATGGCCTTCTTGCAGAGGAGGGCAGGTCATGGACGAGGCAAGGCTTCACGATTTCATGGGTAAGCTGGTAGGTGACATGGGCGCGGCAGCGACGCTGGCAAATGTCATTCTGGGCGACGAGCTGGGCCTGTATCGGGCCATGGCAGACAGCCAACCGACCACGCCCGAGGCGCTGGCGGCCAAGACAGGTTGCCACCCACGGCTGGTGCGCGAGTGGCTGAACGCCCAGGCGGCATCGGGCTACATGACGCATGACAAGGGCGTTTTCGTGTTGCCCGAAGAGCAGGCCATGGCGCTGGCACTGGAGGACTCCCCTGCGTACATGGCCGGCGGGGCGGCGGTGATCGCGGCGCTGTTCCATGACAAGGACAAGCTGGTTGCGGCCATGCGCGGTGACGGCGGCCTGGCCTGGGGCGACCACCACCCGTGCATGTTCAGTGGTACCGAGCGGTTCTTCCGGCCAGGGTATCGCACTTTCCTGGTAGCTGAGTGGCTGCCGGCGCTGGAGGGTGTGGTCGGCAAGCTGCAAGCCGGTGCCAAGGTGGCAGACGTGGGTTGTGGGCACGGCGCTTCGACGCTGGTGATGGCCCAGGCATTTCCTGCGTCGACGTTTGTGGGCTATGACTACCACGCTCCATCGATCACCACCGCCAACCAGCGTGCGCAAGAAGCAGGGCTGGCGCAGCGGGTGAGTTTTCAGCAAGCCAGCGCCAAGGACTACCCGGGGCATGACCATGACTTGGTGTGCTTCTTCGATTGCCTGCACGATATGGGCGACCCGGTGGGGGCAGCCAGGCATGCCTACCGTGCATTGAAGCCTGACGGTTCGGTGATGCTGGTGGAGCCTTATGCCGAGGATTCGCTGGACGGCAACCTGACACCGGTTGGGCGGTTGTTCTATGCGGCGTCTACGTTTATCTGCACGCCGAACTCGTTGTCCCAGGAGGTGGGGTTGGGGCTAGGTGCGCAGGCCGGCGAGGCGCGGTTGCGGGCGGTGTTCGAGGAGGCGGGGTTCAGCCGGTTCCGGCGGGCGACGCAAACGCCGTTCAACCTGATTCTGGAGGCCCGCAAGTAGGGGGTAATCCTGTGCTGGCCTCTTCGCGGGCACGCCCGCTCCCACAGGATTACCACAGGCCTGAAACCAACGCATTACTTGTGGGAGCGGGCGTGCCCGCGAAGAGGCCAGGCCTGTAAAAGCAGAAGGGGCGCCCTGTTGGCGCCCCCTCTGTTTTACCGCTTAGGCTTCAGCGTCCCAAGGACGATCGCCTTTTTCATCTTTCACGCGGGTCGGCAGGCCCATCACGTCCAGCGCCTTGAGGAACGGCTCGGCTGGCAGCTCCTCGACGTTGACCATGCGTTTGGCATCCCACTCGCCACGGGCAACCAGCAGGGCAGCAGCCACTGGCGGTACGCCGGCGGTGTAGGAAATGCCCTGGCTGTCGGTCTCGGCGTAGGCTTCTTCGTGGTCGGCCACGTTGTAGATGAAGACTTCGCGTGGCTGGCCATCCTTGGTGCCCTTGACCAGGTCACCAATGCAGGTCTTGCCGGTGTAGCCAGGCGCCAGCGAGGCCGGGTCTGGCAGTACGGCCTTCACCACCTTCAGCGGTACCACTTCCAGGCCTTCGGCGGTTTTTACCGGCTGCTCGCTGAGCAGGCCCAGGTTTTTCAGCACGGTGAACACGTTGATGTAGTGCTCGCCGAAGCTCATCCAGAAACGCACGTTCGGCACGTTGAGGTTCTTCGAAATCGAGTGAACTTCATCGTGACCCGTCAGGTACAGGTTTTGCGAACCTACCACGGGCAGGTCGTCGGTACGCTTGACCTCGAACATGGTGTTGCTGGTCCACTGGCTGTTCTGCCAGCTCCATACTTGCCCGGTGAACTCGCGGAAGTTGATTTCCGGGTCGAAGTTGGTGGCAAAGTACTTGCCATGCGAACCGGCATTGACATCGAGAATGTCGATCGAATCAATGCTGTCGAAATACTGCTGCTGCGCAAGTTTTGCGTAGCTGTTCACCACACCCGGGTCGAAACCGACGCCGAGAATGGCAGTGATGTTCTTTTGTTGGCACTCTTCGAGGTGTTTCCACTCGTAGTTGCCGTACCACGGCGGGGTTTCGCAGATCTTGCCCGGCTCTTCGTGGATGGCGGTGTCCAGGTAGGCAACACCGGTATCGATGCAGGCACGCAGCACCGACATGTTGAGGAAGGCGGACCCCACGTTGATCACGATCTGCGATTCGGTCTCGCGGATCAGAGCCTTGGTTGCCTCGACATCGAGGGCGTTGAGCGAGAAGGCCTGGATGTCGGCGGGTACCTTGAGGCTACCCTTGGCCTTGACGCTGTCGATGATGGCCTGGCATTTGGAGATGTTCCGTGACGCGATAGCGATACGACCCAGTTCGTCGTTATGCTGTGCGCACTTGTGGGCCACCACCTTGGCGACACCTCCTGCACCAATGATAAGAACGTTCTTCTTCAATTTACCTTTTGCTCCTTACTTGGATAGCCGGTCTTACGACAGGCTGGAAACGTAGTCTTCGAAACCGAACTCGCGAACAACCTCGACGCTGCCGTCGAGTTGCTTGACCACGATGGAAGGCATCTTCAGACCGTTGAACCAGTTTTTCTTGACCATGGTGTAGCCCGCCGTGTCGATGAACGACAGGCGATCGCCAATGGCCAACGGGCGGTCGAATTGGTACTCGCCGAAGATGTCACCGGCCAGGCACGACTTGCCGCAGACCATGTAGGTGTGCTCGCCGTCGTTGGGGGCCATCTTGGCGTTGAGGCGGTAGATCAGCAGGTCGAGCAGGTGCGCTTCGATGGAGCTGTCGACCACGGCCAGGTGCTTGCCGTTATACAGGGTGTCGAGCACGGTCACTTCCAGCGAGGCACTGTTGGTGATGGCCGCTTCGCCCGGCTCCAGGTACACCTGCACGCCGTAGGTTTGCGAGAAGGCCTTGAGGCGCGCGCAGAAGGCGTCTACCGCATAGTCTTCACCGGTGAAGTGGATGCCGCCACCCAGGCTGACCCACTCGACCTTGTGCAGCAAGTGGCCGAAGCGTTCTTCGATGTGCGTCAGCATCTTGTCGAACAGGCCGAAGTCGCCGTTCTCGCAATTGTTGTGGAACATGAAGCCGGAGATCTGCTCGATCACCCCTTCGATTTTTTCCGGGTCCCATTCGCCCAGGCGGCTGAACGGGCGGGCCGGGTCGGCCAGCAGGTAGTCGGAGCTGCTGACTTGCGGGTTGACGCGCAGGCCACGCACCTTGCCTTCGGACTGTTCGGCAAAGCGCTGCAGCTGGCCGATCGAGTTGAAGATGATCTTGTCGCAGTTCTCGAGCATCTCCTCGACCTCGTCGTCGGCCCAGGCCACGCTGTAGGCGTGGGTTTCGCCGGCGAACTTCTGGCGGCCGAGCTTGAGCTCGAACAGGGAGGACGAGGTGGTGCCGTCCATGTACTGCTGCATCAGGTCGAACACCGACCAGGTGGCGAAGCACTTGAGGGCAAGCAGCGCCTTGGCACCGGAGTGTTCACGCACGTAGGCGATCTTCTCCATGTTGCTGAGCAGCTTGGTTTTGTCGATGAGGTAGTACGGCGTCTTGATCATTTAAAGGCCCCCGGCCAGGCCGGCCAAAAAAAGGACACGCATTGTGCCTTCACTTGCCGCAGACCGAAAGGGTGCGATACGCATTTCGTCAGGGTTGACGCGGTTGCGAAGGCATTTTTCCGGTTGCGGCGGGCTCAGTAGATCAGGCGCATGTGACTATCGTAATCAGCACCGACAAGTGGCAGGCCTCAATCGGCCTGCTGCAACCACGCCTGAATCTGTTCCAGCGTTGCCGTAGCGCCGCCGCAAACCACCAGCAGCACGTTCTGGTATTGCGCCAAGGTGGCCGGTGTATAGGCCAGTGCCAACGCCGCTCCGCAGGCCGGCTCCACCAGCACGCGATGGTCCAGCAGGAACCGCTCGCAGGCCTGCAGCGCTGCGCGATCGCTGACCAGGTGGCTGTGCACCGGGTGCTGCTGTGCGCAGGCCAGCGCCTGGTTTGCGACGCGCTTTGCCCCCAGCGATGTTGCCACTGAAGCAATACGCTCCAGCTCAACCGAATGCCCCGCCTGTATGGCCGCATTCAGCGATGCTGCGCCGTTGGTTTCCACTGCCAGCACCGGTACATCAGCCCAACCATTGCGCTGCAACCCTTCGACCACGCCGCTGAGCAAGCCGCCACCGCCTACCGACAGCACCACCGCGTCGGGCTTCACGCCGGCTTGGGCCACTTCATCGATCAGGCTGGCATGCCCGGTCCACAGCAGTGGGTCGTCAAACGGGTGGATAAAGGCGTCATCCGGGCCGATGAGGGTCTGTGCCAGGGCGTTGGCTTCTTGCCAGGAGCTGCCATGCACCACCACCTTGGCGTCTTCCAGATGCAGCAATTGCTTGGCCCGCTCCGTGGTGGTTTCGGGCACTACCACGGTTACCGGCACGCCCAGCTTGCGCCCGGCGTATGCCACCGCCAGGCCGGCGTTGCCGCCCGAGGACGAGATGAACTGTTTGGCGCCGCGGGCCTGATGCACTTCGCAGGCATGGCCCACCCCGCGCAGCTTGAAGGAGCCGCAAGGTTGCAGGGCATCGAGCTTGAGCCAGACATTGCAGCCGGCGGCCAACGACAGCGGGCGCGATTCGATCAGGGGTGTGTGGATATGCAAGGTCATTGGCTGGCTCCGCGCAATTGTTCAAGGTAGTTGTAAATGGTGTAACGGGTCACGCCCAGGGCACTGGCAGCCTTCTCCACGCCGCCTTTGACGATGAACAGGCCACGCTCCTGCATGACTCGAACAGCCTCGACTTTGGCCTGTTTGTTCATTCGCCCCTGGCCGGTACGCTGCAGCGAGGCCTGGATGATTTCACTCATCAGCTGTTCCATGTCGGCAGGTTCGCTGACGGTGGGTGTGGCCCCCAATGGCTGTAACTGCTGGAGAAAACTCATGGCAGCGTCCAGGCCGGTGACGTCGGTGTTGACGCAGAGGCTGGCGAAGGGGTGGCCGGTGCTGTCGCGGAAGATGGCAGTGGCACTGCGCAGGGTGCGGCCCTTCAGCGTGGTGGGGTAGTCGGGAAGTACCACGGGCTCGCAGCCGCGCTGATCGGCCGAGGCCTGCATCAATGCCTTGAACCCTTGGTCCTGTTCCGGGGCGGCGAGAATCGGGCTGCCGACGCTACGGCCGGAAAGGTGGCCGTTGACTATCGCCACCACGGAGTGCTCCGCGTGGTCCAGGTCGTGCAGGAGGATTTCCATGTTGCGTGCGGCAACGCTACCCAGGGCCTGGATGGCAGCCTTGAGTACGGTGAGGGTGAGGTGGCGTTCTTCGCTAGGAGAGATGGGCATGGCAGATCGCATAATTCAACGTTATGTGTATTTTTACACACAACGTTGAATTATGCGATTCATGCTGCTGTTACCGGCCTCATCGCCGGCAAGCCAGCTCCCACAGGTGCTGCACAGGCCATGAGAGCGGCGCGGTCGAGGTGGCGATGGGCTGCGAAGCAGCCCCGGTACTTAGCTGAGGGCCGGGGTCCGTGGTGGGATCATGCGGCGCGAGCCGGTTGCCTCAAACGCTGCACCAAAGCTCAGCAGCGCATTATCGCTGTAAGCCCGCCCGGCAAAGGTCAGGCCCACCGGCATGCCGATATCGGCCATCACGCCCATGGGCACGGTGACGGTTGGTACGCCAAGATGACGGATTGCCAGGTTGCCGTTGGCAACCCAGATGCCGTTGCTCCAGGCGATGTCTGCCGAGGCCGGGTTGACGTCGGCATCCGCCGGGCCCACATCGGCCACGGTGGGGAACAGCACCGCATCCAGACCCAACGTGTCCATCCAGTCTTCCAGGTCCAGCTTGCGGGTCTGTTCCAGGCCGCGCAGGCCGTCAGGCAGGGTTTCGATCTGGTCCCAGGTCTTCAGCCCGCGCTTGGCCATGTTGACGTATTCGTCCATGCCGGCAGCCAGGTCGTCTTCCCGGTTGGGCAGGGTGCCTGGGTCGTGCGGGAAGATCCGTGGGCCGTCGACATCGGCCAGGCGGTTGAGCTTGGGGTCACCGTTGGCACGCAGGAAGTCGTCAAAGCCCCAACCGGACAGTTCCCACAGTTCGTCATGCAGGAATTCCTTGCTGACGATGCCACGGTTGTAAACAGTCGGGGCGCCTGGGCGGTCGCCCTCGCAGTTGGATACCAGCGGGAAGTCCACTTCCAGCACTTCGGCGCCGGCCGCTTCCAGGGCCTGGCGTGCCTGTTGCCACAAGTCGATCACGGTGGCGCGGGTGTTGATGCGCTGGCCGGTCGGGCCACCGATACCTGGCTTCTCGCTGGTGCCTGCTTCGGTGTCGGCATTGATATACATGCGCGGTACGCCAAAGCGCTTGCCCTTGAGTGCGCCGGCATCTACTGCAAGGTCCAGATACGACGCAGGGCGCACAGCCGATGCTGCCGGGATCGGCACCCAAGGCTGCAAGCGCCACAGGTCGCCGCGCTTGTCAGCGTCATCGGCTACCACCACGTCGAGGATTTCCAGCAAGTCGGCCATGGTGCGGGCGTAAGGCACCACCACGTCCATGGTCGGGGTCAGCGGCCAGTTGCCACGCACCGAAATCACGCCACGCGATGGGGTGTAGGCGCACAAGCCGTTGTTGGATGCCGGGCCACGGCCGCTGGACCAGGTTTCTTCGGCCAGGCCGAAGGCGCTGAAGCTGGCAGCGGTGGCGGTACCGGCACCGTTGGAAGAGCCCGAGGCAAAGGGCGCGGTCAGGTAATTGGCGTTGTAGGGGCTTTCGGCGCGGCCATATACGCCGCGCTGCATGCCACCGTTGGCCATGGGGGGCATGTTGGTCTTGCCCAGACACACGGCACCGGCGGCGCGCAGGCGCTCGATGGTGAAAGCGTCGCGCTGGGCGACCAGGTCCTTGAAGGCAGGGCTGCCGGAAGCAGCAGTCAGGCCTTTGACCAGGTAGCTGTCCTTGGCGGTGTAGGGGATGCCGTCCAGCGGGCTCAGTACCTGGCCATTGGCGCGGCGGGCGTCGGAGGCCTCGGCTTCTTTCAGCGCCTCTGGGTTGCGCACTACCACGGCGTTCAAGGCCGTGGCGGTGTCGGCGCCATCGTAGGCGTCGATACGCGCCAGGTAGGCCTTGACCAGCTCGACCGCCGTCGTGCGGCCCGACTCGAGCGCGTCGCGCAGCTCGGCAATGGAAACCTCGGTTACCTCGATCATGCGTTCACCAAAAAATGTGCAGGTGGGGGCTAATGCGAGGAGTGTACAAGAAGGACCTTGCGGACGCAGGTTTGCGCAGGAGCAAATGGATTCATGCAGGCGGGCATTGTTGGCCCGGCATGGTCTTCCCGCTTTGGGAAGACCGTGGCCGATCAATCCTTTTCCTGCACTTGAAGTACAGACCCTTTGTCGTCCGTAACCAGCAAACTGCTGCCTTGCGTTTGGTATTCTGCAAGCGGCATGTCTGGGCTTCGAAAGATGCTGCGGCTTTGCTTTCCAGTCAGGGTGACAAGTTGTCCGTTCTGGTAGAAATATTGCATGGTGTTGGTATTCTTTTGCATGGCGTGATGTTCCTTACAGGGTTGTGGTTGGCTGCCGCCTGGGTGTTTCACTTTCCCAGCATTTACCAACCCATGCCACTGGCAGAATTATCAGGTGCTGGTGCGCACGGTGCCTGTAGCAAGACCTTGGTTGATTAGTAACTTCCGGCAACTATCGATAGAATGCAGCGTATCCCCAACGGCCAATTGCAAATGCCTACTTTTCGTATTCTGATCGGCGCTTTGTTAGCCGCCAACCTTGCCGGCTGCGCAACGCCCGGCAACCCCACTGCCAGCAAACTGACCAAGAAGTCACCGCAGCAGTATGCCGCCTGTGTCCTGCCCAAGTGGCAAGCGCTGGCGCCCCAGGCCACACAGAAGTCAATCGCCCATGGTTATCGGCTCACGGCCCCCAGCGCAGTGGCGTCCGACGATGTGCTGGACGTAGTCGATTCTCGCGAGGGCAGCCGCGCAACGTTCTACAAAGGCAGCTTCCTGTCTGGCGACAAGTTGCGCCAGGCAGCCAGGGAATGCCTGGACTGACCTCAGTAGCCCGAGCCGCTTGAGCCGCCCATGCTGGGCAACCGGGCCTTGTGCTGAGCATTGCTCCACTCGGCGCAGGTCATGAAGGCGGTCTTGTCGACCTTGCCGGCACCGTCGAAGCTCACGCTGTAGGGTTGCCGGTTTGCGGCTTTGCTGAGCACGTAGTCATAACAGGTGCCCGGCACGACGGTGCGGTCCGACTCGGCAACAGGCTTGCCGCCGATTTGCACGACCTGGTCCTTGCTCATGCCGGTTTCGACATTGGCCACCAGTGGCAGGTCGTGATACTGCGCTGAGCTGGATGAGCAGGCAGACAGCGCCGCCAAGGCGAAGATCAGCGCGTGTAAGGGTTTGTTCATGACAATGCCTCACCCTTGATTCGCTCGGCCTTTCATCATACGCCTGTACTGCCTTACCCGCAGTAATGTGCAGCCCTGTTCCAACAACAAGGCCCGCAACGGCCACGCGTGTGCTTTTGGCCTGTTGCCGGCTGCCAGCCGGCGCATCTGCAACTTCACCAGGGCCATGTAAGCCAGCGCGGCGAATGCCTTGCGCTTCCAGCGAATCGACTGCAGTGCAGCGGTGGCCGCAGGTTCCCCTCGCTGCCAGCGCCGGGGCAGGGTGGGCTCCACGGCCAGGGCCGTGGCAATGCCGGCCATTGCCACACCACTGCCCAGTACCTGCTCGACCACCGGCAGGCGGCGAATGCCCCCGGTGACCATCACCGGCATGGTCGCGATGCGCGCAATTTCCTGGGCAAACTCCAGGAAGTAAGCCTCGCGAGCCAGGGTGCGGCCGTCTCGCGCATCGCCTTGCATCGCGGGGGCCTCGTAACTGCCGCCCGAAAGCTCCACCAGGTCCACCGGCAATTCATTCAGCCACAGCACCACCTGGCGGGCATCGGCAGGTTCGAAGCCGCCGCGTTGGAAGTCTGCCGAATTCAGCTTTACGGCCACGCTGAAGCCGGGCGAAACCACTTCGCGCACGGCTTTCACCACTTCCAGCAACAGCCGCGCACGGTTTTCCAGGCTGCCACCCCATCGGTCCTGACGCTGGTTGCTCAACGGCGACAGAAACTGGCTCAGCAGATACCCGTGGGCGGCGTGGATCTGCACACCGTTGAAACCCGCTTCTTCGGCCAGTGCTGCGGTGCGGGCGAAGCGCTGGATCACTGCGGCGATCTCGGCTTCATCCAGTGGCTTGGGCACCGGAAACAGCCTGGACAGGCCGCCCATGTCCAGGGCGACAGCCGAAGGTGCCACGGTGGGCTGGCCCAGGTTGGCCTGCATCTGCCGCCCGGGGTGGTTGATCTGCATCCAGAACTGCGCGCCATGGGCGCGACCGGTGCGGGCCCAGTCGCGAAAGGGTTGTAGCGGCTGGCTGTCGTCCAGCATCACGCCGCCGGGGCCAGTCATTGCACCGGGGTCAATCATCACGTTGCCTGTCAGCAACAACCCGGCACCGCCTTCGGCCCAAGCCTGGTACAGGCGCAGCAACTTGTCGGAAGGGGTCTGGTCCGCGTTGGCCAGGTTTTCTTCCATCGCGGCCTTGGCGATGCGGTTGGGAATGATGCTGCCGTTGGGCAGGTGCAGGTGCAGGGGCTGGAATGGCGTCATGGCGATCTCCGAGATGGCTACCACGCATCGATTTGCGCAGGCGTGGGCTAGGCTTTGTGCGCAAAGTGCCTGCGCGACGATCATGCTGCGTTGAAAACAGGCTCGGAATGCTCATTTGCAACCAGCAAAGTCGGGCGCGACCCCGGCCGTTCCTCGCCTGTTTTCGCCTTGCCTGATCGCCGCTCGGCGACTTTTCGTACAAACCCTAGGTTCCCGAGAAGGCTAAGGTTAAAGTCAACTTTAAGGTCAATAGGGGAATGATGCCGAAATGAAAATTGGTGAACTGGCGCGACGTACGGGGCTCAGTGCATCGCGCATCCGCTTTTATGAAGCCAGCGGGTTGATTGCCGCCCGGCGCCTGGGTAATGGATACCGGGATTACCCGGAGCAGGTAGTTCGGGCGCTGGAGATCATCACCTGTGGCCAGCAGGCCGGGTTCAGCCTTGAGGAAATGCGCGAACTGGGCGACACCTCAGGGGCAACGGCGGCGGGCCACGGCCAGTTGTTGGCGAGCCTCAAGCGCAAGGTGACGGAGATCGAAGCCCTGCAACAGCGCCTGGCGCAGAACCGCGCCCAGTTGCTGGCGGTTATTGCGGGTATCGAAGGCAAGCCACAAGGGATGGATTGCGAAACGAATGCCCAGCGTCTGCTTGCCGATTGGCAAACGGGTAATGGTTAACTTGCCAACCATAGGCATCAAGCTGGCTCATGAATAAAGCCGTCTGTCGTGTCGGCAGCGGTAACCTCTATTCCTCACGCAAAGTAGGGGAACTACCCTTGGTACAGGTGGTCCATGAGGGCTGCATAGCAGCCTGAACCCCGCCAATCATGGACTCGGCGGTCGACTACTGTTCAGTTGGGTAAAGTTAGGTAAAAGCGGCCACGGCACATACACGGATCAGTATTGTGGTTTGTACTGTCCAGTTATAGATGCCATTGATGAACACACTTCCGTCGCAGCCAAGCGCTGAACGCGGGGCGTTCTCCAGTTTCGAGGCGTGTCGCAATACCCGTCAGGGCCCCGTGGTGATTCTTGCCTCCGGCGCCTCTGCCAAGCATTTCCCGCTGGGCGAGTTCGCGCATTTGCCCATCATCGCCATGAACGGCTCGGTCGCCATGACTGCCGAACATGGCATCAAGCCTTTCTTCTACGTATGCACGGACAAAAGCTTCCGCCAGCAACAGCCGGCCCTGTTCGCCACCGCCCTGCGCGACAGCGAACGCCTGGCGCTCTGGCCCGAGCAATATGCCGGTGCCAATGTGCCAGCCAGCACCGAGCGCTACGCCCTGCGCAAGGCCGACACCCCAGGCCTGCTGGACGGTTTGCGAGGCCACGGTGACAACTGCGTCTGCAACCGGGCACTGTGGAGCAAACGGACCCGGTCGATCGCCTTCAGCAAAGACCTGGCATACGGGTTCTTTGATGCCCGGACTGTGGCCTATGTGGCGCTGCAACTGGCGTATCACCTGGGTTTTGAAGAAGTGTTGCTGGTCGGTGTAGACCTGGACCAGACCGTGGGGCGTTTCTACGAAAATGGCCAGGGCCCGTATTCGCCATGCGGGCTCGACCAGCACTGGGACAGCCGCATCCTGCCGTCGCTGACGCTGATGGCACGGGAGGTGGTGAACGAGCACTTCCACGTCTACAACCTGTCGGCCAACTCGCGCATACCCGCCGAGTTGATCCCCAAGGTCAACCTGAACGAGGCGCGGCAGATTGCCGGTTGTGCAATTACCTGAGCAAGAAAGCGGGTGCGTGCAGGGCTGTAGATGCGTACAGTACGCCCATCGCAAACAGGCAGGTAAACGCATATGTCCAGCGCATTCACCCTCATGCAGTCCCCCGTCGGCACCTTGACCCTGGTGGCCCGTGGCGAGTGCCTGGCCGCCGTATTGTGGGAAGAAGAACGGGAAAACCGCGTGCGCCTCGGCGCCTTGCACCGCGATGACCAGTGCCCGGTGCTGCGGGAAACCGCTCGGCAACTCGGCGAGTATTTTGCCGGTAAACGCCAGTGTTTCGAGCTGGCGCTGGACTTTGCCGGCACCGCGTTTCAGCGTCAGGTATGGGCCGCGTTGCTGGCGATACCGTTTGGTGAAACCCGCAGCTACAGCGACATTGCCCGGCAAATCGGCAACCCCAATGCAGTGCGGGCGGTAGGCGCCGCCAACGGCCGCAACCCGATCTCCATCATCGCCCCGTGCCACCGCGTGATCGGCGCTTCGGGCAGCCTTACCGGGTTTGCCGGCGGCCTGGCGGCCAAGCAGTACTTGCTGGCGCTGGAAGGTCGGCAGAGCCTGGCACTGGACCTGTAAGGCGTCAGGTGAACCAGCTGGCGAGCAGGCAGGCCAGTATGGCCACCGCCGACCCGGCCATCAGGGTGTAGTGCCGGTGGGCCCTGCGTGCATGGGGCCTGACCTCGCGCAGGTACTCGCCGGGTGTCGGCGCATCGGGCCGATGGCGCAACCCTTCGGCCACATCGGCAAGCTGGCCCTGAACCAGCAAGCCGACCAGGTAGTACGTGCCGCTGTAGCTCACCAGCGCGATAAGCACATAGATCATGCCGATTGCGGGTCCAAGGGCAGGGCGATTGCGCTGGCGTTGCCAGTGTCCAGCAGGATCAGCCCTTCACTGTGGTCATCCAGGCTGGCCAGCAAGCGCCCTTGGCCGTCCCATGCCGCCGAACCCCCGGCACCGATGAAGGTGTCGGCCGGGCCCACGCAGTTGGCCATCAACACCGGCATGCCCAGCTCGCGCGCTACATCAGGGTAATGCACGTACCCCTCGCGGATGCCCTTGGCGGTTTTCGCCACGCTGACCAGGTACAGGTCGGCGCCAAGCTCGCGGGCAGCGGCCGCGTGCGCCATGAACATGGATTCGTAGCAGATTGCCGGTGCCACCCGGTGCTCACCCACCTGCAGCAACACTGCCTGGTCGCCCGGGATGAAATACGGCAACTCGTCTTCATGCAGGCGCCGTTTGGCATAGGCCTGGCGGGCAGCCATGGGGCTGAGAATCGGCATGCCGATGCGAATGCCCTCGGGTGTCGGCAACGGCAGGCCTGCGGCCACGGTGATACCCAGCCGGTCACAGGCCGCTTGCAGTGGGTCCAGCCGTGCAGAGCTGACCGGCAGGGCGGTCTGGCGTGCCAGGGTAGGCTCATAGCCCGTCAGCGAAAGTTCGGGGAATACCACCAGCTCGGCGCCAAGGGCCGCGGCTTGCTCGATGCAGGCCAGGTGGCGCTGGAGGTTGCCTGGCACATCGCCCTTGAGCGACGCCAGTTGTACGGCGCACAGTTTCATCTAAACCCTTCCCTGGTACAGGTTGAAGGGCCGAGCATACTACCGGCACCAACGCCTGTACCAGTGAAGGGTTTTTCAGGTTGCCGGGTGCGGGGCGAAGCGCTGGCGGAACCAGTCGTTGAGCATGGCTTTCTCGGCATACAGGCGGTCGCTGCTGCTGGCGACCCTGCCCGGGCGGCTGAGGTACATCTTGTCGCTGACCCGCTCCTGCGCTTGCTGGGCGGGCTTGCCCGGTTGGCTGAGGGTGTAGGTCAGGTCGATGGTTGGCCAGGTGATCTCGCGCATGAAGCGCACATCGTAGGCCTGGCTGTGCCAGGGCTCGAAGCGCCCGGCCAGGTCGATATCGCGGATGTCAATGACCAGCTGCTGGCCCGGTTGCAGGTAACGCTGGCCGAGTTTCTGCAGGTACTGGGTGAGGGTTTTCATTACATAGTCATCGGCGCCACGCTCGTAGCCATGGTTGTCCAGGCTGGCATCGCGGAATTTTTCCGGGTGGTCGAAACGCACCTCGACCTGCGCGGCCGGGGTACCTTGTGCCATGCTGTCCAGTGACAGCGCCATGAGCACGGCACACACAAGGGCGGTACGCATGATGCACCTCCGGGGGTAGTTGGGGAGTGCTTCCATTTTACGCCCGCCAAGGCGCCACCAGCAGAGGAAGATTGTAATGGGACGGTTTCGGCGGTTACTCGCCAATATCCGCGGGCGAGACCTTGCGGTGGGCGATATCCATGGCCACTTCCAACGCCTGGAGCAGTGCCTGGAAGCGGTGGGGTTCGACCCGGCCGTGGACCGCCTGTTCAGCGTGGGTGACCTGGTCGATCGCGGGCCGCACAGCGAGGCAGCATTGGAATGGCTTGCCCGGCCCTGGTTTCATGCGGTGCAAGGCAACCATGAAGCGCTGGCAATCACGCGCGTGCGAGGTGGGCGGCTTGACCTGGACATGTACCGTGCAGCGGGCGGAAGCTGGTTCCTCGACCTGCCGCGGGTCGAGCAATTACGCTACGTGGAACGCTTCGAGCAGCTGCCGATTGCGATCGAAGTGGAAAGTGCGGATGGTTTGGTAGGCCTTTTACACGCCGACAGCCCGTTTGCCGATTGGGCTGCATTACGTAGTTGGCTGGAACTGGAGCTGGACGACGACCCCAAAGTGCGGGAAGTGTGCCAGTGGTCGCGCCGCCGGCTGAAGGAAGGCGATACCCAGCCAGTGCAAGGCCTGCGCGCCTTGCTTGTCGGGCATACACCGGTGCTGGAGCCCAAGCTGCTGGGCAATGTCTGGCACCTGGACACCGGTGGTTGGGCCAGTGGCCACTTCAGTTTGATGGACATGCGCACGCTGAAACTGCTCAGCCCCGCGCCAGATGTATCACCAGCACCAGCGCCAATGCCACCAGCATGACGCCCGAGGCCCGCTCCAGCCACGGCAGGCTGCGGGCGAAACGTCGCAACACCCGCTGGTTGCCGATGGCCACGGCAACCAGCAAGTCCCACAGCAGCACAATGCTGAACATCCAAAGGGCGTAGGCGGTTTTCCAGCCGGCGCTGGCGCTGGCAACCATGCTCGCCAGGCTGGCGTAGAACAGTGCATTCTTGGGGTTGAGGATGCCAGACAACAACCCCATGCCCAAACCACGCCACCAGCCTTGCACCTGCGGATTGCCCCCGACCATGCTCAGTTGGGTTTGCCCGGCATGGCGCAAGAACAGCATGCCGATGTACAGCAGGTAACAGGCACCGGCCAGTTGCAGGGTAGTGAACAGCAGGCTGCCTTCCTGCAGTACGGCCAGGCCGGTGAAGGCCATGGCAATGAACGCGCCATTGGCCAGGGCGATCCCCAGGCAGGCGCCGCTGGCAAGCCGCCAGCCGCTGGTGATCGAGCTGCGCGCGACCAGGAAGAAGTCCGGGCCGGGTGAGAGCAGGGCGAGAAAATGGGCGAGGGCGATGATCAGGAATTGTTGCATTGGGGCTGCTCAGGCGTAAAACCCGCACTTTGCCCCGCCCGGGCCACAGCGTATTGAACAATATTGCAGGCTATCAACGGCCGCGGTATTGCCCCGGTGTCACCCCTACATGGGCCTTGAATACCCGCTGAAAATGGCTTTGGTCCGCAAACCCGAGCTGATAGGCCACTTTTGCCAGCGCTTGCCCTTCACCTAGCAACTGCCGCCCACGGTTGACCCGGGCATTGAGCAGGTAGGCGTGCGGGGTAAACCCGGTAGCGGTGCGGAACGTACGGATGAGTTGGTAGCGGCCAAGCCCAGCCTCGCGGGCCAGCACCTCCAGGCTCAGCTGCGCAGGGTCCTGGCTTTCGAGGTGCGCAATCAACCCGCTCAATGCTGTGGCGCCCAAGGCAGGGGCTGCTGCCAGCGGTGCATGAGCGGCAAAGTCCAGGTCACCGAGAAAGGTAATCAATGCGGCATCTTTCTCACTGTTGCTGGCGCTGGAAAACAACAAGCTGTTGAGCTCGCAGAACTGTACATACACCGCCGCTTCCCGGCAGATACGCGCCGGCTCACAAGGGCCGGCGCCGCCCAGCCCCGACTCTTGGCGCAGCTGGTTGAGCCATTCGGCATCCACATGCAGCATCTGGTAGCTCCAGGGCTGCCCAGGTTCGGGGTTGCAGGCATGTACGCGGTGGGCTGGCACCAGCACCAGCGTACCGGGCGTGAGGCGTTCCTGCCCGTGTGCGGCGCCGCTGAAATGGCTATGGCCGGCATCCACCGCGCCGATGGAAAACGTCGGGTGGCTGTGGGCCTTGTAACAGGCCCGGCTATGGCAGGCTCGGCGGCTTTCCACGTGCGGGAGTGCCGGGTCGCGCCATAGCGCGGTTTGCGAACAGAGCATCTCAAGGTCCTCGGTGGCACCGCCAGCGTAACAGCTGGCGTGTACCCGTACAGTTTTTATCGCTGGCTGTAACTTGACCGCAAGGCCCCGCAACCGCCGAAATAGACAGCAGTTGCCAAAGGAAAACAACAATGGACCTTTCAAGCCTGCTGCTCTTCATTCCCGCCTGTTTCGCTTTGAATATGGCGCCGGGGCCGAACAACCTGCTGTCGTTGCACAATGCCAGCCGCTATGGCCTGCGTACCGCCTGCGTGGCCGGTGGCGGGCGCATTATCGCTTTCAGCGGCATGATCGCCCTGGCGGCCATGGGCCTGGCCGTGGTGCTGCACACCAGCGAATACCTGTTCCTGACCATCAAGGTGGTGGGTGCGGCGTACCTGTTCTATATCGCCTGGCAACTGTGGCGGGCACCGGTGGGCGAGGCCGTGGTGGCTACGGATCACCCGCGTGGCACCTGGCACCTGGCACGGCAGGAGTTCTGGGTGGCGGCCGGTAACCCCAAGGCCATTCTGATCTTCACCGCTTTCCTGCCGCAGTTCGTATCGGTCGGTAGCGCCACCCCGGTGAGCGAGCAGTTCCTGTGGCTGGGCGTGCTGTTCCTGCTGCTTGAGTGGGCGGCCATTGCCATCTACGCAGGCTTGGGCGCCTACATGCAGCGCTGGTTCAGCCAGCCCGGCCCACGCCGCCTGTTCAACCGGGTCAGCGCCTCCCTGCTGGGCTGCGCCGGGCTTGGCCTGCTGGCTGCGCGGCGTTAAGCATGCTTGAAAACCTGGCATTCCGTTTGCTGAGGGGGAGGGCCTGGTGATAGGGGTTCTCCAAACTCCTTGCGCCAGGCCTTTCCGACCGCCATTCCACCCATTACTCAGGATTATGAAACTTCTCTAAATGAGATGATCATATTCTCATTCATAGTATTTAGGACTGTGATGGAGATTTCTTTTCCGTCAAGATAAGCTTTCTGCAGGCTGCGACCCAACTCGGAATCCGGAAGTCTTACATCGTCGTTAGTTTCGCAAGCAATCGGGTGCAGCAGAGAGAGGAAGTCATCTTCATTGATTGATATAAGACTGTACTCATCCCTCTTGATAAAGGGGATGTCTATATTGTGCGTGCTGGGGCATGAGTCTTCGAGTTTCTTCCCGGTGAATATATCTGTAGCAATAATGTGCGTTGTTTCCAACCCTGTCTTTGAATTCGTCGAGCGTGATATGTCGACGATCTTGCACGGACGGTTCTTGATCATTACGTGGTCATCTTTTTTAAGCAAGGCTGCCTGCGCTGGGTATGTTGGGCTGCCCTCGGGTGAAGCGCTTACAAATTCGAATGCTTCGTCGCTCATGTTATATCGTCCTCCGCATTGTCAGGTTTCGGAACACTCCAGCCATGTACATCAAGGGATTTGCAACCCTGGAAGTTGACCGTAATTAAACTATCGGGCATGGCGATAATCTACGCAACTGACAAATATGTCAGTTGGCTTTGTTTGCGCGAAGCTTTACGCTGAGTAGTCTGTCTGAAAGAAAAGCAGGTGGATGTGTGCATGGTTTCTCCATCGATACCAGTCTCCACTTTTATTCAAGGGGATTCTACACAGGGACATTCCATAGCCGCTCACAGGGTGGCAGGGAAGCGCACTGTTCAGAATGCGCTGCCCCTCAGCGTGAAGCGTAACCTCAGAACTGCCAGCGCACCCCCAGGTTCACGCCGCTGGCTTCCTGCTGGCGGCTGTCCAGGTTGGCGGTGTACTGCACGCCGCCATGCAGGCTCAGTGCTTCGTTGACCTGTGCTACCACGCCGCTTTCCAGTTGCACCGAGGTATAGCGGTAGTCGGTCTTGATCTTGTCTACATCATCGAAGGTCAAGGTGTCGCGGCCGCCGTCGCCGTGCCACAGGTTGACCTGCGCATAAGGCTGCAACAGGCGCCCGCTGCTGCCTTTGAATGCACCCTCCAGGCGAACACCCAGCCGGCCGGTCAGCTCTAACTGGGCGTCATGGCTGATGCGCGAGACACTGTCGCTTGCGCTGTCGAGCGAGACCTTTTGCGCAATCAGCTGGGCTTGTGGCTCCAGCGTCCAGCGTTCGGACAGGGCGATGGGGTAGCCGGATTCCAGCGAGGCTGTCCAGGCGTGGCCATCGATGTCGAGTTTGTCGCCGCGATCCGAGCGGGCGCGGCCATCGAGGTGGGTGTACTGCAACACGGTATCCAGATACGCGCCTTGTGGCCCGACCAGTGTCCAGTAGGCGCCCGCGCTGTCGCCGTCGAGTTTCAGATCGCCAACGCTGCGGTCCTGAACGGCCAGGGCAAAGCCTTTTACGTCGGCGTCCAGGCGACTATGGCTGACGTAGAACCCCACATGCTGGCGATAGCCATTGTCACCCACCTTGGCGTACAGGTCCTGGCCGACTTTGAATCCGTACAGGTCGCCATCCAGGCTCGGGCTGACCGTACCGCTCCATTGCTGGCGCAATGTGCCGCCGTAGGCCTGGCCCCAACTGGCGGGCAGGCCGCCTTCGCCTTTGAGCAACTGTTGGTCGCCCTGGCGTTGGTGGAAGGTGCCCAGGGCCTGGCGAGCGATGATGGCGGCGCCCCTTGGGGCTGCGGCGTAAACCGGGACTTCCGGGCGATACAGGGGCAAACTTTCGCCTTGCACGGGGGCGGGCAGTTCGACCTGGCCGGGTGCCGGCGCCGCAACCGGTGGCGTTTGCGCCGGGGCAACCACCGGGGGCTCCCCCGGCTCGGTTGGCTGGGTTGGCGTTTCAGGTACAGGGGCCGGGGCGACCACCGTCGAGCGCAGGTACCAGCTGTTTTCGCTACCGGCGGTTACGCCGCCTTTGAACAGGCGGTAATCGTATGCGCCAACCGACAGCGTCTGTGTCTGCACGAAGGCAGTGGCAGTACTGGTGGCGCCGTCACGGGCTTCAACGACCTGGATACCATCCTGGGCAGTCGCTGCACCCGCGCCATTGAGGTTGTTGATGAGTAATTGGGTAGAGCCGCTGATGGCACCTCGGCTGACCACCAACCGGTCGGAGGCGGCGTCATCGCCTGCCAGTACGCTGTTCAGGCGCAGGGTGCCGTTGTTGCCGGTGTAGTCACCCTGGATGGTCAGCCGCCCCAGGGCGTCATTGCCACGGCTCAGGTCGATGGTGCCAGCGTTTACAACAGATACCTTGTTACCCGCCTGGATACTGGTGATGCTGCCCTGGCGGCTGATCAGCGAGCTGTCTGCATCGATCAGCAAGGTGCCTGTGGCCGTGGCGGGGATCACGCGCGGTTGGTCGGCGCCCAGATCGCCCAGGGTGAGGGTGTCGTCGAGGGTCAACTGGCTGCCTTGGTTGAGGTTGATGGACTCCCAGTTGACGTACAAAGCACCCTTGCCGACCTTGCTCTGCTCGAACGAAAGGGTGTCCGTGCCAGTGCCGCCGTCCAGGGTCACGGTCGAGTTGCCGAGGTCGAGGGTGCGCACCGTAGCAGTGTCGTTACCATTCTCCAGAATGACCCGTTTGCCGATCTGACCGCCAGTCCAGGTAAACACATCGTCATCGTTACCAGTGCGGATTTCGCCTCCGAGCGTGCCGCCACTGATCGTGATCTTGTCTACGCCGCTACTGGTGCTGATATCACCGCCGATGGTGCCGCCGGTCATGGTGATGGTGTCATTCCCGAGCCCACTGACAACGTTGCCGACAACGATGGTTTCAATCCCCAGGTTCTGGGAGATCGTAAGCACGTTGTCAGCGAGCTTGAGATCTATCCGGCCAATGCTGCCGCCTTGGAAGTCGGCGATGTCCCCGTCTTCAAATGCACCCGTAATAGTGCCGCCGGTCATGGTGAAGTTGTCCATGTCGCCGCCTTGGTTCAAGGAACCCAGGGTGCCTGCGGACATGGTGAAGGTGTCAACACCATCGCCTTGTTGCAATGACTGAACCGTTCCGCCACGGATCTCGAACGTATCGGGGTCGTTAGTTTGCACAAGCGCGCCCAAGGTCTGACCGGGCGTAACCGTCTGGGATTGGGGGTGGGCAAGTAAAGGCAGTGTCAACAGCGGCAATGCAACAGGCAGTAGCAGGCGGGGGCAACGCATCGGCAGGTCTCCGTGTCCATTGAAGGGTCCACTACCTGAAGCGTCGCTTCGGCCCTGCCTGAGTTGTATGTAATGTGGGGTAAGGAGACAACTGGCAAAAATGTCAGGTGGCCCGCTGATATCAGTCGCGGTAGAACGTTTGCACCAGGTGGTAGCCGAACTTGCTCTTGATCGGCCCATGTACCACGCGCAGCGGCTTCTTGAAAATCACCTGGTCGATGGCACCGACCATCTGGCCCGGGCGAATTTCGCCCAAATCACCACCGCGCTTGCCCGAAGGGCAAATGGAGAACTTTTTCGCGAGCACGTCGAAAGCCTCGCCGTTGGCGATGCGCTGCTTGAGCTTTTCGGCTTCGTCAGCGGTCTTGACCAGGATGTGGCGGGCTTGGGCTTTCATGGGGTACCTGTGCTTCGTGGCGCAAAAAAGGGGCGCATTATGCCTGATTGGACCGAGTGGAGACCATCTTGTGGGAGCGGCCTTGCGTCGCGAAAGGGCTGCAAAGCAGCCCCGGGATTTCAGCGCAGACGCTTGACTTGTCGGGGCCGCGTGCGGCCCTTTCGCGACGCAAGGCCGCTCCCACATTGATCGCGTAACTTCCAGCTTTCGCGCGAGTTGCTTACTCTACTCCAGCCTTTTGCACATCCTGCGACGCCGACCAGACGCGGTAGCGCACTTCGACATCCTTGGGTACGTACAGCACCACCGGCAGCTTGCTGTTGTAGCGCAGCAGGAAGCCGTCACCCACCACTGGCACGAAGGCTTCGGTCTTCTTGCCGCCCGGGCACGCCATCAGCGTGCTGACCGGGCCGCTGACTTTGCCCAGGCGGTAGTAGTTGTAGCCCCAGCCTTCCAGGGTGCGCTCTTCCAGGCTGCCGCCCAGGTGCTGGCGATTGCAGTCGACCTGCAATGTCTTGCCAGCGAGGATTTCCAGTTTGAAAGCCGACTCATCGGCCTGTGCCGGCAGGTGGATTACCTGCCGGGTGAAGCCTTTTTCTGCCTCGGGGTAGGGCGCGACGTCCTTCAGGCTGGCAGCCATCGCAGGCGCGGCGGCAACCAGGGTCAGGGCCAGGATCGCGGTCATCGGGGTTGGGCGCATAGGGCCTCCTTGCAGATAAACGAATGCAAGACCGCTGCCAGGCCCACGCCGCCCGTCACTGGGCCAACCAGCCACCATCGACATTCCAGGCGGCGCCGCGAACCTGGCTTGCGGCCTCGCTGCACAGGAATAGTACCAGTTCACCCAGGTGCTCGGGGGTGACGAATGCCAGCGACGGTTGCTTCTCGGCAAGAAGATCATGCTGTGCTTGCAGTGGATCGCCACCGTTGGCAGCACGATCGTCGATCTGCTTTTGCACCAGTGGGGTCAGGACCCAGCCGGGGCAGATGGCGTTGCAGGTGACATTGCTGGTGGCGGTTTCCAGGCCCACCACCTTGGTCAGGCCGACCACGCCATGCTTGGCCGCCACGTAGGCCGCTTTGCCTGACGAGCCGACCAGGCCATGCACCGAGGCAATGTTGATGATGCGCCCCCAGTTGCGCGTGCGCATGCCCGGCAGCGCCAGGCGCGTACCATGGAACACAGCCGACAGGTTGAGGGCGATGATCTTGTCCCAGCTTTCCACCGGGAACTGCTCCACCGGCGCTACGTGCTGGATACCGGCATTGTTGACCAGGATGTCGACGCCACCGAATTCGCGTTCGGCCAGGGCGAACAACGCTTCAATCTGGCTTACATCCGAAAGGTCTGCCGGGTGGTGAACAGCCTTCACCCCGTGGCGGGTGATTTCGGCCAGCGCCGCTGCCGGGTCGCCAAAACCGTTGAGCACGATGTTGGCGCCCGCACGGGCCAGCACCTGGGCAACGCCTAAACCGATGCCACTGGTGGAACCGGTGACGAGTGCAGTCTTGCCTTTTACGGTCATGCAAAGCTCCTTTCAACAAGGTGTCTTAGCCCCTGGGATCGAACGCCTCCCGTAAGCCATCCCCGATAAACACCAGCAGCGACAAGATCACTGCCAGTGCAAAGAATGCAGTAAAGCCCAGCCACGGGGCTTCCAGGTGCTGCTTGCCCTGGGTCACCAGCTCGCCGAGCGAGGCTGTGCCGGCCGGCATGCCAAACCCGAGAAAATCCAGTGCAGTGAGGGTGGTGATGGCCCCGGTCAGAATGAACGGTATGTAGGTCAGCGTGGCATTCATCGCATTGGGCAGGATATGCCGCAGCATCACCTGGCTGTCCGGCAAACCCAGCGCCCGGGCGGCTTTCACATACTCCAGGTTGCGCCCCCGCAGGAACTCGGCGCGTACCACATCGACCAGGGTCAACCAGGAGAACAGCGCCATGATCCCCAGCAGCCACCAGAAATCCGGCTCGACAAAACCACTGAGGATGATCAGCAGGTACAGCACCGGCAACCCCGACCACACCTCCAGCAGCCGCTGGCCAAGCAGGTCGACCCAGCCGCCGTGGTAACCCTGAAGCGCGCCAGCCAGCAAACCGATAAACACGCTGACCACGGTCAGGGCGAAAGCGAACAACAGCGATACCCGCGTGCCATACAGCACTCGCGCCAACACATCGCGGCCCTGGTCGTCGGTACCCAGCCAGTTGCTCGCACTTGGCGGGCTGGGGGTAGGTACTTGCAGGTCGTAATTGGGGGTGTCGGCGCTGAACGGGATGGGCGCGAACAGCATCCAGCCACCTTGATCTGCTATCAGTTGGCGCACATAGGCACTGCGGTAGTCAGGCTGGAACGGCAACTGGCCGCCAAACTGCTGTTCGGTGTAGCGCTTGAGTGCCGGTACGTACAGCTCGCCTTTGTAGCCCAGCAGCAGCGGCTTGTCGTTGGCCACCAGCTCAGCGGCCATGCTCAACAGCAACAGGCCGGCGAACAGCCACAGCGAAATCCAGCCCAGGCGGTTGCGACGAAAGCGTTGCAGGCGACGGCGCGAGATGGGCGAAAGCATCAGTGCGCCCTCGTGTCAAAGTCGATGCGCGGGTCGAGCAGCGTGTACGACAGGTCACCTATCAGGCGGATGAGCAGGCCTGCCAGCGTGAAGATGAACAGCGTGCCGAACACCACCGGGTAATCCCGCGATACAGCGGCCTCGTAACTCATGCGGCCCAGGCCATCGAGCGAGAAGATCACCTCGATCAGCAAGGAGCCGGCAAAGAACACGGTAATGAGCGCCTGCGGCAAGCCAGCCACCACCAGCAGCATGGCATTGCGCAGTACATGGCCATACAGCACCCGGCGTTCACTCAGGCCCTTGGCCCGGGCGGTGACCACGTACTGGCGGGAAACCTCGTCGAGGAAGGCGTTCTTGGTCAGCAGTGTGAGGGTTGCAAAACCGCCGATCACCAAGGCCCCGACCGGCAGCACAAGGTGCCAGAAGTAGTCGGCGACCTTGCCCAGCAGGCTGAGTTCGTCGAAGTTGTCCGACACCAGGCCACGCACCGGGAACCAGCTGAGTGAGGTGCCACCGGCAAACAACACGATCAGCAGCAGGGCGAACAGGAACGAGGGCAGGGCGTAGCCGACCACGATCAGTGCGCTGCTCCAGGCATCGAAACGGCTGCCATGGCGCACCGCCTTGCGAATGCCCAGCGGGATCGACACCAGGTAGGTGATCAGCGTAGCCCAGAGGCCCAGTGACAGGGTCACCGGCAATTTGTCGAGGATCAGGTCGGTGACCTTGGCCCCGCGGAAGAAGCTGTTGCCGAAGTCCAGCCGGGCGTACTGGCCCAGCATCAGCCACAAGCGCTCGGGGGCGGACTTGTCGAAGCCGTACTGGCGCTTGATCTCTTCGATCAGTTTCGGGTCCAGGCCCCGCGTAGCACGCGACTCGCCATGCACTACCTCGGCCCGTGCGCCGGGTGCGCCGCCACCAAGGCCTTGCAGGCGCGCCACCGCCTGTTCCACAGGGCCGCCTGGCGCGGCTTGAACGATAGCAAAGTTGACCAGCAGGATCGCCAGCAAGGTCGGGATGATCAGCAGCAGCCGGCGCAGGATGTAGGTGGTCATGGCAAGGCCTTCTTGCGTTCGGCCATTTGTGCGTTGGTCAGCGGTGTGGGGCTGACTTCCCACCAGGTGTCCAGGCCTTCGTCATAGGCGGCTTGCACCTTTGGCAGACCGAAGCGGTTCCACCAGGCGGTGGAGCTACCCGGCGGGTAGTAGTTGGGGATCCAGTAGTAGTTCCATTGCAGCACCCGGTCCAGGGCACGGGCATGGTGCAGCATGTCGGCCTGGGTGTCGGCGCGCACCAGGCCGTCGATCAGGTGGTCCACGGCCGGATCCTGCAATACCATGAGGTTGTTCGAGCCGGGGTCGTGTGCGGCTGCCGAGCCGAAGTAGTTGTACAGCTCTGCGCCCGGCGACAGGGTAACCGGGTAACCGGTGACGATCATGTCGTAGTCCCGTGCCATCAGGCGGTTCACGTACTGGGCCGAGTCGACGTTGCGGATATTCAGGGTGACGCCGATCTGTGCCAGGTTGCGCTTCCACGGCAGTAGCAGGCGTTCCATGCCCGACTGGCCGTTGAGAAAGGTGAACGCCAGGGGTGTGCCTTGGCTGTTGACCAGGCGGTCGCCCTCAGGATGCCAGCCGGCGTGCTCAAGCAGAGCCAGGGCCTGCAACTGCTGCTTGCGGATGATGCCCGAACCGTCGGTGACCGGGGCGGTGAAGACGGTGGTGAAGACTTCGTCCGGCACCTTGCCGCGCAGCGGTTCGAGCAACCTGAGTTCGCCGGCATCCGGCAGGTGGCGTGCCGCCAGCTGGGTATTGGAAAACACGCTTTGCTGACGGATGTACATATTGCGCATCATCTGCCGGTTGCTCCATTCGTAGTCCCACAGCATGCCCAGTGCCTGGCGCACGCGGCGGTCCTTGAACTGCGGCTGGTCGAGGTTGAACACGAAGCCTTGGGCAACCTGCGGCTTGGCCGGGCCGAGGTGGGCGCGCTGCAAGCGGCCGTCGTCCAGTTGGGCGCCGCTGTAACCCAGGGTGTAGGCGGTAGCGGAGAACTCGCGGTTGTAGTCGTAGCCACCGCCTTTAAGCACTTGGCGGGCTACTTCGGTATCGCCAAAGTACTCGATGCGCAGCTTGTCGAAATTATAGCGGCCACGGCTGGCCGGCAGGTTACGTGCCCACCAGGTGGGGTCGCGTTCGAAGGTAATGCTGCGGCCGTTGTCGATGCGCCCGATGCGGTACGGGCCGCTGCCGACCGGCTTGTCGAAGCCCGCGCCATTGGCAAAGTCGCGCTGCCCCCAGTCGTGCTCGGGCAGCACCGGTAGGCTGGCGAGGTCCAGGGCCAGGGTGCGGCCGTGCCCGGGCTTGAAGTCGAAACGCACGCGCTGCGGGCCTTCCACGGTAACCCCGGTCACGTCGGCGAACTGGGTGCGGTATTTGAGGCTGCCCTTGCTCATCAGCAGTTCGAAGGTGAAACGGACATCCTCGGCACGCACTGGCTTGCCATCGGCGAATGTAGCCTGCGGGTCTATCTCGAAACGCAGCCAGGCATCATTCGGGCCGCGCTCCATGCTGCGGGCGATCAGGCCATAGACTGTGTAGGGCTCATCGAACGAGCGCACGGCCAGAGGTGCGTAGAGCAGGCCATCGACTTCGCTGACGCCGATGCCCTTGTCGATGTACGGCAGGATATGGTCGAACTGGCCGATCTCGATGGCCGAGCGGCGCAGGATGCCGCCCTTCGGGGCGTTCGGGTTTACGTAGTCGAAATGCTGGAAGCTGGCGTTGTAGCGGGGGGCTTCGTCGTAGACGGTGAGGGCGTGGGTGGGGGCGGCCTGGGTGTTGAAGGCCAAGCAAAGCAAGAACGAGGAACGGATTAACTGTGGGAGCGGCGGTGCGCCGCTGCGACGTGCCCGCGAATGCGTCGGCTCAGGCAACGAGGTTGTCTGGCCTGGCCTATTCGCGGGCACGTCGCAGCGGCGCACCGCCGCTCCCACACGGACTTTCATCAGCTGCGAGGGCTTAGTCCTGGCGGCTGGTCACTTCCAGCAGGTGGTAGCCGAACTGGGTCTTCACCGGGCCTTGCACGGTGTTGACCGGAGCGCTGAACACCACGGTGTCGAATTCCTTGACCATCTGGCCTGGGCCGAACGAACCCAGATCACCGCCTTGGCGGCTGGACGGGCAGGTGGAGTTGGCTTTGGCGATTTCAGCAAAGTCGGCGCCTGCTTCGATCTGGGCTTTCAGTTCGTTGCATTTCTCTTCGCTGCTGACCAGGATGTGGCGGGCGGTTGCACGGGCCATGGGTACTGCTCCTTGGGGTAAAAAGGCAAGCCTAGCGCACTTGCTTGGGGTATGTCTCGCCAGGCTTGCAACCTTCGCCTTACAGTTTTTGTGCCGCTTCACGCAACAGGGTTTCAGTCGAAGCCCAACCCAGGCAGCCGTCGGTGATCGACACGCCGTATTTCAGTGCGCCCTTGCCCAGCGCCTGACAGCCATCGAACAGGTGCCCCTCGATCATCACACCTACGATCGAGCGGTCGCCGGCCAGGCGCTGCTCCAGTACATCATTGAACACCGCGGGCTGGCGCGCCGGGTCCTTGCCGCTGTTGGCGTGGCTGCAATCGACCATGATGCGTGCCTGTAACCCAACCTTGGCCAGTGCCTGACGGGCCATGGCGATGCTATTGGCATCGTAGTTAGGGCCCTTGTGCCCACCGCGCAGTACCAGGTGGGTGTCGGGGTTGCCCAGGCTCTCGATGATGGCCGGGTGGCCCTGCGCATCCATGCCGAAGTGGCGGTGCGGGTGGGCTGCGCTGCGCATGGCGTCGCTGGCGATGGCGATGCCGCCGTCGGTACCGTTCTTGAAACCGACCGGCAGTTCCAGGCCGCTGACCATTTCCCGGTGAATCTGCGATTCGGTGGTGCGTGCGCCAATCGCGGCCCAGGCCAGCAGGTCGTCGAAGTAGCCGGCGGCCATCGGTTGCAGCAGCTCGGTGGCAACCGGCAGGCCGCGTTCGATCATGCTGATCATCAGCCCGCGCGACAAGGCGATGCCCGAGTGCATGTCGTCGCTGCCATCAAGGTGCGGGTCGTAGGCGAGGCCTTTCCAGCCCACTGTGGTACGCGGTTTTTCGACGTAGGCGCGCATCACCAGCAGCAGCTTGTCGTCGACTTCGCGGCTGAGGGCGGCCAGGCGGTCGGCGTATTCCAGGGCCGAGCGGGGGTCGTGGATCGAGCAGGGGCCGACGATGACCAGCAGGCGCGGGTCTCGGCCTTCGAGGATGTCACGAATGGCCTGGCGGTGAGCGTGGACTTGCTGGGTGAGTTCGCTGGTCAGCGGCATTTGCTGCTTGAGCAGGTGTGGGCTGGGCAGGCGCTTGCTGACGGTGGTGTTGGCCGCTTGCGGCTGGGTCAGGGGCAGGGCGAGGCTGGAAGCTTGCATGGCGTTTTTCCCTGGGCGGACGGCGGGTTCTGGCCCGCGTGGTCGGCCCTATCGAGGTGTTCGACAGATCGTTGAATTCGTATTGGCTGCTGCATTGCCACCTGTGGAAGACCGGTCGGAGGCGGCAGGCTGGCCCGAACGGGATTGGCTAAATCGCCAGGCATAGGTGTTTGCGTAGTAATAAGTGGCGTAGTTCATGAATCTGTCCTCAATGTGAATCGGTGTTGTTCAAAGGCCTGAAAAGCAAAACCCCCGGTCGGGGAGCCGACCGGGGGTTTGAGTATTCTCATGTTCGGCGGCCCCTCGAAGGTGGGCGCCGTGTGGGTATCGGCGCCTAGTGGCTAAACCAATACCCAAAGTAATAGCTGGCAGGTGCCACGCAGCCGGCAACAGCCAGCACAGGGCGCAGGTTGCGACCGGTGTGGTTGGCGTGGTTGCGGGTGTGTTTCGGCATGTTGCTCTCCAGTGAATGAGCCCGAGCTTACTTCAGTTCGACCGGGTCATTCAATGGATAAATGCTATTGGCTCGATCATTTGTTTTTGTACTGGTTGGTTCAATGCCCGTACCGCCCGACCAGGCTTTGCGCGCCCAGTGCGTGGCCTTGTAGCAACTGCAAAAGGCCGTTGCGGTCTAGGCCTTCGGGCAGAGTGCCCAAGGGCAGGTCGGTGGCGATCAAGGTAAGCGCGTAATGGTGTGGGTTATCGCCAGCGGGTGGGCAGGGGCCCCGGTAGCTGAGCGTGCCACGCGAGTTGCGGCCCACGGTCACGTATTGCCCGCTTAGCCCGGCCGCACCCTCCTTGAGCCCATCCTGTTCCGGGTCGATGTTATAGGCTACCCAGTGCACCACGCCTATACCCTTGCCGCCGTCCGGGTCGAACATGATCAGCGCCAACGACCGGGTACCTGCGGGCAGGTTGTCCCAGCTCAGTTGCGGGGTGCGCTCTTCCCCGGCGCCGCAGGCCGGGTCCGGTCCAACCTGCTGCAGGGCGATTACGCCACCATCGGTGAACGATGATGAGTTGACGGAAAGCGCGCCTTGATTGTTACCAGCGGCAAGGGCACTGCAAGGCAGCAAGGTAGCGAACAGCCAAACTTTGAGGTTCATGGCGACTCCATCGCAGGGTTGAGAAACACAGCTTACTGGCAAGGCGGTCGCGCAGCTTCCCTTCCGCTAGGCGATTGGGTTTCTCGATGTTGCGCCACTGATCAAGTTACATATCAGACCGGTCCTTCGGGCAACAGCTGCTGCTGCGTGCTGGCCTGGCTCAGTGGCTGTCCTGGTCCTCGGCGGTACCGCCAGTGTGCCCGGCGCCAGACCCGGTGGCTTCACCCGTGCTGTTGGAGCCGCCACTGGCGCCGTCGGCGGCATCGCTGTTGCTCCCTGTGTCGCTGCTGTCGTTGTCCTGGCCACTGCCGGGGCTGTTGACGCTGCTGCCGTCACCCGCGGTCTTGCCACCAGACTGGTCGGTTTGTGGGCGGCTGTCGGTGTTGGTGTCGGTGGCGGCGAAGGTGGTGCCGGTGAGGCTGGCCAGCGCGAGCGCCAGGCACAGGGAGAGGGGGCGAATGCGGATCATGGGACGTCTCCTTTGCGGATGATCTGTCATTCGTTTGGCTGGGTGCTGGTGCCGGGGTGCCTTCTGGGCGACGAGTGGTGGGTTCTGGGGCCGCTTTGCGGCCCCAGGCATCAATGGGATTCCGAACGTTGCGCTGGTGCCGGGCTTTCCACCGGTTCCAGTGGCGGATGCTCCTGCGCTGCGTGCATCAGGTCTTCGGTTACCCGCAGCTCGGCGCCGGTTGGCGAGAAGGTGGTCGATGCGGTGAACGGTGCCGGGTGCTCTGCGGCCGGGCGCTTGCCGCGGCGCCACATGAAGAAGCACACCATGCCCAGGTTGACCACGGCAAAGGCCCAGAACAGCCCAACCTCGCCAAACGAGGTCATCAGCGGCGAAATGGCCAGTGGCGCCATGGCCGAACCCAGCGAGTTGATCAGCAGCAAGCCCTGGATCATGGGCACCAACGCATCGGAGGGCGCACGGTCGGCGGCGTGGCTGACGGCTACCGGGTACAGGGTAAACACGCCCCCACCCAGCAGGAACAGCACTGCAGGCAGCAAGAGCGAGTCCGATGCCAGGAACACCGTGATCAGTGACAGCACCACGCACAATGCAGCCAGGGCCAGCAACACATCCAGGCGGTCCTTGCGGTCCGACCAGCGCCCGACCGGGTACTGCAACAACATCGCACCCAGGATCACCCAGGCCATCATCGTGCCGACTTCACCCACGTCCAGGCCGATGCGCTGCAAATACAGGGGCAGTAAGGAATAGATGCCGGCAATGATGACACCTGAGCCAAAGCAGCCTACCAGCCCCGACGGTGCAACACCGAGCAGTTGGCGTGGCTTGAGCGGTTCGACCTGTTCCAGCAGTGGCGATACCCGCGGCAGGATGACGATGGGCAGTACCGACAGGGCAGCCAGTACGCCAGCCAGCATGAAGGGTGCGGCGTCGCCAAGCTGGGTGATTTCGCCAAGGCCTGCCTGGGCAATCACCCCGGCGCCGTAGAAGGCGATCATGTACAGCGCCAGCAGGCGGCCACGGATCTTCGCGTCGCCGGCCAGCAGCAGCCAGCTTTCGATGACCAGGAATACGCCGACCGCGGCCCAGCCGTTGATCAGGCGCAGCACCGACCACCAGGTGACGTCGTAGAACAGCCCCTGCAGCAGGATGGTCGCGCCGATCAGCGAAGCGAAGCTTGTGTACGCGCGGATATGGCCGATGCGCAGGATCAGCCGGTCGTTGAAGACGGCACCCAGGGTCAGGCCGATGAAGTAGCTCGCCGAGACGACGCCGATGGTGGTGGCCGATTCACCGGCAGCGCCCAGGCGCAGGGTAGTCAGGGAAGACATGAAGCCGTTGCCCAGGGCAATGATGAACAACCCGAGCAGGGGCGCCAGCGCCATGGCCAGCAAACGCGGAGACATACGTACCTCTAGTTGGATGAGCGGAATGAGCGCCTTTTCGGACGCGCACATTGGCTCGACCCAAACAGGGGCGAGTGTCTACACGGATGCGACCTGGGCAAGACTCAACCGCTTTGCCTGCCTGGAGCAGGGCTGTGCGGGGAGGGTTGAGCCTATTTCACATGTGCGTTCATGTGTTCAGGCACGGACTCTGTCGTTGCTGCCGGTTGCCACCGTTAAAGGCGACGGGCGAAAAGGAGGCGCGATTCTACGGGCTTGCGGGGTTTTGCCCAAGGGGCTTTGGTATGCGACGAGACGCCGCAGTCTGTAGGCGACATGAATGTGTCTGTGACAGACAAGCCGGGGCTGCAACGCAGCCCTGGCAATCCACTACTTGCCCTGCAACTGCCAACCCTGGCCGGTCAGCACCATTGCCCGGGTTTCCTTGAACGGTGTGTCATTACTGGCAACGGCCTTGCCAAGGTCGGCAATGCTGGCCTTGACCCCTTCATCATTGGCCCATGCCGGTAGCCCGGTAATCTTGTAGGCATAGGTCACATTCGAGGTTTTCTGCCCCGTTGCCTCGCTTGGTTCACTGAACTGCTCGACGGCTGTTACCTGCGCCTTGCCAAAGCACAGGCCCTTGTCGGCCTTGTAATACTTGCGCCCTTCGTCGGTAAGGTCATAGGCGTAGTAGATGTCGGTACGCGCCGGTTGCCACAGCCGGGCAGGCACTTCGGTACGCGAGACTTCCTTTTCACTGACCACGCCCACCCTGGCCAGGGCATGCAGCGCCTTGTTGGTGCCTTGGAGGTCGAAGTCCTGGGTTTTGGTGGGGAATGCGCTGTTGATGAAGCAGTGCGGGTAGCGGGTGTCGAGGTGGGCTTGGGCGGCCTTTTGGAAACTGGCCTTGCTGGTGTCCTCGCTGCCCGAGCAACCGGCCAGGGTTGCCAGCAGCGCCAGCGGCACGATCTTCCTGTACATGGTGACACTTCCTTGAAAACGGATCGGTCGGGATTAAAACCCACGTGCCAGAGCGGCGCAATCGTGGCACGACGGCATCTCGGCATGTGCTCTCGGCTGTCCACTTCCCTGTGGGAGATCCCCCAGCCCTTTGGGCTGCGCTGGCGTGCAGAGAACTGATACCGGGCGCACCGCGTACCCTGTGGGAGCGGGCATGCCCGCGAAGCAGGCGACTCGGTGTATGGCACCGGCTGCGCCGGTGTTCGCGGGCTCGCCCGCTCCCACAGGTCCCTGCTAACTCACTGATTTAGCGATTATCCTGCGGGAGCGGGTTTACCCGCGAACTGGCCAGCAGCAACAATCTCAATCCTGGCTGCGGGTGTCGATACTGACCACCACCGACATCCCTGGGCGCAGGCGCCTGGCTTGGTCCTGGCCGGCATCCACGGTAATGCGCACCGGAATTCGCTGGGCAATCTTGACGAAGTTGCCGGTGGCGTTGTCCGCCTGCAACAAGGCGAACTCCGAGCCGGTGGCCGGCGAAACCTGCTGCACGTGCCCGTTTAGCTTGAGGTGGTTCAGCGCATCCACGGTGAACGTCACCGGCTGGCCGATGCGCACATTGGCCATCTGGGTTTCCTTCATGTTGGCGATCACCCACAACGTGTCGGGCACCAGCGCCATCAACTGCGCGCCGGAATTCACGTAAGCCCCCAGGCGCGTGCCAATCTGCCCCAGTTGGCCATCGCGCGGGGCGGTGACACGGGTGTTGTCGAGGTCGATACGCGCCAGCGCCACGGCGGCCTTGGCATTTTCCACCGATGCCTCCAGCGCCGCCCGGTTGACCACCACCGTTTCCCGGTCCTGACGGGCGATTTCCAGTGCTGCCTTGGCCTGGGCCAGGCTGGCGACTGCTGCGGCTTCACTGGCGCGGGCCAGGTCCAGGTCACGGCGTGACACCGAGCCATCGTTGACCAGCGCCTGGTTGCGGCCCAGGTCGGCTTTGGCCTTGGCCGCCTGGGCCGCCGCATCACCGATGGCCGCCTGGCGCTGGGCAATGGTGGCTTCGGCGCTGTTGCGCTGTTGCAGGTTGTTGGCCAGGGCAGCCTGTTGCTGTTGCAGTTGGGCGATGGCCTGGGCCAGGCGCTGCTTGTAGATACGGTCATCCAGTTGCACCAGCAGGTCACCGGCCTTGACGAACTGGAAGTCGTGCACCGGCACATCGACGATGTAGCCACTGAGCTGCGGGCCGATGATCGTCACCTGGCCGCGCACCAAGGCATTTTCGGTGCTTTCAATGGCGCTGCTGAACGGCGGCAGGCGCCAGGCATACAGCACCAGCAGGATGCCGGCCAGGGCCACGCAGGCGAAGCTTATCGATGACAGGATGCGCACCCGCCGCGAGCGCGCCGGGCTGCTCGGCTCGCTGGGCGGTGTAACGCCTTCCGGGGTTTCGGCGATGGCAGTGGTGGTTGTGGTGCGGGTGTCGTCGGTCATCGGGTGGGCGCGCCGGGGCTGGTGTCAGTGGAGGTGGCCTGGCGCCTTGCGTACCAGAGCCAGGTACTACGGATGCAGATCCAGACCATGGTCAGGATAGCGATGCTGCCGATCAGTACGAACACATCGTTGTAGGCCATGATGTTCGCTTCGCGGGTGGCGGCGCTGGCCAGCAAGCGCATACCGGCCTCGCTGCGCAGGGCCGGGTCGGCAAGAATGCCGCCGTAGCCGGCACCGCCACTCTGCACGCGGGCGGTTACCAGTGGCTCCAGGTAGCTGAGGCGGTCCATCAGGTGGCTGGAGTGGAATTTTTCCCGCCAGGTCTGGAAAGTACCCAGCAGTGCCGCACCAATCAGGCCTCCGAGGTTGTTGCAGATGCCGAACAGCACCGAGAAGCTCACCAGGTTGCGTGGGTTGGCGCGCACATGGCTGATGCCCAGGGCCATCGATGGGCCGAGGAAGAAGGTGCTGCCGAATGCCAGCAGGAACTGGCTGAAGTACATTTGCGCCGGGCGCGTGAGGTTGCTGGAACTGCTGTCCATGAAGGCGCCGGTCGCCATGGCCAGCAGCGAGACGAACAGCGGTATCACCAGGTGGTTGGGGTTGATGGTGAGGGCACTGCTGGCCAGGCCCGCCACCGCACCCAGCAGCATCACCCAATACAGCGTGCGCATTTGCTCGCTGCCCATGTTCAGCGCCTGTAAGAAGCCGACTGCGCCCGTGGACTGTTCGGACGTGACCATGCGGATCAGCACCACGCAAAGGGCCAGGCGAATCACGGTACCGCTGCCCAGCCAATGGGTCATCAACAGCGGGTTCTGGCGGTTGTGCTCGATAGCCAGGCCGCTGAGGATCAGGCCGATCGATGCCGCCAGTGCCACGCCGATCCACGGCGCCTCCAGCCACCAGTCGATACGGCCCAGCGACAGCGCGGCGCAGAGCAGGGCGGTGCCGCTGGCCATGAGGGTGAAGGTGAGGAAGTCCAGTGGCTCGAACGTCTTGAACCGGTCACCCGGTGGCAGCTTGAGCATCAGCACGCAGCCCAGTGCTGCCAGCGCCAGGCCGAGTTCGAACAGGTACAGGCCACGCCATTCCGCAATTTGCAGCAGGTCTTCGGAAAAAATCCGCGCCAGCGGCAGTGCCAGTTGCGAGGCCCCCAGGCCCAGCACCATTGCCTTGAGCCGCCATCGCGCCGGGAACGCCTGGATCATGTAATACAGCCCCAGCGAGCTGAGCGCGGCGCCGACCATGCCATGGGCCGCACGCACGGCGATGGCCGAGTTGAGGTCGTTGACCAGCAGGTGGGCGAAGGTGACCAGGGCATACAGCACCAGGAACACTTCGGTGAATGCGCGCAGGCCGAATTGCTGGCGAAACTTGACCAGCAGCAGGTTGATGGACACGTTGGTCATGACGTACGCGGCGGGCAGCCAGGCCATTTCGGCCGTGGTCGCGCCCAGGGCGCCTTGCAGGAACACCAGGTTGGCGGTGACCAGCGCGTTGCCCAGGCCACCGGTAATGGCCACCAGCAGGCCGACCACGCCGTAGGCCAGGCGCCTGGCGGGCGAATGCAGGGGCGTGGAGGGGGAGCCCGGCAGGCTGGGTTGCTCGTGGGGGAGCCATTGGCGGGGGGCGTACTTGTCCATGGGCAGACTGTACTTGAGCGGCGGTTGGTGCTGCTAGGTGCATGCCCTGGTTTTTGTGGTGGGATTGAGATCGAGCGCCGCCCGCGCGGCGCTCGATCTGGCAGACGCTACAACGCTCAAGGCAAGCGCATTAAGGCTTATCAGAAATCAACACTGGCCGACAGGCGCAAAACCCGCGGAGTACCTTGGGTCAGGTAGTTGTTGGATGTCGACGCCGACGCCCAATACGCCTTGTTCGCTACGTTCTCCACATTGGCGCGCAATGTCACCTGCTTGTCATCGACCTTGAAGCGGTAGCGCCCGCCAAGGTCCACCCGGGTCCAGGCCGGGATGCTCAGGCTGTTGGCCGCGTTCACAAACTGGCCCCCGGTGCGCAGCACCCGGGCGCTGAGCGCGGCGCCCTCAAGGCCGGGCACGTCCCAGTCGGCACCCAGGTTGTACTGGAAGCGTGGTACGCCGGCAGCGCGGTTGCCGTCGTTGCTGCCGTAGGCAGTGTTCTTCTGTTCGGTGTGCATGAACACTGCACCGGTCAACAGGCGCAGGCCGTCCACCGGCTCACCGAACAGGTTCAGTTCCACACCCTTGTTGACCTGCTCGCCGTCCATGCTGAAGGTGTCCAGCGTTGCACCTGGTGCGCGGTAGGTGACGCTGTTGGGCTGTTCGATGCGGTACACGCCCAGGGTGGCGCCGAAGCTGTTCCAGTCCAGTTTCACCCCAGCCTCGATCTGCTTGCTGCGCTTGGGCGGGAACACTTCGTTGGCGTTGGTCACGCTGGAAGGTGCGGTCGGGCCCTGGGCCAGGCCTTCGATGCGGTTGGCATAGAACGACACATGCTCCCAAGGCTTGATCACCAGGCCATACACCGGGGTGGTGATGGACTCGTCGTAAGGCGTGTTGCGTGTACCGGTGGCGGTCGCCCAGCTGTCCACGCTGATCGACTGCCGGCGCACGCCCACGGTCAGCAGCACGCGGTCATCGAAAAAGCCCAGGGTGTCGGACAGCGCTACACTTTTGTTGCGGTTCTTGCCGACAATGCGCGGGTCGTGCAAGTCGCTGCCAAAATAGGTGTCGGTCGGGCGCGGCACTTTCACCGGGTTGTACAGGTTGCTGTCATAGCGTTTGGCCGCAGCCAGCGCCTCATAGGCCGACCGCTGCTCGCCCCACATGCCCGACAGGCCGAAATTGACGCGGTGGCTGACCGGGCCGGTGGCAAAGCGGCCATTCAGCCCGGCCACTGCGCTTTTGTTGTCTTCGTCGTGGGGTGAATAAAGGAAGCCGCCACGGGCAGTGCCGTTGGCGTCGCTGACGTACAGCGAGGAATACTCACCATTCTCACGGGTGTGCTTGGCACCGGCGCCGGCATACAGCATCCAGTTGTCGTTCAGGTCATACTCGGCGTTGACCATGCCGTAGGTGTCTTCGAGCTGCGACCAGCTCCAGCTTTGCGAGTAGTTGTCACGCGCCGACGGGGCGTGGGGCACTTTACTGCCGGTGGGGTAGATCACCGCGCGGCCCTGGTTGATGCGCTCTTTCTGGTAACCCAGGTCGGTGGACAGGCGCAGGCGCTCGCCACGGTAGTCCAGAGCTATGGCCACCAGGGTGGAGTGCTGGGCTTCGTCGTCGACGCCGGTGCCGCCGTCATGCTGGGCCAGGTTGATGCGTGCGCCGAAGCGGTTGTCTTCACCGAAGCGCTTGCCCAGGTCCAGGTGGCCGCCGATGTTGTCGCCCGTGGCGTAGTCGAGGGTGACATGCCGGGTGGGGGTGTCCTCTGCGCGCTTGGGCACCAGGTTGATTGCACCGCCAATGCCGCTGCCCTGCGGGGCAACACCGTTGATGAAGGCGCTGGAGCCTTTGAATACTTCGACCCGCTCGAGTGCCTCGGTGGTCACGATCTGCCGCGGCAACACCCCGTACAGGCCGTTGTAGCTGATGTCATCGGTGTTCAGCGGCAGGCCACGGATCGTGAACACCTGCGAGAAGTTGCCGAAGCCCGCCGACTGGCGTACCGAGGCGTCGTTGAGCAACACGTCACCCAAGGTGCGGGCTTGCTGGTCGGCGATGGTCTTGGCGGTGTAGCTGGTAACGCTGAACGGCACGTCGCTGATTGCCTGGTCGCCAAGCACGCCCAGGCGGGCGCTACGAGCTACCTGGCCGCCTTGCCAGGTATTGGCATTGGCGGCAAGGTTGCTGTTGATGGTGGTGGCGCCCAGTTCAAGGGCATTGCCCAGGTCGACCGTTGGCGCCAGTGTGTAGCCGCCGCTGTCGGTAGCTATCAGGCTGTAGCCACTGCCGGCCAACAGGCGAGCGAAGCCTTCCTGTACGCTGTAACTGCCCTCCAACCCCTGGCTTTGCACGCCTTTGAGCAGCGCCGGGTCGAACGACAGCGGCACCCCCGCGCTGGCGGCGAAGCGCGCCAGTACGTCGGCCAGTGGCCCGGCAGCCAGGTGATAAGCGCGTGCGGTGGCGTCGGCGGCCAGGGGTGCCTGAAGGGGCGCCAGGGCGCCGAGGGCGATGGCCAGGCTCAGGGCCTTGAGGCGGAAGCGGGGAGTCATGCGAGGGTCCTGTGCTGCAGAAAATGAAGGTTCTGCACTCATCACCGGACGACGCAGGAAAAGGTATCACTGAAAACCTGAAGCTGGGGCGGCCCCTGTGGGAGCGGGCGCGCCCGCGAAGCAGGCAACGTAGTGGATGGCACCGGCTTTGCCGGTGTTCGCGGGCACGCCCGCTCCCACAGGGGGCCGCGTCAGCTTTTAGAAGTTGAGCAAGACAGTTGCTCCCAACTAAACCGAGCAGCCTTCTGGATTCGGGCAAGGCAACTGTTATTTAAAATCCTTCAGCGGCTCTTATACGCGTGGTTCTACGGTCACCCAGTAGCGGGTCAGGCCCTGGATGGCCACTGGCAGGGTGTCGCCCAGCAGGCGCAGGCTGGCATCGGTATCGGCCAGGGGAAAGGCGCCAGACACTCTCAGTTCGCGCACCTGTGGGTGGCAACGCAGTACACCGGGGCGATAGCGGCCCAACTCGTGCAACAGGTCGGCCAGGCGCATGTCACGGGCCAGCAGCATGCCGTGCTCCCAGGCCAGATCGCCGGTTTCCAGCGCAGTGGCGGGCAAGACCCGGTCGCTATCGAAGGCGCCACGCTCGCCTGCCTTGAGCAGCAGGCCAGTGGCAGTATGCACGGGGCGGATGCTGACTGCGCCTTCAAGCACGGCCACCCGGGTCAGCGGGCCGTCGATGCGCACGCTGAAGCGCGTACCCAACGCGATGGCCTGGCCATGCAGGGTGCGCACCAGAAGCGGTCGGGAGGGAGTAACCTGGTCTTTGGCACTGGTGACCAGGATTTCGCCCGCCAGCAGGTCGATGCGTCGTTGTTGCGCATCGAAGGTGATATCAATCGCCGTGTCGGTGTTCAGCAACACCTGGCTGCCATCGGCAAGCGTCAGCGGCCGTTGTTCGCCGACTGCCGTGCGGGCGTCGGCGGTCCACTGCTGCCAGGGTGTTTCTCGCCAGGCCAGCCAGGCCGCCGGTGCGGCCAGCAGCCACAACCCCAGGCGGTGCAGCGCCTGTCGGCGGCTGACTGCACCGTTGCGGCTCAGGCGGCGCAGGGTTTCACCGGTAACCGGGGTGGGCAGGCGGCGCAGGTCACCCAGGATCGCCTCGGCACGCTGCCACGCCTGGGCGTGCTGGGCGCTGCGCTGGCACCAGGCCTGCACCGCGCGGTGATCGTCCTCGGTGGCCGTGCCCGATTGCAGTTGCACCAGCCAATCGGCGGCTTCACCAAGAATCAGCGGGTCGATGCTTGCGCTCATCAATCGATGCTCAGGCAGGCGAGGAATGCCGTGCGCATGTCGCGCTTGATGGTGATCAGCGACACCTGCAACTGCTCGGCAATTTGCACATAGGTCAGCCCGTCCAGTTGCGACAGCAGGAACACCTGGCGCACCCGGGCTGGCAGGTCGCGCAGCATGGCGTCGATGCGATACAGGGTTTCGAGGATCAGCCAGCGCGTTTCCGGGGAGGGCACTTCGGGCTCCGGTAAGTGGGCGATGGCTTCCAGGTAGGCGCGCTCCACATCCTGGCGTCGCCAGCGGTCGACTACCAGGGCCTTGGCAATGTGGGTAAGCAAGGCCCTGGGCTCCGTGCCGAAACTGCTGCTGCCCTGGCGGCTGAGCAGGCGTACGAAGGTGTCATGGGCCAGGTCGGCGGCATCGCAGCCATTGCCCAGCTTGCGCCCCAACCACCCTTGCAGCCAGCCATGGTGCTCGGTGTAAAGCGTCTGGACCTGCAGGTTGAGGGTGGGGTCGTTGGGCGGCATGACGGGCAAGGGGTGCAATTAAGAATTGATCGCATTCTAAACACCTGCCCGTCAACCTGGCAATCCGCGTTGCTTAGCGGCAGTTGCCTGCTTTGCGATAGCCGGCTGCCTGCGCCTCACCCTCGGTGGCGAAGCTGACCTGGTTTTTCGCCGCCACCTGGTTGTAGCCCGGGCAGCCCACGGACAGGTGATAGACATGGCTGTTGCGGTTGCCCAGCACCGCCCCCACAGGCGCGGCACTGGCCAGGCTCGGCTTGGCCTGCGCCTTGGGCGCTTCGCCCGGCACTGCCTGCACCACGCCGCTGCCAACCGGCTTGTAGTCGGCCGTCCATTTGCGCTCCCCGCTCACGAACGGGTTGCCATGCCCCATGATCCCGGCAATGCGCCGGTCGCGCTCTTTCTCCCAGGCCGACACCGGGTGTTGCTTGTCCCAGGCCATCAGCAGTTGCTGCTGCTGGCGCGACATGCTCAGTTGGTAACGGTCGAACATGTAGAACGTGGTGCGAGCCACCAGGCCTTTCACTTCGTCACGCGGTTCGGCGGCGCGCTGGACGAAGTCGACCTTGGTGGTGCACTGGCCATATTCGCCGGCATTGCCAGCGACCATGCCGTAGTTGAAGTTGCTGCGGTCGCCGTTGACCTCACCCACGGACGGGTACAGGTTGAACAGGTCGGCTTCCATGGCGCGGAACACCGGGTCGTTGTCCACGCAGTGCTCACGGCCGCCGTTTTTCCAGCACTGGCGCTGGTTGCCAAAGGTGTAGGCGGGCACGATGTGTTCCCACTCGGTGCGCTCGGCGCGGTTCTGCTGTTTGCGCGTCTGATAGCCGCACGAAGCGGCATCGATGCGCCCACCGGACTTGCCCACCCAGGTCCATTTGCAGCCGCAGTACAGCTCGCCCATGGCACTGCTGGCCTGGTCCATGTACACCTTTTGCTTGGCCACCACCTTGGCCTCGGTGAAGGTCGCGGGTGGGTTGGCAAAGGCAGGAAGGGTGAAGGAAAACACTAAGGTTACGGCGTAAAGCAGTGATTTCATGAGAAAAACATATTTCAGATTGGGGCGCGCATTGTAATGTTTTCCCCGAGGCTGACCAGCTCGCTGAGCCATACCAATGGTCGGCTCGGGTCGTCGCTGGCCATACGGCTGAACGTGGCCGAGTCGAGCATGTCCCTCACCTGGGTGCCCATGCGCAGCAGGCGCTCGATGAAACCGGCGCCGACGTCGCCGTAGTCCTCCAGTGAAACACCGCTCTGGTTATGCTGGATTGCCAGGTGGTAGTGGCTGACGCCGGCGCCATCGCCACTACCGCCCAGTACCACCGTGAAGCGTGGGCCAAGCAGGCTGGCCAGGCGCTGCTGGATAAGGTCGAGTAGGGCGACCGGGACTTCATCGTGTCGCAGTGCGGAGGGGAAGCAAGGCGTGAAGGGGGGCATGGGCATGTCCTGCTGGGCGGGGTTTGAATGCTGGCCAGCTTAGGCAAGGTGACTGTCAACTTGGGTTAAGCGGGAGTAAAAGCGGGTAATGCTCAAACCCAACCGGGTGCTGCTTTATGCGGGGGATTCTGTCTTGCTCGAAAACTCGAAGCTTGCGCAATCCATGTGGGAGCGGGCGCGTCGAGGCGTCGAACCGCCGCGAACACCGGCAAAGCCGGTGCCATCCACAGCGTCGCCTGTTTCGCGGGCACGCCCGCTCCCACATGGACCGCATCAGCCTGGAACCCTATGCAATGATCAGAAGGTCTGCCCCAGCGAGAACTGGAAGATTTGCGTCTCGGCGTTGTCCGGCTTTTTCAGCGGTGCCGCCAGGCTGAAGCTCAGCGGCCCCATCGGGCTGTACCAGGTCACGCCAACCCCCAGCGACACGGCCATCTGCGCCAGGTCCACGCTGCCGCAGCCCTGGGTAGTCGACAGGTAGCAGGTGTCGGCATATACGTTGCCGGCGTCGACGAATACCGAACTGCGCAGCTGGCTCCGGTCCTTCACGAACGGCAACGGGAAGATGTACTCGGCACCCCCGGTAATCAGGATGTTGCCCCCCAGCACGTCGGTGTCGCGGTCGGAGTAATAGGCTTGGCCAGCGCTGGCATAGGTGCCTGTGGCCGGGGTATTGCGTGGGCCCAGGCCACCATCCTTGAAGCCGCGCACCGAACCCAGGCCGCCTGCGGTGTAGCTTTCATAGAACGGCAGGCCGTCGGTAGAGCCGTAGCCGTTGCCATAGCCCAGGCTGGTGTGCAAGCGCAGCGAGGTCTTGGCGGTGACCGGCAGGTAGGTCTGGCCGTTGTAGTCCAGTTTGTAGAACGAAAGATCGCTGCCGGGCGTGGTGGCCATCAGGGTCAGGCTTTGCGAGTGGCCTCGGGTAGCCAGCACGCCCTTGTTCAGGGTGGACTCAGACCAACCGATCGACGCTTTGAGGTTGTTGAAGCTCTTGCCCTCGCGTGCGATGAAGTCGTAGATCTCGTCGGCGCTGTAGGTGCCGGGCGAAATGTCGTCGTGTTGCAGGGTCAGGCCGTAGGTCAGGCGCGAGGTTTCGTTGATCGGGTAGCCAAAGCTGACCCCGGCGCCGTAGCTGTTGATTGCATAGTACGAAACGCCATCGTCGTAGTAATCGCTGTAGTCGGTACTGCTGTAGAAGGCGTTGTAGCCCAGGCTGACGCCGTCGGCGGTGAAGTAGGGGTCGGTGAAGCCAAAGTTGTACTTGGTCTGGTACTCGCTGCGGGTCAGGCCGATGGACACCTTGTTACCGGTACCCAGGAAGTTGCTCTGGCTGATCGAACCACCCAGGATCAGGCCCGCGCTCTGGGCGAAGCCGACGCTGGCGGTGATCGAGCCGGATGCCTGCTCTTCAACGCTGTAGTTGACGTCAACCTGGTCGTCGGTGCCGGCTACCTGCGGGGTCTCGACGTTGACTTCCTTGAAGAAGCCAAGGCGCTCCAGACGGGTCTTGGACTGGTCGATCAGGTAGGTCGACGCCCAGCCGCCTTCCATCTGGCGCATTTCGCGGCGCAGTACTTCGTCTTCGGTCTTGGTGTTGCCGCGGTAGTTGATGCGGTTCACGTAGGCACGCTTGCCCGGATCGACCACGAACATGATGTCGACCGTGTGGTCCTGGTCGTTCGGCTGTGGCACGCCGTTGACGTTGGCGAAGGTATAGCCTTCGTTACCCAGGCGACGGGTGATCAGCTCGGACGTGGTGGTCATCACCTTGCGCGAGAACACCTGGCCCGGCTGCATCAGCAGCAGCGACTTGACCTGGTCTTCCGGCACTTTCAGGTCACCGGACAGCTTCACGTCACGAACGGTGTACTTCTCGCCTTCGTTGATGTTGACGGTGATGTACACGTGTTTCTTGTCTGGCGTGATGGACACCTGGGTAGAGGCGATATCCATGTTGATGTAGCCGCGGTCCAGGTAGTAGGAGCGCAGGCGCTCCAGGTCACCGGACAGTTTTTCGCGGGCGTACTTGTCATCGTTCTTGAAGAACGACAGCCAGTTGGTGGTTTTCAGCTCGAACAGCTGCCCCAGGGTTTCATCGTCGAACACGTTGTTGCCAACGATGTTGATGTGCTGGATGGCAGCGACGGTGCCTTCGTTGATCTTGATCTTCAGCGCCACACGGTTGCGCGGCTGCGGCACCACTTCGGCGTCGACCTCGGCCGAGTAGCGGCCCTGGGCCACGTACTGGCGCTGCAGTTCGTTACGCACGCCTTCGAGCGTGGCACGCTGGAAGATCTCGCCTTCGGCCAGGCCCGACTGTTTCAGGCCTTTCATCAGGTCTTCGGTGCTGATCGCCTTGTTGCCTTCGATCTCGATACTCGACACCGACGGGCGCTCGACCACGTTGATGATCAGCACATTGCCATCGCGGTTCAACTGGATGTCCTGGAAGAACCCGGTCTTGAACAGGGAACGCGTCGAGTCCACCAGGCGGCGGTCATCGGCCTGATCGCCGACGTTCAGCGGCAAGGCACCGAAGACACTGCCGGCGGAAACCCGCTGCAGGCCGTTGACGCGGATGTCGGCGATCCTGAACGGGGAGGCCTGGGCCAGCGTGGCTTTCAGCAACAGGATGGAGAGCAACAGGCGCGGGTAGTTCATCGGGGGTTCCAGACAAGCGGATTCGGAGGGGAGCAAGCGCGGGCAACCCGCATGCAGCGGGCGATGAGGATACGGGCGGGCTGTGTACGGCGCGGTTAGCCGAGGGTAAAGATGTGTAAAGTCCGACCGGCCGGCGGTGACAGTGCTGCCGTGCGAGGCGATCATTAACGCCCCTGCAACTGTGATATCTGGCCCTGATGATCCCCGTGCTGCTGGTCGACGACGACCGCGAATTGACTGAAATGCTCTCTTTGTACCTGGTACGCGAAGGCTTCCAGGCCACGGCCGTGGCCACGGGCGAAGAGGGCGAGGCCCAGGCGTTGTCCGGCAACTACCAGGCGGTGGTGCTGGACGTGATGCTGCCGGGCATCTCTGGCATTGAAGTGCTACGGCGCGTGCGTGCGCGCAGCCAGGTGCCGGTGCTGCTGCTGACTGCCCGTGGCGACAATATCGACCGTATCGCCGGCCTTGAGTTGGGGGCGGATGACTATGTGCCCAAGCCCAGTTCCCCGGGTGAGCTGGTGGCACGTTTGCGGGCGATATTGCGCCGGGTGCAGCCGCACCTGATGGGCGAGGCCAGTGCACCCGAGGCACCGGACCAGGTGCGCAGCGGCGCCTTGAAAATGTGGCCGGGCCGGCGGGAGGCGCACTGGGGCAGCGCCACGCTGGAACTGACCGGCTCCGAGTTCAGCCTGCTCGAAGCGCTGGCCCGCCAGGCCGGTCAACTGGTCAGCAAGCAGGACCTGTCACTCAATGCCCTGGGCCGGCCGCTGACCCGCTACGACCGGCGCATCGACGTGCACGTCAGCAGCATCCGGCAAAAACTCGGCCCGCGTGCCGACGGCAGCAGCTGGATCCAGAGTGTGCGCGGCATGGGCTACATGCTGATCGTCGAATGATGCGCCGGCGCCTGTTCTGGAAGCTGTTCCTGGCCTTCTGGCTGGCCAATACCCTGACCTTCCTGGTGGGGGCGGGGGCCTTCATGCTCAATGACCTGCGCGGTGATACCCCAGGGCTGCGTTCGCTGCTGGCCACCGAGCTGCAAATGCTGGAGCGGCATGGCGAACGGGCCGGCCGGCAACTGCTGGACGTGTCGCCACAGCCGCCGGATGTGCAGGTGGGCCTTTACGATGACCAAGGCCGCTTGCTGGCGGGCAGGACGGTGCACACGGCGCGTTTCGAGCAAGCGCTGGTCGACCGCGACGGCCGCCCGCTGGTACTGCGTGCCTCGGTGGCCACCCATATCGGCATGGCCCCGCGCCCACACAACGTGGGCCCGTTCGTAACGGGCGCACTGATGAGTGCGCTGTTCGCGCTGTTGTGCAGCCTGTACCTGACCCGCCCACTGGCCTGGCTGCGCGAGGCCATGGGCCAGGTCGCCCAGGGCAGGTTCGATGTGCGGGTGAGGCCGCGCCTGGGCAAGCGCCGTGACGAGATCGTCGAGCTGGCCGAAGACTGCGACCGCATGGCCGGCCAGCTCAAGGCCCTGGTGCAGGCGCAGCAGAACCTGCTGCACGATATCTCCCACGAGCTGCGTTCACCGCTGACCCGCATGCATGCCGCCATCGGCCTGATGCGCCAGCAACCCGACCGGCCCGACATGCTGGAGCGGGTCGAGCGCGAGTCGCGGCGCATGGACGACCTGATCGAGCAACTGCTCACCCTGGCCCGCGCCCAGTCCCGCCAGGGCAACAGCGACTTCGCCAATGTGGATGTGGTCGAGCTGCTGGCGCAGATTGTCGAGGATGCCCGTTTCGAAGCAGGCATGAAGCAGTGCCAGGTGTCGTTGCTGGCCCAGGGCGCGTTTTTCATGCATGGCCATGAAGAACTGCTGTACCGGGCCTTCGAGAACATCATCCGCAATGCCGTGCGCTACACGGCGCCCGGCACGGCGGTGCTGGTGGAAGCTGCACCGGCACCGGGCGGGCAATGGTTGCAGGTGTGCGTCAGCGACCATGGCCCAGGCGTCGACCCGGCACGCCTGCAGCGCATCTTCGAGCCGTTCGACCGTGGTACCGACAGCAGCAGTGATGGCTTCGGCCTGGGCCTGGCCATCGCCCAGCGCGCCATCGCCCTGCACGGTGGCAGCATCACCGCGCTGGCTGCTGCCACCGGGGGCTTGCGGGTGCGCATCGAACTGCCGCAAGCCAGCCCTACTTGAAGCCCGTCACCGAGTGCGGGACGTAAGGGGCCTGCAAACGTGCCACTTCGTCCTCGCTCAACTGCAGTGACAGCGCACCCAGTGCATCGTCCAGGTGGGCGGGCTTCGAGGCGCCGACGATAGGCGCTGAAACACCGGCTTTACCCAGCACCCATGCCAGCGCCACCTGGGCCATCGGCACGCCGCGCTCGCCGGCAATCTGCTCGACCACATCGATCACCCGGCCGTCTTCGGCCTCGGTGTTTTCATAGAACGACTGCCCGGACAGGTCAGTGCGCGTGCGTTCGGTCTGCTGCCCGTGCGGCCGGGTCAGGCGCCCGCGCGCCATCGGGCTCCAGGGCATCAGGCCCACGCCTTGGTCCAGGCACAGCGGGATCATCTCGCGTTCTTCTTCGCGGTAGATCAGGTTGAGGTAGTTCTGCATCGACACGAAGCGGCTCCAGCCATTGCTGGCCGCCACCTGCTGGGCCTTGGCGAACTGCCAGGCATACATCGACGAGGCGCCGATGTAGCGCGCCTTGCCGGCCTTGACCACGTCGTGCAGGGCTTCCATGGTTTCCTCGATGGGGGTGTGGTAGTCCCAGCGGTGGATCTGGTACAGGTCGACGTAGTCAGTGCCCAGGCGGCTGAGGCTGGCATCGATGCTGGCCATGATCGCCTTGCGGGACAGGCCTTGTTCATTCGGCCTGCTGGTGCCTTGCCACATGTTGGCGGGGAAGAACACCTTGGTGGCGATTACCGTTTCCTCGCGGCGGGTGAATTCCTTCAGCAGCTTGCCAACGATGAGTTCCGAGGTGCCGGCAGAATAGCTGTTGGCCGTGTCGAAGAAGTTGATGCCTTGCTCGACGGCGTGGCGAATGATGGGCCGGCTGGCGTCTTCGCCCAGGGTCCAGGGGTGGGTGCCGGCACCCGGCTCGCCGAAGGTCATGCAGCCCAGGCACAGTTTGGAAATGTCCAGCCCGGTGCTACCCAGCTTCACGTATTGCATCGTCATCTCCTTCAAGGGCGGTAGTAATGGGGCTAGCCTAACGCTGGCAGGCTTGCGCGGAAATTCCGTATTGCTGCAAGTGGAATCCGCAAAAATTCACAAGCGCAGCAATGGCCGCACGTGTTGCTGAAGAAAGTCGGTAACGGCCTTTATCCGCGGGGTAGTGCGCACATCCTCATGCACCGCCAGCCAGATTTCGATGCTCATGGTCTGCTCGGCGCTACCGGCTTCCTTCAAGCCGTGCTCCTGGGCCATGAACGCCGGCAGGCAAGCGATGCCGATACCGCCGGCACAGGCCTGGGCCTGGATGCGCAGGTCATTGCTGCGCAGCGCGAAAGGCTGTTGGCCGGCCTGGCGGTTGAGCCATTGCTGCTGTGGGGCGTTGGCCTGGGACTCGTCATAGCCGATGTAGCGGCGGCCCGCGGCGCTGGCCAGGTAACTGGCCGAAGCATACAACCGGTAGTCCAGGTGCCCCAGCAGGCTGACCACCAAGGTCGGTTCGGTCGGCCTCGCCAGGGCGATGCTGATGTCGGCTTCGCGGCGTGCCAGGGACGCCTTCGACTTGCTGCCGACCAGCTTCAGGCGCAGTTGCGGGTAGCGCTGGTATAGCTCGCCCAGGCGCCGGGCGACGATGCTGCCGAGCAGAGCCGGCGGTGCTGCCAGTACCACTTCGCCTTCTACTGCGTGCTGCCCGGCGCTGGCAAAATGCTCCAGGGCGAATGAGGACAGGGTCATCTGTTCGGCGAGCTCCGCGACGCGTCGGCCTTCGTCGGTGAGGGCATAGGCGCGGGGGCGGCGGTCGACCAGCTTGAGCTTTAGCGAGGCTTCGAGCGAAGCGATGCGCCGGGCGACGGTGGCGTGGTCAACGGCCAGTGCTTTGGCCGCGGCGGACAACGAGCCGGCGGTAGTGAAGGCGCAGAAGTGGCGCAGGTCTTCCCAATCGAACATGAATGGCTCGGCAGTGGCTGATGCAGAAAGGGGGTAGGGTAGCGCTTTCTGTATTGCCTGTGGGATTGAGGGTGGTTTTGAGATTTTGGGGCTGCGTTGCAGCCCAATCGCGACGCAAGGCCGCTCCCACAGGCCAAGTACAATGTCCCAATTCACATTGCACCTGTGGGAGATTCTATGGCCGGAGGCAAATTTTCAGTAGAAAAGCCAACGGCCTCTCTCAGCAACCTCCAGGCACGAGTCAGCCTGCCAGAGAATTTCTCTCCAGCATCGGGTGCTGCCCGTCGGTTCGGGTGGGCTGCGTAGCAGCCCCAGCCTCAGCTGGCCAGCTTGGCA
>NZ_JBIBGE010000032.1:0-88370 GCF_042956345.1 Pseudomonas sp. NPDC008258
GCTTGGACGGGGTGAGAACCGCGTCCAAGCCTCAAATGTGTAAACCATGTCCCCGGTTTACGATGTAAACGATGTCTCCGGTCGTACACCGCGAAGAATCCAACGCGATGCATGGCACCGGCTGCGCCGGTGTTCGCGGGCGTGCCCGCTCCCACAGGGTCCCTGCTAAATCACCAAAATGATGTCAACCTGCTTCGAAAAATCAGAATTTTTCTCTTTCTTGTAGGGCATTTCCCAAAGATACTGTTGCCGCCTATTTTCCATTGCGGGTGCCCTGCTGGGTCTCTAGTCTGGGCCTGTCGCTGCATATCAGTGACACGGCTTTGACGGGCCGCGATGGTTTTGAGTTATGGCACCTCTTTATGGTGGCTGTACGTACGGGCACGCTTGCGTGCGCCGGAGCTTCTCAATTCCGCCGGTCCGTCAACCTACGTACAGCTGCCACCCTTCTGCTTGACGGCTGAAAGGTGGCAGCACCAATAGGGAATTGAACAATGTTGAAGATGGTCCCCGACCCACCCCACACCCTCCACTCCCTCGAAGACACACTCATCCAGGCTTCGGACTACGCCCTCTGCGCGCTCGCCGTTTCGCAACAAGCGATGCTGCTGCAACCCAGATCACCCGCATCGATCTTGATGATGGCGACGACCCATGAACTTGAGTCGCTGCGCCTGTTGCTTGAATCCGCACTGATTCAGGCCCAGACGCCAAAAGAGCCACGAACGCCGCACTAAGCCGAATGTTCTGTATTGACTGGGCTGGCCCTGCTGCCAGCGAAGGTGCTCGCCCAGGTTCTAGATGATCAGGGAGATGGACCCATGACGACTGACGATTCGAACGAGAAAACGACCGTAGGCAAGACCACGTTCTACCAAGGCGAAAACCAGACCCACCCGCTGTTTCGCATCGAAGCCGGCATCCCTTGCCAGAACGCCCGCGAGCAGGCTTCGGAGTTGATGGGGTATGTGCGCGAACTGACGATTGTCGGGTTGATGGATGAGAAGCCGATGATGATCTGGGCTGCGCACTACCTGAGCGCGCTGGCCAAAGCGCTGATGGATGATGCCGAGTTGGGCATGATGCGCTGATCGGGTTCACTAGCCGCGCCACGCTCCACCACCAGCACTAGAAATCCACCTTGCCCCGCCCCGCCTTGACAGTGCTCCGCCTGGCTTTACCTTCAAGGCGGCGGGTTTTCGAGCCGAGGGTCGGCTTGGTAGGCCGGCGTTTCTTCTCGGTCTTGCCGGCAGCGATGATCAACTCGGCAAGACGCGCCAGTGCGTCGGTCCGGTTCTGCTCCTGGGTGCGGTACTGCTGGGCCTTGATGATCAGTACGCCGTCGCCGGTGATGCGGCTGTCACGCAGCGCCAGCAGCCGCTCTTTGTAGAACTCGGGCAACGATGAGGCCGGGATGTCGAAGCGCAGGTGCACAGCGCTGGACACCTTGTTCACATTCTGCCCACCCGCGCCTTGCGCGCGGATGTAGGTCAGTTCGATTTCGGCATCCGGCAGATGCACGTTGTTGGAGATGGTCAGCATGACATGGCCCTTGCAGTTGCCCCCATTATCACCGCCTGCGCCGCTCTCTCCTAGAACTGCACATGACTTGATGATTTAGCAGGGATCCTGTGGGAGCGGGCGTGCCCGCGAAGAGTCCAATGCGGTGCATGGCACCGGCTGCGCCGGTGTTCGCGGGCACGCCCGCTCCCACAGGGTACGCGGAGTGCCTGGGACGCAGTGTTCAAGATTGGGCGTTCTTGCGCGGTGCACGCTGAAGGCGTGTAACCACAATCTGAACAGCGCCGGCCACAAGGCACAGCACACCTATTTTCCATCCGCCTGTGAGGCCAAAGTTATCGGCTATCGTGCCTACGATCATCACGGTTACGAAGATGGCGGTGGGCAGGATCAGTTTGTTCATTTCGGCTTCCGAGTGCGAGCGACAGCGTTTGTGAGAAGGCACAGATCTCCAATCTAAAAGCCCTGAGAAATTCAGGGCTTTTTTGGACTTAGAAGTCGTCAGGCGGGCTTTTCTTGAACTTCCACTGGGTCATTTCCCTGGCTGCATGGAAGCTCTTGCAGTTCGCGATGAACTCATTGCGGTCCCATTCCTTGGAAAGGCTGGCCAGGATCTGCTCGTAGGTTTCACCCGAGCAATTGGCTTCGTTGGGCTCAGGCACCCTGTCTTCGGCAACTGCCCCCAGGCTCACCGCCATGCCAAGGGCTGCAAGAAAACGGGTAAAAGACACGATGTACATCCACTCACTCCTTTGAATTGACCTGCTCCAGAGGCCCGTTTTTGCAGGCCCCAAAAACGCAAAAAGCCCTGAATAATCAGGGCTTTGAATATGGCGGAAGCGTAGAGATTCGAACTCTAGGATAGTTGCCCATCGACGGTTTTCAAGACCGTTGCCTTAAACCACTCGGCCACGCTTCCAGCTCGTTTTGCGGCCGCCATAATACCTTAATGAAACACGCTGTCAAACTCTCTGTGTCGCGGGTTGTGGGAGCTCTGATAGACTCCTAGCATCTGAACGTTCGAAACCACAGGTTTTACCAAGGAGTGTCGCCATGCGCGAACAGGATTACGCCGTACACCACGGCCAGCAGGTCGAGCAGCAGGAGATCAGCAAGGTCCTGCGCAACACGTACAGCCTGCTGGCCCTTACCCTCGCCTTCAGCGGTGTCATGGCCTTCGTGGCCCAGCAGATGCGCGTCGGCTACCCGAACGTGTTCGTGGTGCTGATCGGCTTCTACGGGCTGTTCTTCCTTACCAACAAACTGCGTGATTCGGCCTGGGGCCTGGTGTCCACCTTTGCGCTCACCGGCTTCATGGGCTTTATCCTCGGCCCAATCCTCAACCGTTACCTGGGCATGGCCGGTGGCGCTGAAGTGGTCAGCTCGGCGTTTGCCATGACTGCGCTGGTGTTTGGTGGTCTGTCGGCCTATGTGCTTATTACCCGCAAGGACATGAGCTTCCTCAGTGGCTTCATCACTGCGGGCTTCTTTGTTCTGCTGGGTGCTGTCGTGGCCAGCTTCTTCTTCCAGATCAGCGGCCTGCAACTGGCGATCAGCGCTGGCTTCGTGCTGTTCTCGTCGGTGTGCATCCTGTTCCAGACCAGCGCGATCATCCATGGTGGTGAGCGCAACTACATCATGGCGACCATCAGCCTGTATGTGTCGATCTACAACCTGTTTGTCAGCCTGCTGCAGCTGTTTGGCATCATGGGTCGTGATGACTGATTGATTGGTGTGTGAGAAAGCCCGCTTCGGCGGGCTTTTTTGTGGGTATTGAACTGGGTGTAGGAGCGAGCTTGCTCGCGAACACCGGCAAAGCCGGTGCCATCCACTGCGTTGCCTGTTTCGCGGGCTTGCCCGCTCCCACAGAGGGGGCGATGCATGCTCCTGATCTGTTTTTCCCAGACAACTTCAGCCCAAATAACTGACTAAAAAGTCAGATAATCTGGCGAATGATCGCCGATCATGCGGCCATCGTGCTTTTCTCTACCGCAATCCGCCATCACCCCGTAGAATGCGCTCCTTTTTTCTTGCGGGGCAGCTTTCAGCAATGAGCTCACACGAACACAGCCCAGGCGCGGCGGCGCCTGCCAATGAACTGGTGCTTGGCCTTGAGGACAAGCCACGGCTGGTGATCGGCCTGCTGGCCGCCCTGCAGCACCTGCTGGCGATCATTGTGCCGATCGTTACCCCCGGCCTGCTGATCTGCCAGGCGCTGGGTGTTTCGGCGCGTGATACCAACCTGATCGTTTCCATGTCGCTGGTGATTTCGGGTATCGCCACCTTCGTTCAGTGCAAACGCTTCGGGCCATTTGGCGCCGGGCTGCTGATCGTTCAGGGCACCAGCTTCAACTTCGTCGGCCCGCTGATTGCCGGCGGTGCGTTGATGGTCAAGCAGGGCACGCCTGTAGAAGGCGTGATGGCAGCCATCTTCGGTGTGGTGATCGCAGGATCGTTCGTGGAAATGGGCGTTTCGCGCATCCTGCCCTTCGTCAAACGCCTGATCACCCCGCTGGTGACCGGCATCGTGGTGTTGATGATCGGCCTGACGCTGATCAAAGTCGGCCTGATCAGCATGGGTGGCGGCTTTGGCGCCATGGCCAATGGTACCTTCGCCAACGGCGATAACTTGCTGCTGTCGGGCGTGGTACTGGCGATCATCGTGATCCTCAACCGCGTCCCGGTGGTGTGGATGCGCAGTTGCGCCATCGTCATCGCCCTGGCGGTTGGCTATGCGCTGGCCGGCTACATGGGCCGCCTGGATTTCACCGGCATGCATGAAGCCGCGCTGTTCCAGGTGCCTACGCCGCTGCACTTTGGCCTGGGCTTCTCGTGGGCGCTGTTCATTCCGATGCTGGTGATTTACCTGGTGACTTCGCTGGAAGCCATCGGTGACGTTACCGCCACCAGCAAGGTGTCGCGCCAACCGGTCGAAGGGCCGGTGTGGATGCAGCGGATCAAGGGCGGTGTGCTGGTCAACGGTGCCAACTCGCTGCTGGCCGGCTTGTTCAACACCTTCCCCAGCTCGATCTTTGCGCAGAACAACGGCGTGATTCAGTTGACCGGTATCGCCAGCCGCCATATCGGTATCTGGATTGCCGTGATGCTGGTGCTGCTGGGCCTGTTCCCGAGCGTTGCCGGGGTGATTCAGGCGGTGCCGGAGCCGGTACTCGGTGGTGCGGCCATGGTGATGTTCGGTGCGGTTGCGGCTTCGGGTATCAATATTCTGGCCAGCACGCGGCTGGATCGTCGGGCGCTGCTGATTATTGCGGTGTCTTTGGCGTTGGGCCTGGGTGTTGCGCAAGTACCGGAGTTCCTGGCGCACATGCCGGCGGCGATCCGCAATGTGCTGGAGTCAGGTGTAGCCACGGGCGGTATCTGTGCCCTGGTGTTGAACTGGTTCCTGCCGGAGAGCAAGGAACAGGCCTGAGCCCTTCAGGCCGCATAAAAAGCCCGCCCCGCCATGCACAAGCGGGCGCGGGCTTTTTTGCTTTATCATGGCACCATTCCTTTGCATGAGTTACCCATGAAATTCGCTATCGCGGTGTTCTCTCCGGCCCATGCGCCCTCTTCGCGGCGCGCCTTGCGCTATGCCGAGGCAGTGCTGGCCGGCGGGCATGAGATTGCCCGGTTGTTCTTCTATCAGGACGGGGTGCACAGCGCCTCGGCCAACGTGGTCGCCCCCCAGGACGAACTGGATGTGGCGGGCCAATGGCGCGCCTTTATCCAGGCCAACCAGCTGGACGCCGTGGTGTGCATTGCCGCCGCCCTGCGCCGTGGCGTGCTCGATGAAGCCGAGGCCAACCGCTACCAGCGCCCGGCCGTAAACCTGCCCAAACCCTGGGAACTGTCGGGGCTTGGCCAGCTGCATGAGGCAGCGCAGGTTGCCGACCGCCTTGTCTGCTTTGGAGGCGACTGAAATGGCCAAATCGCTACTGATCATCAGCCGCCAGGCACCATGGAACGGCCCATCCGCCCGCGAAGCGCTGGACATCGCCCTGGCCGGCGGCGCGTTCGACCTGCCGCTGGGCATGCTGTTCCTCGACGACGGGGTGTTCCAGCTCGCCCCGGGCCAGCAACCTACCGCCGTGCAACAGAAGAACCTGGCCGCCAACCTGCAAGCACTGCCCATGTTTGGCGTTGACGAGTTGTTTGCCTGTAGCCACAGCCTCACCCGCCGCGGCCTGGCAGCCGACACCCTGGCACTGCCGGTGCAAGTGCTCGATGACGCGGCCCTGACTGCACTCATCGCCCGTTTTGACCAGGTGGTAACGCTCTGATGACAACCCTGCATGTAATTGCCCACTCCCCGTTTGGCGACGATCGCCTGGCCAGCTGCCTGCGCCTGCTAGGTACCGACGACGCGCTGCTGCTGTGCGGCGATGCTGTGTATGCCTTACGCAGCGGTAGCGAGCCGCACCAGCTGTTGCAAGCGGCCGGCCTGGCCCAGCGCCTGTTCGCCCTTGAAGAAGACGTGCAGGCCCGCGCGGTCGGCAACAGCCTGGCCAAGGCCGTGGACTACGCCGCGTTTGTCGAACTGTCGCTGCACTACGACAAGGTCAACACCTGGCTATGAATACGCTCAACGTTGGCGATAACGCCATCGCCCTGGACAAAGACGGCTTTCTGGTCGACCTGCAAGACTGGTCCCACGCTGCCGCCGAGGCCCTGGCCGAACGCGAGGGCATCCCGTTGACCGCTGACCACTGGGAAATCCTCGAACTGCTGCGCCAGTTCTACCAGGAATACCAGCTGTCGCCGGCCACGCGCCCGCTGATCAAGTACACGGCCCTGAAGCTGGGCCCGGAAAAGGGCAACAGCCCGCACCTGAACCGCCTGTTCAACGGCACCCCTGCCAAACTTGCCGCCAAGCTGGCGGGCCTGCCCAAACCGACCAACTGCATATGACCGAACCTCGCCCTTTGACACTGGAAACCCCGGCCGAACACCCGTTCGCCGAATTCGTGCGCATTCTCGGCAAAGGCAAGCGCGGCGCGCGTGGCCTGACCCGCGAAGAAGCCCGCGCAGCCATGACCCTGCTGCTGGAAGGCAAAGTCGAAGATACCCAGCTGGGTGCCTTCCTGATGCTGCTGCGCCACAAAGAAGAAAGCGCCGAGGAGCTGGCCGGCTTCACCGAGGCCCTGCGCGCCCACCTGCAGGCGCCGAGCATTGCGGTGGACCTGGACTGGCCCACCTACGCCGGCAAGAAGCGCCACCTGCCTTGGTACCTGCTGGCAGCCAAGTGCCTGGCTGGCAATGGCGTGCGCATCCTGATGCACGGCGGCGGCGCTCACACTGCCGGGCGCATGTACAGTGAGCAACTGCTGGACCTTCTGCAGATTCCGCTGTGCCGCGACTGGGCCGCCGTCGGTAACGCGCTTGACCAGCACCAGCTCGCGTTCTTCCCGCTGCACGACTGGGCGCCGCAGTTGCAGCGCATGATCGACCTGCGCAACACATTGGGCTTGCGCTCGCCCATCCACTCACTGGCACGCGTGCTCAACCCACTGGGCGCACGCTGTGGCCTGCAAAGCATCTTCCACCCCGGCTACCAGGCGGTGCACCGCGAGGCCAGCCGCCTGCTGGGCGATCATGCCGTGGTGATCAAGGGCGATGGCGGCGAGATCGAGGTCAACCCCGATGTCATCAGCCACCTGTACGGCACCACGGCAGGCGAAGCGTGGGACGAAGAGTGGCCAGCGCTTAGCGAGCGCCGCCATGTCAAACCGGCCAGCCTGCAAGCCGAGCACTTACTGGCGTGCTGGCGTGGTGATGTGCAAGACAGCTATGGCGAGAAGGCCCTTATTGCCACCATGGCCCTGGCCTTGCGTGGCTTGGGGCAGGACCGCGAGCAGGCGTTCGCAACAGCACAAGGCTACTGGGACACGCGAAACAAATCGATTTAACCGATCATTAACCCCGGTTATTTGCGCTATTTATTCGAACGATTTGGCCTAGACTGGGCTCCAACGACAAACAACTTTGTTCCGAGGAGCTCACTCATGGGCCTTTTGATCGACGGCCGCTGGCATGACCAGTGGTATGAAAACGGCAAGGACGGCACGTTCAAACGCGAAAACGCCCAGCGCCGCAATCAACTGCCCGCCCCCGAGGCCGGCCGTTACCACCTGTACGTCTCGCTGGCATGCCCATGGGCCCACCGCACCTTGATTTTCCGTGCCCTCAAAGGCCTGGAACCATTGATCGATGTATCGGTGGTCAGCTGGCTGATGCAGGACCACGGCTGGACGTTCGATGTGCAGCAGGGCTCTACGGGCGACCACCTCGACGCCTTGCAGTACCTGCACCAGCGTTACACCCTGGATGACCCACACTACACAGGGCGCGTGACCGTGCCTGTGCTGTGGGACAAGAAAGAGAAGCGCATCGTCAACAATGAATCGGCGGAGATCATCCGCATCTTCAACACCGCGTTCAACGAGCTGACCGGCAATACGCTGGACCTGTACCCGCAGCCACTGCGCCCCACCATCGAGGCACTGAACGAGCGCATCTACCCGGCCGTGAACAACGGCGTGTATCGCGCAGGCTTTGCCACCACGCAAGACGCCTACGAGTCCGCGTTCGACGATGTGTTCAACGAACTGGATTATCTGGAAGACCTGCTGAGCCGCAATCGCTACCTGGCGGGTGAATACCTGACCGAGGCCGATGTGCGCCTGTTCACCACACTGGTGCGCTTCGATGCGGTGTATCACGGGCACTTCAAGTGCAACCTGCGCCGCCTGAGCGACTACCACAACCTGTCGAACTGGCTGCGTGAGCTGTACCAGTGGCCTGGCGTGGCGGGAACGGTGGATATGGAGCATATCCAGAAGCACTATTACATGAGCCACAAGACCATCAACCCGAACGGGATCGTGCCAAAAGGGCCTTTGCAGGACTTTGGCCTGGCGCATGATCGGGAGAAGTTGGCGGGGAAAGGGATCTGGCAGGCTTGAGATAGCCGGGGCTGCTTTGCAGCCCATCGCCGGCAAGCCATCTCCCACAGGTATTTCACAGGCCTGAAGCCTTGTGCAGTACCTGTGGGAGCTGGCTTGCCGGCGATGGGCCGCAAAGCGGCCCCGCTAAAATCAGCTGTTCTGCGAACCTTCGAACCAGGCCAGCTTGTCGCGCAATTGCACCACTTCCCCGACAATCACCAGGGTCGGCGCATGCACTTCATGCCGGGCCACCAGCTCTGGCAAGTCTGCCAACGTACCGGTAAACACCCGCTGGTTACGTGTAGTCCCCTGCTGCACCAAGGCAGCCGGCGTACTGGCCGCCCGCCCGTGGCGAATCAGCTCGGCACAGATGGTCGGCAAACCCACCAACCCCATGTAGAACACCAAGGTTTGTGCCGGCGCCACCAGGTCATCCCACGGCAGGTTGCTGGTGCCATCCTTCAAGTGCCCGGTCACGAAGCGCACCGACTGGGCATAGTCGCGGTGAGTCAGGGGAATCCCGCCATAAGCCGAACACCCACTGGCCGCCGTAATGCCCGGCACTACCTGGAACGGAATGCCATGCTCGGCCAGCTCTTCGATCTCTTCGCCACCCCGGCCGAAGATGAACGGGTCGCCACCCTTCAGTCGCAGCACACGCTTGCCCTGCTGAGCCAGATCGACCAGCAGCCGGTTGATCTGGTCCTGCGGCACGGCATGGTCAGCGCGGCGCTTGCCCACGTAGATGCGCTCGGCATCACGCCGGCACATCTCGATGATTGCAGGTGCCACAAGGCGGTCGTACAGCACCACGTCGGCCTGCTGCATCAGGCGCAAGGCACGGAAGGTGAGCAAGTCCGGATCGCCCGGGCCCGCACCTACCAGGTACACCTCACCGCCCTGCTGCACTGGCGCACCGTCTACCATCGCCTGCAACAGGCGTTCGGCCTCGGCACCCTGCCCGGCCAGCTGGCGCTCGGCAATCGGCCCCTGGAACACGGTCTCCCAGAAGCCGCGACGCTGGTTGACGTCCGGATACAAGGATTTCACCTTGTGCCGGAAACGCGCAGCCAGCCCGGCCAGCTCACCGTAGGCCGACGGAATCCAGGCCTCAAGCTTGGCGCGAATCAACCGTGCGAGTACCGGGGCGTCACCGCCACTGGACACCGCAATCACCAAGGGTGAACGGTCGACAATCGCCGGGAAAATCACCGTACACAAGGCCGGTGCATCCACCACGTTGACCGGCAGGCTGAGGGCCTGCGCATCCGCCGACACCTGGGCGTTAAGCCCAGGGTCGTCGGTAGCTGCGATCACCAGCCGGCAACCGACCAGGTCGGCTGCCTGATAGCCACGCACCAGCACCTCTCCGCCACCTTCCCGGGCCAACGCGGCCAACTGGCCGTCGACGTCCGGCGCCACCACGCGCAGCACGCTGCCGGCATCTGCCAGCAAGCGTGCCTTGCGCAAGGCGATCTCACCGCCACCGACGACCAGCACGCGGCCGCCCTGCAGCTTGTGGAACAGCGGCAGGTAATCCATTTAGCGGATGACCTCGACGCCGCCCATGTACGGCTTCAGCACTTCCGGCACCAGGATCGAACCATCGGCCTGCTGGTAGTTTTCCAGCACGGCAACCAGGGTACGGCCTACGGCCAGGCCGGAGCCGTTGAGGGTGTGCACCAGCTCTGGCTTGCCGGTTTCCGGGTTGCGCCAGCGGGCCTGCATGCGGCGCGCCTGGAAGTCGCCGCAGTTGGAGCACGAGCTGATTTCGCGGTACTTGTCCTGGCTCGGCACCCACACTTCCAGATCGTAGGTTTTCACAGCGCCAAAGCCCATGTCGCCGGTGCACAGGGCCAGCACGCGATATGGCAGCTCCAGCAGTTGCAGTACACGTTCGGCGTTGGCGGTCAGGCCTTCCAGCGCTTCCATCGACTTGGCCGGCTCTACCACCTGCACCATCTCGACCTTGTCGAACTGGTGCTGGCGGATCATGCCGCGGGTGTCACGGCCAGAAGCACCGGCTTCGCTGCGGAAGCACGGGGTGTGGGCAACCAGTTTCAGTGGCAGTTGCTTGGCATCGAGGATCTGATCGGCCACCAGGTTGGTCAGCGACACTTCGGCAGTCGGGATCAGGTAGAAGTCTGCCTCACCTTCGCGGGTGATCTTGAACAGGTCTTCCTCGAACTTCGGCAGCTGGCCAGTGCCCTGCAATGCAGGCGCCTGCACCAGGTACGGGGTGTAGTGCTCCTCGTAGCCGTGCTCGCCGGTGTGCAGGTTGATCATGAACTGCGCCAGGGCGCGGTGCAGGCGGGCGATCGGGCCACGCAGCACGGCAAAGCGGGCGCCAGACAGCTTGGCTGCGGCCTCAAAGTCCAGGCCACCGCTGACTTCACCCAGGGCGACGTGGTCCTTGATTTCAAAGTCAAAGGCCTTCGGCGTGCCCCAGCGGCGCACTTCGACGTTGTCGTCTTCGCTGGCGCCGACCGGTACGCTGGCGTCTGGCAGGTTGGGGATGGTCAGCAGGATGCCGTCCAGTTCAGCCTGGATGCCGTCCAGTTCAACCTTGCCAGCGGCCAGTTCATTGGCCATGCGCTCGACATCGGCCATCAGCGGCGCGATGTCTTCGCCCTTGGCCTTGGCCTGACCGATGGACTTGGAACGGGCGTTACGCTCGGCTTGCAGCTGCTCGGTGCGGGTCTGCACCGCCTTGCGGCGCTCTTCCAGTGATTCGATGCGCGCGACATCCAGGCTGAAGCCACGGGAGGCCAGGCGTTGCGCCACTTCCTGAAGTTGGCCGCGTAACAGTTTGGAATCGAGCATATCGTTCTCTCGTTATAGGTAGGTGTTGGTTCAGAATCGGGTCAGTGACAGGCCAGCCCAGGTCGCAAGCAGCCCGCCCACTACGCTGATACCGGTATAGCCCAAGGCAAGGGGCACCTGCCCGCTTTCCATCAGGCGCACGGTATCGAGCGAGAAGGAGGAAAAGGTCGTGAGGCCGCCGAGAAAGCCGACAATAAGGCCGGCGCGCAACTCGACCGGCACCAGCGGCTTGTGCAGGAACAGGCCGTAAAGCAGGCCGATCAACAGGCAGCCGACCAGGTTGACCGCCAGCGTACCGGCATAGAAGTGCCGTGGCCAGTGGGCCGTTACCCAGTTGGCGGTAGCAAAGCGCAGCAAGGTACCGGCGATACCGCCAGCGCTGACCGCGGCGATGAGTGCAATCACGGTTTTCTCCGTTGACGGGGGCTATTGCGGTCGAGGTCTGCCAGGTGGCGCAGCTTCTCGCCAATCTTCAGCTCCAGGCCACGGGGCACTGGCTGGTAGTACTGGCGGGGCTCCAGTTCGTCGGGGAAGTAATCCTCACCGGCGGCGTAAGCGTCGGGTTCATCGTGGGCATAGCGGTACTCGTCGCCATAGCCCAGTTGCTTCATCAGTTTGGTCGGGGCGTTGCGCAGGTGCAACGGCACCTCCAGCGAACCATGCTCGGCTGCTTCGCGCAGCGCGGTCTTGAAGCCCATGTACACCGCGTTGCTCTTGGGTGCACAAGCAAGGTAGGTAATGGCCTGGGCCACTGCCAGCTCGCCTTCGGGGCTACCCAGGCGCTCCTGGACATCCCAGGCCGCCAGGCACAGGCTGAGCGCACGCGGGTCGGCGTTGCCGATGTCCTCGCTGGCCATGCGCACCACGCGACGGGCAATGTACAGCGGGTCGCAGCCGCCATCGAGCATGCGCGCAAACCAGTACAGGGCGCCATCAGGGTTGGAACCGCGCACCGACTTGTGCAGCGCGGAAATCTGGTCGTAGAACGCCTCGCCACCCTTGTCGAACCGTCGGCGGCTGTCACCGAGCAGGCTCTGTAGCATCTCGACGTCGATCTCGCTGCCATCTTCAGCAAGGTCAGAAGCGTTCTCGAGGAAGTTGAGCATGCGCCGGCCATCGCCGTCGGCGGCAGCCATCAGCATCTTGAACGCGTCGTCGCCCACCCGCAGGTTGCGCTTGCCCAGGCCGCGCTCTTCCGTGAGGGCGCGGTTGACCAGTTTGCGCAACGCTCCCTCGTCCAGGCTCTTGAGCACATACACCCGGGCCCGCGACAGCAGCGCATTGTTCAGCTCGAATGACGGGTTCTCGGTGGTAGCGCCAATGAACAGCAGGGTGCCGTCTTCCACATAAGGCAAAAAGGCATCCTGCTGCGACTTGTTGAAGCGGTGCACTTCGTCAACGAACAGAATGGTACGGCGGCCGTACTGGCCAGCCTGCTGTTTGGCCACTTCAACGGCCTGACGGATCTCTTTTACCCCGGCCAGTACTGCCGACACGGTTTCGAAGTGCGCATCGCAGAACTGCGCCAGCAGCCGCGCAAGGGTGGTCTTGCCCACCCCCGGCGGCCCCCAGAAGATCATCGAGTGCAGCGCACCCTGCTCCAGCGCTTCGCGCAGCGGTTTGCCGCGCGCCAGCAGGTGCTCCTGGCCGACGTATTCGTCCAGGTTGGACGGGCGCAGGCGAGCGGCCAGGGGCTGGGCGACGGGTTCGCTTCGAAACAGGTCCATGACGGGCTCTGGTTACTCCTTGATCACGTCCGCGCCTTTGGGGATGTCGAACTTGAACTTGCTGTCCGCCACCGCCTGGTTGGCCTTGACGCCATTGAACAGGATATTGGTGCGCTGACCGACGCTGTCGATCAGCTGCATGTCATTGATCAGGCCTTTGCGGAACGACACGCGCAGCGAGTCGAACAGGGTGTCCTTGGTTTTCGGCTTGAGGGTGAAGTCCATCACTTCGCCCTGCTCCTTGGAGGTGATGTCGAAGCTCTGGCTGATTTTCGACACGTCACCAGACAGCAGCAATGCCGGGGTCTGGTTCAGGCGCACGTCGAGCTTCTTGATGGTGGCCTGCTCCAGGTCCGGGTCCCACAGGGTCACCATCTTGCCGTCAGACACCACCACTTGTTCCTGCGGCGCATCGGTGTGCCAGTAGAACAGGCCCGGGCGCTTCACGGTCATCTGGCCAGCGGTTTCCTGCAGGCTGGCGCCGTCGGCGCCCAAGGTCAACTGCGAGAAATTGGCCTCGATGGTCTGCGACTTTTCCAGCAGTTGGGTCAGGCGTTGTACATCTTGCTCGCCGGCAAAAGCCGAAGCGCTGCCCAGAGCAAGGGCAGAAACCAACAGCATGCGAATCGCGCGCATGGTAATCCTCATTGAGCATTGAAAAGGCCGGGCGCCACCGTTGGCGCCCGGCAAGGTGTTCATCAGTCGCGCGGGCCGCCCGGGGCAATCACTTCCCGCGAGCCGTTGCTGTTCATCGGGGTGACAACGCCAGCCATTTCCATCGACTCGATCATGCGCGCAGCACGGTTGTAGCCGATCTTCAGTTTGCGTTGCACGGCAGAAATGGAAGCACGGCGGCTTTCAAGCACAAACTGCACTGCTTCATCATACAGGGCATCGGTTTCTGCATCGTCACCATCGCCACCACCGCCGCCGCCATCAAAGCCGCTACCGGCCTCTTCGACGCCGTTGAGGATGTCGTCGTTGTAGTCCGGCGCGCCGCGCAGTTTCCAGGCTTCTACCGTGCGGTGCACTTCGTCGTCGGATACGAACGCGCCGTGTACACGGATCGGCAGGCTGGTGCCCGGCGGCATGTACAGCATGTCACCATGGCCCAGCAGCTGCTCGGCACCACCCTGGTCGATGATGGTGCGCGAGTCGATCTTGCTGGATACCTGGAACGCCATGCGGGTCGGGATGTTGGCCTTGATCAGGCCGGTGATCACATCCACCGACGGGCGCTGGGTAGCGAGAATCAGGTGGATACCTGCCGCCCGCGCCTTCTGGGCGATACGGGCGATCAGCTCTTCGACCTTCTTGCCGACGATCATCATCATGTCGGCGAACTCGTCCACCACCACCACGATGGTGGGCAGGGTCTTCAGCGCAGGGGGCTCGTCGTCCATGCTCTCGCGGCGATACAGCGGGTCATGGATGATTTCGCCAGCTTCCTGGGCATCCTTGATCTTGCGGTTGAAACCGGCCAGGTTACGCACACCCATGGCCGCCATCAGCTTGTAGCGCCGCTCCATCTCGGCCACGCTCCAGCGCAGGGCGTTGGCGGCGTCCTTCATGTCGGTGACGACCGGGCACAGCAGGTGCGGGATGCCTTCGTAGATCGACAGTTCAAGCATTTTCGGGTCGATCATGATCAGCCGCGCGTCTTCCGGGCTGGACTTGAACAGGATCGACAGGATCATGGCGTTCACACCCACCGACTTCCCGGAACCGGTAGTACCGGCCACCAGCAGGTGCGGCATCTTGGCCAGGTCGGTAATGACCGGCTTGCCGCCGATGTCGTGGCCCAGGGCCAGGGTGACCGGCGACTTCTGCTCGTCGTACTGCGGCGTAGCCAGCACCTCGGAGAAGCGCACCATCTGCCGGTTTTCGTTGGGGATTTCGATACCCACGGTGGTCTTGCCGGGGATCACCTCGACCACCCGCACGCTGGTAACCGCCAGCGAGCGCGCCAGGTCCTTGGCCAGGTTGGCAATGCGGCTGACCTTCACGCCAGCAGCCGGCTGGATTTCGTAACGGGTAATCACCGGGCCCGGGTGGATCGAGTCCACCGCCACTTCCACACCAAACTCCTTGAGTTTGATTTCCAGCAACTGACCGACGCCCGCCAAGGATTCTGGCGAGTACTCGATCTTCTTCTGCTCGGCCGGGTCGAGGATGGAAATCGATGGCAAGGTGCCTTCCACGGCGCTGTCGATGAACAACGGCGCCTGTTTTTCTTTCATCACCCGCTTGCTCGGCTCTGGCGCCTTGTCGGCTGTCGGCGGCACGATCATCGGGGTTGCAGGCTGCGCACGGGGTACTACCGGTTCGCGTGGCACCACCGGTTCACGGGCGACGGTTGGCTCACGGGGCGGCACGACTGGCTCGCGGCCCAGGGTCGGTTCGCGCGGTTCGACTACCGGGGCGGGCGCCTCTTCACGCTTGAAGATACGCTCACGCAGCGCCGGTTTGGCCGGTTCGCGCTTCTCGGCGGCCATCGGCGCAGCCTTGACCACCGGTTCGTCCTCGCGCAGCTGTGCTTCCAGGCGCTTGCGCTCGTTGCGTGCCTCCCACCAGCGGTTGGCCGCGCCCTGCACCAGCTCGAACAAGTCGAGGGTGATCTTGCCGGTCAGGTCCATCACCTTGAACCACGACAAGTCGGTGAACACGGTAAGGCCGAACAGGAACAGGGCAATGAACATCAGCGTGCTGCCCTGCACGTTCAGCAGGTTGCGCGCCAGGTCACCCAGGCTTTCGCCAAGCGCACCGCCCGCGGAAAACGGCAGGCTGGCCGGCGGGTGGAAGTGGATATGCGCCAACGCCGCCCCGGACAGCACCAGGAACACCAGGCCGATCAGCCGCCAGGAGAACAGCCAGCCGCTCCAGTCCCACGGTTGGTGGCGTTCACGGAAAATCTGCCACGTCTTTACCGCCAGCAGCAGCGGGAAGATATAGGCGAAGTAACCCAGCACCATGAACAGGATGTCGGCGAAGTAGGCGCCGGCACGCCCGGCGGCGTTCTGCACCTGGTCGACGGTGGCGGTGTGGCTGAAGCCTGGGTCCGACGTGTCGTAGGTCAGCAGCGCCATCCACAGGTACAGGCACAGGGCGCCGACAGCGATCAACGCACCTTCCTTGAGGCGATAATGCAGCTGCTGCCGCCACAGGGGCACAGGCAAAGGAGCTGGGGTTGCGGTGGATTTCTTCAAAACGCGTCTATTCCTGCGCGTGCTGCGCGTCCAATAGTGATCGGCCGGCTGTACGGCCAATGAACCACTACTTTTAACATTACTGCCCGCCAGCCGCCATGGCGGCACGCCGTATGGAGCTTTGGCCGGGGGCGACTTTCATATAGGTGCAATTTGAGCATGCATTTTCTTTTGTGACAAAGGCTTATGCTGTGTTTTTGCACAGGTGTGACAGCAAATGTAGCGGATGGTGCCTGCGGTTTCATGAATGTGTAGGAAATTGCCTAATTTCATTGCCTGTAGCGCCCTCTTAGCGGGCGCGCCCGCTCCCACAGGTCCTGTGCAGGCTGCGAGGGCGAAGAAGCCAAAGAGATTGACCCTGCTTTTCACCCGCGCCATGCTGCCCGCTCCCCTCCCCCACCGCACGATAGACCATGCTCACCTGGCTAACCCGCGACTCGCTGACCTTCCCGCCCCTGGAAAAGGCCCTGCACGACCCCAACGGCCTTCTGGCGGCCGGCGGCGACCTTACCCCCGAGCGCCTGGTGCAGGCCTATCGCCACGGTTGCTTCCCCTGGTACCAGGACGGCCAACCGATCCTGTGGTGGTCACCCGACCCGCGTACCGTGCTGCTGCCAGACCAACTGCACGTGTCGCGTTCGCTGGCCAAGCTGATGCGCCAGGGCCGCTATCAGGTCAGCTTCGACACCGACTTCCCTGCCGTGATCGCCGCCTGCGCCGCGCCTCGCGACTATGCCGACGGCACGTGGATCACCGACACCATGCGCAATGCCTACTGCGAACTGCACCGGCGCGGCATCGCCCATTCGGTGGAGGTACGCCAGGACGGTGAGCTGGTCGGCGGCCTGTACGGCCTGGCCATGGGCCAGCTGTTCTTCGGCGAATCGATGTTCAGCCGCGCCGACAACGCTTCCAAGGTTGGCTTCGTGACCCTGGTCAACCACCTGCGCCAGGCCGGTTTCGTGCTGATCGACTGCCAGATGCCGACCAACCACCTGCACAGCCTGGGCGCCCACGCCATCAGCCGCGCCGAGTTCGCCGGCTACCTGGCACGCCACCTCGACCAGCCCAACAGCGCCACATGGGTTGCCTAGGCGAGTTTCCGTAGCTGGCTTACACTTAAAACAAAGTCTCACCGAAGGGGTTGATCATGACAGAGTTGGCGCGGTTGAAGTTCTATGCCACTCAGCCCCACTCCTGCAGCTACCTGCCCGAGGAACAGGCAACCACACTGTTCCTCGACCCCAGCCAGCCGATGGACGTGAACGTGTACGCCGACCTGTCGGAAATGGGCTTCCGGCGCAGTGGCGACCACCTGTACCGGCCTCATTGCCAGAACTGCAATGCCTGCGTGCCGGCCCGCATCCCGGTGGCGCGTTTTATCCCCAACCGCCAGCAACGGCGCATTCTGAAGCGCAACGCCGACCTGACCGTGACGGCAGCACGCCCAACGTTCAAGGAAGAGTACTTCGACCTGTACCGGCGCTATATCGAAACGCGCCACGCCGACGGTGACATGTACCCGCCCAGCCGCGACCAGTTTTCCACCTTCCTGGTGCGCGACCTGCCGTTCTGCTGGTTTTACGAGTTCCGCCTGGAGGGCCGGCTGATGGCGGTGGCGGTGTGCGACCTGCTGCCCAACGGCATGTCGGCGGTGTACACCTTCTATGAGCCGGACGAAGAGCGGCGCAGCCTTGGCCGCTTTGCCATCCTGTGGCAAATCACGGAAGCCCTGCGCCAGGAGCTGGAGGCGGTTTACCTGGGTTACTGGATCAAGAACTGCAAAAAAATGAATTACAAGACGCAGTATCGGCCAATCGAGCTGCTGATTAACCAGCGCTGGGTCACCCTCAACTGAAAGCCTTGGCTTGACACACACTTTTCCGGCATAATCCACGCCACTTTTTTGCCCGGTGCGGTTATGCGTCGGGCCAACACTGGATCCGAGGGTTCTACTGCATGTCGAAAGAAGACAGCTTCGAAATGGAAGGTACTGTCGTCGACACCCTGCCCAACACCATGTTCCGCGTGGAGTTGGAAAACGGGCACGTCGTAACCGCGCACATCTCCGGAAAGATGCGCAAAAACTACATCCGTATTCTCACTGGCGACAAGGTCCGCGTCGAACTGACGCCGTACGACCTGAGCAAGGGCCGCATCACTTACCGTGCGCGCTAAGCTCAAGCCATGAAAAAGCCCGGCCATGTGCCGGGCTTTTTTGTGCCTTCAAGATTGTAGGGGGCTGCGTTGCAGCCCTTCGCGGGCACGCCCGCTCCCACAGGGGTTAGCTATTACCTGTGGGAGCGGGCGTGCCCGCGAAGGGCCGCAAAGCGGCCCCAATATCACGCAACCTCGGCCGTGGTCTCGAAGTCGAACACCAGTTCGCCATCGCGCAGGTCGATGTGCACCACACCGCCATGCTCGGCCAGTTCACCAAACAGGATCTCCTCGGCCAGCGGCCGCTTGATCTTGTCCTGGATCAGCCGCGCCATTGGCCGCGCACCCATCTGTGCGTCATAGCCCGCCACCGCCAGCCAGCCGCGTGCATCATCGCTGACCTCCAGCAGTACCCGCTTGTCTTCCAGCTGCGCCTGCAGTTCGATAAGGAACTTGTCGACGATGCTCTTGATCGTCTCGGTGCTCAGGCGGCCGAACTGGATGATGGTATCCAGGCGGTTACGGAACTCTGGCGTGAAGCTCTTGCGGATAACTTCCATGGCATCGGACGCATGGTCCTGATGAGTGAAGCCGATCGAGGCCCGCGCCGCGGTTTCCGCGCCAGCGTTGGTGGTCATGATCAGGATCACGTTACGGAAGTCGGCCTTGCGCCCGTTGTTGTCGGTCAGGGTACCGTGGTCCATCACCTGCAGCAGCAGGTTGAAGACTTCCGGGTGGGCCTTCTCGATTTCGTCAAGCAGCAATACGCAGTGCGGTTGCTTGGTAATTGCCTCGGTCAGCAAGCCACCCTGGTCGAAACCGACATAACCAGGAGGCGCACCGATCAGGCGCGACACGGTGTGGCGCTCCATGTACTCGGACATGTCGAACCGCACCAGTTCCACGCCCAGCGCCTTGGCCAGCTGCCGCGCCGCTTCGGTCTTGCCGACGCCGGTAGGGCCGGCGAACAGGAACGAACCGACAGGTTTGTCTGGCGACTTCAGGCCAGCACGGGACAGCTTGATGGCAGTGGACAGCGAGTCGATGGCCTGGTCCTGACCGAATACGGTCAGCTTCAGGTCACGCTCAAGGTTACGCAGCAGCTCCTTGTCGGAACTGGTGACGTGTTTCGGCGGAATCCGCGCGATCTTGGCGACGATGTCTTCGACTTGCGGCACGTCGATACGCTTGACGCGGTTGGCCTCTGGCTGCAGGCGTTGGTAGGCGCCCGCTTCGTCGATCACATCGATGGCTTTGTCCGGCATGTGCCGGTCATTGATGTAGCGCGAAGCCAGTTCGGCAGCGGCGCGCAGGGCTTCGTCGCTGTACTCGATGTTGTGGTGGCTCTCGAAACGCCCTTTCAGCCCGCGCAGGATGCCCACGGTGTCTTCGACCGACGGCTCACTGACATCCACCTTCTGGAAGCGCCGCGCCAGGGCACGGTCCTTCTCGAAGATGCCGCGGAACTCCTGGAACGTGGTGGAGCCGATGCAACGGATCTCCCCCGACGACAGCAACGGCTTGAGCAGGTTGGAGGCATCCATCACCCCGCCCGACGCCGCACCGGCACCGATGATGGTGTGGATTTCGTCGATGAACAGGATCGCCTGCGGGCGCTTGCGCAGTTCGCCGAGCAGCGCCTTGAAGCGCTTCTCGAAGTCGCCACGGTATTTGGTACCGGCCAGAAGCGCGCCCAGGTCGAGCGAGTACACCACGCTTTGTGCCAGCAGGTCGGGCACCTGGCCATCGACAATGCGCTTGGCCAGGCCTTCGGCGATGGCCGTCTTGCCGACCCCCGCCTCACCCACCAGCAACGGGTTGTTCTTGCGCCGGCGCGCCAGGATCTGCGCCACGCGCTCCACTTCCTGCTCGCGACCCACCAGCGGGTCGATACGGCCAGCACGGGCCAGCTCGTTCAGGTTGCTGGCATAGGCGTCCAGCGGGTTGCTCGAAGAGGAGGTTTCGCCACCCTCTTCGTCCTGCATGTCCTGGTCGCTTTCAGATTGCGAACCATGCCCCGGCACCTTGGAGATGCCATGGGCGATGTAGTTGACCACGTCGATACGGGCCACGCTCTGCTGCTTGAGCAGGAACACGGCCTGGCTTTCCTGTTCGCTGAAGATCGCCACCAGCACGTTGGCGCCGGTCACTTCGCGCTTGCCAGAGCTTTGCACGTGGAACACGGCACGCTGCAGCACACGCTGGAAGCCCAGGGTTGGCTGGGTTTCACGGTCTTCGTCGTTGACAGGGATCAACGGCGTGGTGGAATCGATGAACTCTTGCAGGTCGTGCTTGAGCTTGTCGAGATTGGCGCCACAGGCGCGCAGAACGGTCGCGGCAGCCTCATTGTCAAGGAGTGCCAACAGCAGATGTTCGACGGTCATGAACTCATGACGCTTCGAACGAGCCTCCTTGAAGGCCAGATTGAGGGTGACTTCGAGCTCGCGGTTTAACATAGCTTCACCTCATACCCAAGTGGTCGGCGATTAACCGTCCTTCTCGATTTCACAGAGTAGCGGATGCTGGCTTTCCCTGGCGTATTGGTTGACCTGCATAGCCTTTGTTTCGGCGATGTCACGGGTAAACAATCCGCACACTGCCCGCCCCTCGGTATGGACGGTCAGCATGATCTTGGTCGCCAGCTCGCGGTTCAGATTGAAGAACGTCTCGAGCACTTCGACGACGAAATCCATTGGCGTGTAGTCATCGTTGAACAAAACCACCTTGTACATCGGTGGCGCCTGCAGGATCGGCTTGGCTTCCTGAACTGCAAGACCTGAGCCGTCGTCCTCATTCGATTGCGGGCGATCCTGATTGAATGTTAGTCGAATCTCACTAGGTGCATGCATGGAAAGAATTTCATCATGAGCGTCAGGTTAAAGTAGTGGGTTGACCGCACAGGCCACCGCCAGCGCAGGCGCCGGGCGACCTTGACTATCGGCAAAACGGTGTTACAACCAATAAGAACCCACCGTGGTCGATAAAGATCCGCGCAGTCAACCAGATTTTTCGCAAGGTTCGTATGCGGATGAAGTGGATGATACTCCAGTGATGGAGTCCTTTGCAGAGGGACGTAGGGATGACAAGCGGTAAAGTCAAGTGGTTCAACAATGCCAAGGGCTACGGATTCATCAACGAGGAAGGTAAATCCGATGACCTGTTCGCCCATTACTCGGCCATCCGGATGGACGGATACAAAACCCTCAAGGCTGGCCAGGCTGTGGTGTTCGACATCGTCCAGGGCCCCAAAGGCTTGCACGCGGTCGAAATCAAGGATGCCGCCGCGGCAGCAGCAGAAACCGCCAGAACCTTAAGTGAGTCCCATAGCGAAACCGTGAAGGCCTGATCCTCTGCTGCCTGCCGGTATACGAAAAAATCGGCCGCCTCTTTAACGAGGCGGCCGGTTTTATATTGCCTTACATATGCTTGATCATTGCATCACCAAAGCCTGAGCTGCCCACCAGCGTGGCGCCGTCCATCAGCCGCTCGAAGTCGTAGGTCACGGTCTTGGCCCCAATTGCACCGTTGGTGCCCTTGATGATCAGGTCGGCCGCCTCGGCCCACCCCATGTGCCGCAGCATCATTTCTGCCGAGAGAATCACCGAGCCCGGGTTGACCTTGTCCTGCCCTGCATACTTGGGCGCAGTGCCGTGGGTGGCCTCGAACATGGCCACGGTGTCGGACAGGTTGGCGCCCGGCGCAATGCCGATACCGCCCACTTCCGCCGCCAGGGCGTCGGACAGGTAGTCACCGTTGAGGTTGAGGGTGGCGATCACGTCGTATTCGGCCGGGCGCAGCAGGATTTGTTGCAGCATGGCGTCGGCGATGGCGTCCTTGACGATGACCTCGCGGCCGGTCTTGGGGTTCTTGAACTTCATCCACGGGCCGCCGTCGAGCAGTTCGGCACCGAACTCATCCCGGGCCACTTCGTAGCCCCAGTCCTTGAAGGCCCCTTCGGTGAACTTCATGATGTTACCCTTGTGCACCAGGGTCAGCGACTCGCGGTCGTTGTCCACCACGTATTGCAGGGCCTTGCGCACCAGGCGCTTGGTGCCCTCTTTCGAAACGGGCTTCACGCCAATGCCGCAGTCCTGGTCGAAGCGGATCTTGGTGACCCCCATTTCCTCCTTGAGGAACTTGATCACCTTGTTGGCCTCGGGCGAGCCGGCCTTCCATTCGATACCGGCATAGATGTCTTCGGAGTTCTCGCGGAAGATCACCATGTCGACGTCGCCGGGCTTTTTCACCGGGCTGGGTACGCCCTGGAACCACAGCACCGGGCGCAGGCACACGTACAGGTCCAACTGCTGGCGCAAGGCCACGTTGAGCGAACGGATACCCCCACCCACCGGCGTGGTCAGCGGGCCCTTGATCGACACCACGTAATCGCGCACGGCATCGAGGGTTTCCTGGGGTAGCCAGGTGTCCTGGTCGTACACCTGGGTGGCTTTTTCGCCGGCATACACTTCCATCCAGGCGATCTTGCGCTTGCCGCCGTAGGCTTTCTGCACGGCGGCGTCGACCACCTTGATCATCACTGGCGAGACATCGACACCGATCCCGTCGCCTTCAATATAAGGAATGATGGGGTTATCAGGCACATTGAGCGAATGGTCTGCATTGACGGTGATCTTGGTGCCGTCGGTCGGAACCTTGATTTTCTGGTATCCCATGCTTGCACTACTCCGCTTTCGGGTGTGGTTTGGAAATCATGCGATGCAATGAGCCTAAACCACATCTGCCGACCTGCAAGGCATGCGACAACCCGCCACATTGCCGCTACGTCTTTGGTCTTATAAATGGGCCGATATCACTTGGCCTTGCTGATTAGCCCGAATGGTTTGGTATACTCCGCCGCGACCGAAGGGTCATCGGGGCGAATCCCAGGAAAATGCGGACCGCCCTAGGCCATGAATGGCCGTAAAGCCTGGGTTGTTACCGCACCCCAGCACTTGACGCTCGACTGATGCATCCACCATCACCGCTCGCAGCCTCTCGACTTTCCGCTCATGGCGTTGCCAGGGCGATGCGCCTACCCTGCGCACCACGAGACTCGAGCACGCTCAGCACACAGAGAGTTAACCCGCATGCCCACCCGTTCCAAGATCATCTATACCTTCACCGACGAAGCCCCCGCCCTCGCCACCTACTCGCTGCTGCCGATCATCGAAGCGTTCACCGCTTCGGCTGACATCGCCGTCGAAACCCGCGACATCTCCCTGGCCGGCCGTATCCTTGCCGCCTTCCCGGAGCAACTGGGCGCAGAGAAGCAAGTAGGCGATCACCTGGCGGAACTGGGCCAACTGGCTACCACCCCTGAAGCCAACATCATCAAGCTGCCGAACATCAGCGCCTCGGTACCGCAGCTCAAGGCCGCGATCAAGGAACTGCAAGGCAAGGGCTTCAACATCCCTGACTACGCCGACGATCCGGCCACCGCGGAAGAAAAAGAGTCCCGCGCCCGCTACGACCGCATCAAGGGTTCGGCCGTGAACCCGGTACTGCGCGAAGGCAACTCCGACCGCCGCGCACCGCTGTCGGTGAAGAACTACGCCCGCAAGCACCCGCACAAGATGGGCGCCTGGGCCGCCGACTCCAAGTCGCACGTTGCCCACATGACCCAGGGCGACTTCTACGGCAGCGAGAAAGCCGCACTGATCGAAGCTGACGACAGCCTGCGCATCGAGCTGGTTGCCAAAGACGGCAACACCACCGTCCTGAAAGAAAAGACCGCCGTCAAGGCCGCCGAAATCATCGACTGCGCCACCATGAGCCGCAAGGCCCTGAAAGCCTTCATCGCCGAGCAGATCGCCGATGCCAAGGCCTCCGGCGTGCTGCTGTCGGTGCACCTGAAAGCCACCATGATGAAGGTTTCCGACCCGATCATGTTCGGCGTGATCGTCGAAGAGTTCTACAACGACGTGCTGGCCAAGCACGCCGCAGCCCTGGCAGACGTAGGCTTCAACGCCAACAACGGCATCGGCGACCTGTACGCCCGCATCAAGGACCTGCCAGCCGACAAGCAGGCCGAGATCGAAGCCGACATCCAGGCCCTGTACGCCCAGCGTCCAGCCCTGGCCATGGTCAACTCCGACAAAGGCATCACCAACCTGCACGTGCCGAGCGACGTCATCGTCGACGCCTCGATGCCGGCCATGATCCGTGACTCGGGCAAGATGTGGAACACCGCTGGCGAACTGCAAGACGCCAAGGCCGTGATCCCGGACCGCTGCTACGCCGGCATCTACCAGGCCACCATCGAAGACTGCAAGCAACACGGCGCCTTCGACCCGACCACCATGGGCAGCGTACCGAACGTTGGCCTGATGGCACAAAAGGCCGAAGAGTACGGTTCCCACGACAAGACCTTCCAGATCAAGGCCGACGGCGTGGTACGCGTGGTCGATGGCAAGGGCAACGTCGTGCTGGAGCAGAACGTCGAAGCCGGTGACATCTTCCGCATGTGCCAGACCAAAGACGCGCCGATCCAGGACTGGGTCAAGCTGGCCGTCAACCGTGCCCGCCTGAGCAACACCCCGGCGGTGTTCTGGCTGGACCCGGCCCGCGCCCACGACGGCGTGATGATCGAGAAGGTACAGAAGTACCTGAAGGATCACGACACTGCCGGCCTGGACATCCGTGTTCTGGCCCCGGTCGACGCCATCAAGTTCTCCCTGGCCCGCATCCGCGAAGGCAAGGACACCATCTCGGTGACCGGCAACGTGCTGCGCGACTACCTGACCGACCTGTTCCCGATCATGGAACTGGGCACCAGCGCCAAGATGCTGTCGATCGTGCCGCTGATGAACGGCGGTGGCCTGTTCGAAACCGGCGCCGGCGGTTCGGCACCGAAGCACGTGCAGCAGCTGGTTGAAGAGAACTTCCTGCGTTGGGACTCGCTGGGTGAATTCCTGGCCCTGGCTGCTTCCCTGGAGCACCTGGGCAACACCTACGACAACCCGCGCGCCAAGGTACTGGCCAACACCCTGGACCAGGCCACCGGCAAGTTCCTCGACACCAACAAGTCGCCTTCGCGCAAAGTCGGCGGTATCGACAACCGCGGCAGCCACTTCTACCTGACCCTGTACTGGGCCCAGGCCCTGGCTGCCCAGGCTGACGACGCTGCCCTGCAGGCTCGCTTCGCCCCACTGGCAAAAACCCTGACCGAGAACGAGGAGACCATCGTCGCCGAGCTCAACGCCGTTCAGGGCAAGCCGGCCGACATCGGTGGCTACTACGCCCCGGATGCCGAGCTGACCGCCAAGGTGATGCGCCCAAGCCAGACCCTGAACAGCGCCATTGCTGCCCTGTAAGGTTCGCTTGAAGTAACAGCCCAAACCCCGGCCACGCACCGGGGTTTGTGCTTTCTGGAGTTTGGGGCTGCTGTGCAGCCCTTCGCGGGCTTGCCCGCTCCCACAGGAAAGGTGCTGCCTGCAAGGCCTGCACTGCACCTGTGGGAGCGGGCAAGCCCGCGAAGGACCGCAAAGCGGTCCCGACAATCTGAAAGGAAACCGCGAATGACCTGGCAACCCCACATCACCGTCGCCACCATCGTCGAACACGATGGCAAGTTCCTCTTCGTCGAAGAGTTCAAAGCCAACCAGCACGTGTTCAACCAACCCGCCGGCCACCTCGAACCCAATGAAACCTTGCCCCAGGCCGCCCTGCGCGAAACCCTGGAAGAAACCGCCTGGGAAGTCGAGCTCACCGGTGTGGTCGGCATCTACCTGTACACCGCCCCCAGCAACGGCGTGACCTACCAGCGCATCTGCTTCGCCGCCCGCCCCGTACGCCACCACGCCGACCTGGCCCTGGACAGCGACATCGTCCGCGCCGTGTGGCTGACCCGCGACGAACTGCTCGCCGACCCCGCCCGCTGGCGCAGCGAGCTGGTGCCGCGCTGCCTCGACGACTACCTCAAAGGCCCCTTGCACAGCCTCGAACTGCTACGCGACTGACGCAACGCCACGGGTTTGATAAACTCGGCGTTTTTCCCCTCTGATACACACCGGTACCCATGACCAGCCCAGCACTCAAAGACCCCGCCAAGACCCGCGTCATCGTCGGCATGTCCGGCGGCGTGGACTCTTCCGTCTCCGCCCTTCTGCTCATGGAGCAGGGCTACCAGGTGGAAGGGCTGTTCATGAAGAACTGGGAAGAAGACGACGGCACCGAATACTGCACCGCCCGCGAAGACCTGGCCGACGCCCAGGCCGTGTGCGACCGCATCGGCATCAAGCTGCACACCGCCAACTTCGCCGCCGAATACTGGGACAACGTGTTCGAGCATTTCCTTGAAGAGTACAAGGCCGGCCGAACCCCCAACCCCGACATCCTCTGCAACCGCGAAATCAAGTTCAAGGCGTTCCTCGACTACGCCCTGTCGCTGGGTGCCGACCTGATCGCCACCGGCCACTACGTGCGCCGCCGCGACACCGGCGAACTGACCGAACTGCTCAAGGGCCTGGACCCGAACAAGGACCAGAGCTACTTCCTGCACGCCGTCGGCGGCAAGGAAATCGCCCGCACGCTGTTCCCGGTCGGCGAGCTGGAAAAACCCGAAGTACGTGCCATCGCCGAAAAGCACGGCCTGGCCACCGCCAAGAAGAAGGACTCCACCGGCATCTGCTTCATTGGCGAGCGCCGCTTCAGCGACTTCCTCAAGCAGTACCTGCCAGCCCAGCCGGGCAACATCGAAACCACCGAGGGTGAAGTGATCGGCCGCCACCATGGGCTGATGTACCACACCATCGGCCAGCGCCAGGGGCTGGGCATCGGCGGCCTGAAGGATGCCGGTGACGAGCCGTGGTACGTGCTGCACAAAGACCTCACCCGCAACGTGCTGGTGGTTGGCCAGGGCAACGAACACCCATGGCTGTTCTCCCGCGCCCTGCTCGCCTCGGAAATCTTCTGGGTCAACCCGATAGACCTCAGCAGCCCGCGCCAGCTGACGGCCAAGGTGCGCTACCGCCAGAGCGACCAGCAGTGCACCCTGGAACTCACCGAAACCGGCTACCGCGCCGTGTTCGACGAGCCGCAGCGCGCCGTCACCCCGGGCCAGTCGGTGGTGTTCTACGACGGTGAAGTGTGCCTGGGCGGCGGCGTGATCGAAGCTGCCGAGCCGTGGAGCCCCCGCGCATGAGCAACCTGCAGGAGCAGCTGATTGCGCTGGGCGGGGTATTCCAGGCTGCCGTGCTGGTCGACCGCATCGCCCGCACCGGCCAGGCCAGCGAGGCCAACATTGGCTGCATGCTTGGCAGCCTGCTGGTGCGTGACCCCAAGGACACCCTTGAGGTGTTCGGCGGTGACGACCTGAACCTGCGTGACGGCTACCGCGCGCTGGTCGGCGCCCTGGAGCGCGACCCCAGCAGCCTGCAACGCGAGCCACTGCGCTATGCCCTGTCGATGCTCGGCCTGGAGCGCCAGCTGAACAAGCGTGGCGACCTGCTCGACACCATCGGCAACCGCCTGCCGCAAATCCAGTCCCAGGCTGACCATTTTGGCCTGGTTCATGAAAACGTCATTGCTTCCAGTGGAGCCTTGTACCAGGACACGCTCAGCACTTTGCGCCAGCGTATTCAGGTGCACGGCGACATGCGCTTCCTGCAGCAACCCAACAACGCCTCGAAGATCCGCGCCCTGCTGCTGGCCGGTATCCGCGCCGCGCGCCTGTGGCGCCAGCTGGGCGGGCACCGCTGGCAGCTGGTATTCAGCCGGCGCAAGCTGCTGAACGAACTGTACGACATGATGCGCAGCCCCAACTGAAGGGCTGAGCTGGCGCTTTGTGGGAGCGGGCGTGCCCGCGAAGCAGGCGACTCGGTGGATGGCACCGGCTACGCCGGTGTTCGCGGGCGCGCCCGCTCCCACAGGGTCTGGCAGCAGATTCAAATTGGCCCGACCTTTGGTCAGCCACCCGACTCGGGCGCAAATTTCATGTATGATATGCGCCCTTCCAAAAGCCTGACTGTCCGAGAACACCCCATGCAGCTTTCTTCGCTCACTGCGGTTTCCCCTGTAGACGGCCGTTATGCCGGCAAAACCCAGGCCTTGCGCCCCATCTTCAGCGAATTCGGCCTGATCCGTTTCCGCGCCCTGGTCGAAGTGCGCTGGTTGCAGCGCCTGGCCGCTCACCCGCAGATCGGCGAAGTGCCGGCGTTCTCCGCCGAAGCCAATGCCCTGCTGGACACCCTGGCCACCGATTTCAAGCTGGAGCACGCCGAGCGCGTCAAGGAAATCGAGCGCACCACCAACCACGACGTCAAGGCGATCGAATACCTCCTCAAGGAGCAGGCCGCCCAGCTGCCTGAGCTGGCCAAGGTCAGCGAGTTCATCCACTTCGCCTGCACCAGCGAGGACATCAACAACCTGTCCCACGCCCTGATGCTGCGCGCCGGTCGTGACGACGTGCTGCTGCCGCTGATGCGCCAGATCGCCGACGCCATCCGCGCCCTGGCCCACGCCCACGCCGACGTGCCGATGCTGTCGCGCACCCACGGCCAGCCGGCCTCGCCGACCACCCTGGGCAAGGAACTGGCCAACGTCGTGTACCGCCTGGAGCGCCAGATCGCCCAGGTTGCCGCCGTACCGCTGCTGGGCAAGATCAACGGCGCCGTGGGCAACTACAACGCTCACCTGTCGGCTTACTCGCAAATCGACTGGGAAGCCAACGCCCGCGCCTTCATCGAAGACGAACTGGGCCTGCAGTTCAACCCGTACACCACCCAGATCGAGCCGCACGACTACATCGCCGAGCTGTTCGACGCCATCGCCCGCTTCAACACCATCCTGATCGACTTCGACCGTGATGTGTGGGGCTACATCTCGTTGGGCTACTTCAAGCAGAAGACCGTTGCCGGCGAAATCGGCTCGTCGACCATGCCGCACAAGGTCAACCCGATCGACTTCGAAAACTCCGAAGGCAACCTGGGTATCGCCAACGCGCTGTTCCAGCACCTGGCCAGCAAGCTGCCGATCTCGCGCTGGCAGCGTGACCTGACCGACTCCACCGTGCTGCGCAACCTGGGCGTGGGCTTTGCCCACAGCGTCATCGCCTACGAAGCCAGCCTGAAAGGCATCGGCAAGCTGGAAGTCAACGAAGCCCGCATCGCCGCCGACCTGGACGCTTGCTGGGAAGTACTGGCCGAGCCAATCCAGACTGTAATGCGCCGCTTCAACATCGAAAACCCCTACGAGAAGCTCAAAGAGCTGACCCGTGGCAAGGGCATCACCCCGGACGCGCTGCTGACCTTCATCGACGGCCTGGACATGCCAGCCGACGCCAAGGCCGAGCTCAAGCAGCTGACCCCCGCTACCTACATCGGTAACGCGGCAGCGCAGGCCAAACGCATCTAAGCTGACCGTCGCGTACAACGCCCGGCCTGGCCGGGCGTTTTTATTCCCGTACGAAAATTACGTTTTTTCAATAGGTTGAACATGAATCCTGATACTCCACTGCAGCTGCTCGGCGGCATCTCGGCCCGCGAATTCATGCGCGACTACTGGCAGAAGAAGCCGCTGCTGGTGCGCCAGGCCTTCCCGGACTTCATCAGCCCGATCGACCCCGACGAACTGGCCGGCCTGGCCCTGGAAGAAGAAGTCGAGTCGCGTATCGTGCTGGAGCACGGCGCCCACCCATGGGAGCTGCGCCGCGGCCCGTTCAACGAAGACACCTTCGGCGAACTGCCTGAAAAGGACTGGACCCTGCTGGTGCAAGCCGTGGACCAGTTCGTCCCAGAGGTGGCAGAGCTGCTGGAAAACTTCCGCTTCCTGCCCAGCTGGCGTATCGATGACGTGATGATCAGCTATGCCGCCCCGGGTGGCAGCGTTGGCCCGCACTTCGACAACTACGACGTGTTCCTGCTGCAAGGCCACGGCGAGCGCAACTGGAAGATCGGCCAGATGTGCGACAGCGACAGCCCGCTGCTGGAACACGCCGACCTGCGTATCCTGGCTGAGTTCGAACAGAGCGGCGAGTGGACCCTGGAACCGGGCGACATGCTCTACCTGCCACCGCGCCTGGCCCACTACGGCGTGGCCGTGGACGACTGCCTGACCTACTCGGTCGGCTTCCGCGCCCCTAGCGCCGCCGAAGTGCTGACCCACTTCACCGACTTCCTGGGCCAATTCCTGCCCGACGAAGAGCGCTACAGCGACGCCGACGCCCAGCCGGTAAGTGACCCGCACCAGATCCAGCACGACGCCCTGGACCGCCTCAAGGCGCTGCTCGACAAGCACATGAACGACAAGGACCTGCTGCTGACCTGGTTCGGCCAGTTCATGACCGAGCCGCGCTACCCGGAGCAGGTTGCCGGCGAAGTGCTGAGTGAAGAGGAGCTGGTAAAAGCCCTGGAAGATGGCGCCATCCTGATCCGCAACCCGAGCGCACGCCTGGCCTGGTCCGAACTCAACGACGACCTGATGCTGTTCGCCAGCGGTCGCAGCTGCCCGCTGCCGGCCAAACTGCGCGAGTTGCTGAAGCTGGTGTGCGCGGCCGATGCCCTGCACATCGACAACCTGGCAGAGTGGCTGGAAGACGAAGATGGCCTTATGCTAGTGCAGCAGCTGGTCCAACAAGGAAGCCTGGGATTCGCCGATGAATAAAATCCGTGTGCGCCTCGCCGACTGGCACAAGGACAATGCCGACATCCGCCGTATCCGCGAAGCGGTGTTCATTGCCGAACAGCACGTGCCACCTGAGCTGGAGTGGGACTCGGACGACCCGAGCGCAGTGCACTTCCTGGCCCTGGAAGGCGACTACCCCATCGGCACCGCCCGCCTGCTGCCTGATGGCACCATTGGCCGGGTTTCGGTACTGAAAGACTGGCGCGGGCTGAAGGTAGGTGATGCACTGATGAACGCAGTGATCGCCGAAGCGCAGAACCGCGACCTGAAGCAGCAGATGCTCAGCGCCCAGGTACACGCCACCCCGTTCTACGAGCGACTGGGCTTTCGCGTAGTCAGCGAAGAGTTCCTCGAAGCAGGCATTCCGCACGTGGACATGGTGCGCGACTCGCGCGCCTGATACCTGTACCGGCCTCTTCGCGGGCTTGCCCGCTCCCACAGGGACCCCACAGCTATTGAATGCTGTGCAGTCCCCGTGGGAGCGGGCAAGCCCGCGAAGAGGCCGGCACAGCCGAATACATGCCTACTGACAAAAACCTGTACATCCATCCAGATAAAGCTTGCCTCCGCGCCCCTGCTTGCGCATCCTAGTGCCCATCCCCCCCCGATGAAGCGTTCCCGGCCATGCGCCTGTTCCTCTGCGAAAAACCCTCCCAGGCAAAAGACATCGCCAAAGTGCTCGGCGCCACCCGCAAGGGCGACGGCTGCTGGCAAGGCACCGACGTCTGCGTAACCTGGTGCATCGGCCACCTGCTGGAAACCGCCCCGCCCGACAGCTACGACGAACGCTACAAGCGCTGGAACCTCGCCGACCTGCCGATCATCCCGGACAAGTGGAAAATGCTGGTCAAGCCCAAGACCGCCAGCCAGTTCAAGGCAGTCAAGCGCCTGCTCGGCGAAGCGCGGGAGCTGGTAATCGCCACTGATGCCGACCGCGAAGGCGAAATGATCGCCCGCGAACTGGTGGAACATTGCCGCTACCGCGGCCCGGTGCAGCGCTTGTGGCTGTCGGCACTGGATGACGCCTCAATCCGCAAGGCCCTGGCACGCCTGCTGCCGGGCCACGAAACCTTCAACCTGTACCACTCGGCCCTGGGCCGCTCGCGTGCCGACTGGCTGATCGGCATGAACATGAGCCGGCTGTTCACCTTGCTGGGGCGCCAATCCGGCTACCAGGGCGTGTTGCCGGTAGGCCGGGTGCAAACACCCACCTTGCGCCTGGTGGTCGACCGCGACCGCAGCATCGCCGACTTCGTGCCGGTGCCGTTCTGGGCCATCGATGTACAGCTGGAGCATGCCGGCCAAAACTTCAACGCCCAATGGCGCGCCCCCGAAGGCGCCTGCGACGATCAGGGCCGTTGCCTGAACCAGGCCCTGGCACAACAAGCCGCCACCGACATCGGCAGTGCCGGCACTGCCCGGGCCATCAAGGTTGCCACCGAGCGCGTACGCGAAGCCGCACCGCTGCCCTTCGATCTGGGTACACTGCAGGAGCTGTGCTCGAAGAAGTTCGGCCTCGGTGCCCAGGAAACCCTCGACATCGCCCAGGCCCTGTACGAAACCCACAAGCTGATCACCTACCCGCGCAGCGATTGCGGTTATCTGCCGCAAAGCCAGCACGCCGAAGCGCCGGCCATCCTTGCCGCCCTGCAACGGGCCGATGCCAGCCTGGTGCCGCTGCAGCCCTACCTGGAGCCGCAACGCCGCTCGCGGGCATGGAACGACGCCAAGGTCAGCGCCCACCACGGCATCATCCCCACCGCCGCCGCCAGCGACCCGTCGCGCCTGCCGGCCAAGCACAAGGCGGTGTATACCCTGATCCGCGCCCGCTACCTGGCGCAGTTCCTGCCCAACCATGAGTACGACCGCACCCAGGCCGATTTCGACTGTGCCGGCCATGCCCTGCGCGCCGTGGGCAAGCAAATTGTCGAGCCGGGCTGGCGCCGCGCCCTGCCCGAGGCGTTGACCCCGGCCAAGGGCCGCGAGGCACCACCGGCCCAGGTGCTGCCAACGCTGCGTGAAGGCCAGGACTGCAATGTGCAAGGCCTGCAATTGAAGGACTTGTGGACCCAGCCGCCCAAGCCCTTCACTGAAGGCGACCTGATCAAGGCCATGAAAAACGTGGCCAAGCTGGTGGACGACCCACGCCTGAAGCAGAAGCTCAAGGAAACCACCGGCATCGGTACCGAGGCCACCCGCGCCAGCATCATCCAGGGCCTGCTCGACCGCGGCTACCTGGTGAAGAACGGCAAGGCGCTGTCGGCCACGCCAGCGGCCTTCAGCCTGATCGATGCCGTGCCCCGTGCCATCGCCGACCCTGGCACCACGGCCATCTGGGAGCAGGCGCTGGACATGGTGCAGGGTGGTGAGATGAGCCTTGAAGAGTTCGTTGCCCGGCAATCGGCGTGGATGGGCAAGCTGGTCGAGCGGTGTAGCGGCATGCGCATGACCATCAGCGGCCCGGCGGCGGGGGCTGCGCCGCCGTGGAAGAAGAAGCGGCGCGGTGGCGGGAAAGGTAAAACAGCTGGCAGCAAGTCGGCCGCCAGCAAGCCGCGTCAGCCCCGAAAAAAAGCGACAACCTGAACATTCTGCATCGCCTTTACTGGCCTCTTCGCGGGCGCGCCCGCTCCCACAGGAATTTCACAAGGCCTGAAGCCTATGCAGTACCTGTGGGAGCGGGCATGCCCGCGAAGAGGTCTGTACAGGCAATACATCACGACCAGGCAAACCACAAATTGGACTGACACATTGGCAGCATGAAATTTACCTGCTAAGTTTTCATGAAAATAATCAAAATAATTTTCACGAGACCTCTGCATGTTCAAACAGTCCGCCCAGCACGTCGCCAGCTATTACGCCCAGACCTACCCCGCCCACATCCCCCTGCGCCCTACCCTGCAAGGCACCCACGACACCGATGTGCTGATCATCGGCGCCGGTTTCAGCGGCCTGCATACCGCCCTGCGGCTTACCCAGGCCGGCAAGCGCGTAACACTGCTGGAGGCCAGCCGCGTGGCCTGGGCTGCCTCCGGGCGCAATGGTGGCCAGGCACTGCTGGGCTGGTCGTGCGACATGCCGCCACTGGAAAAGGCCTTGGGCGTGGAACGCACCCGGCGCCTGTGGGCCAGCATGTGCTGGGCCGCTGACGAAATGCGCGCGCTCCCCCAGCGCCACGGCTTCGATGTCGATTACCGGCAGGGCAGCCTATGGACCGCCGTGCTACCGCGCCGGGTGAAACTGCTTGAAGAAGCCTTGCAAGAGGCTGAACACAAATGGGGCTACGACGCCCTGCGCCTGATCGGCCGAGAAGAGCTGCCGCAATGGGTCGACAGCCCACGCTACCAGGCTGCGCTCTACGATGCCAAAGGCGCCCACCTCAACCCACTCAAACTGGCCCAAGGCCTGGCCAGCACCATCGAGGCTGCGGGCGGGCGCATCTACGAACAGAGCCAGGTGCTCAGCTATCAACAGGCTGGCGACGGCCATGTCGCCCGTACCGACCGGGGCGAAGTACGCTGCCAGGTGGTGGTGCTGGCCTGCAACGCCTACATCGACCGCCTCGACCGCAGCCTGTCGCGGCGCCTGTTGCCGGTCGGCTCCTACCAGGTGGCCACCGCACCACTGGGCGCCGACCTCGCCCGTTCGCTGCTGCCGCGCAACAGTTGCGTGATCGACAACCAGTTCGTGCCCGACTACTTCCGCCTTACCCCAGACCACCGCCTGCTGTTCGGCGGCGGCTGCACCTACCTGGGCGGCATTCCCAAGGATGTCGCCCGCGCCACCCGCCCGTACCTGGAGCGGGTGTTCCCGCAACTGGCCGGGGTGGCCATCGAGTATGCCTGGGGCGGCCATATCGACTGCAGCCTCCAGCGTACGCCGGACGTCGGTCGCGACGGGCAGCGCTATTGGCTGCAAGGCTTCTCCGGGCATGGCGTACTGCCGACCCTGGCCGCAGCGCGGGCGGTCAGCGATGCCATTCTTGGCGATGACGACCTGCTTGAGTTGTACCAGGGCATCGACAACGGCCGCTTCCCCGGCGGCGACCTGCTCGCCGCCCCGCTGGAAGCCGCCGCCAAGGCCTGGTACCGCATGCGCGACCGCGTCTGATTAGTTGACACAATTCCCCTGTGGGAGCGGGCATGCCCGCCAAACAAGCGGCGCGGTGGATGGCACCGGCTTTGCCGGTGTTCGCGGGCTCGCCCGCTCCCACAGGGGACCGTGCAAGTCCGCACCCCACAATCTCCAATACCCAGCAAAATCCCTCCTATTCTCAATAGCTCCCTTCGCTTCCTGCACTCAGGAGACACGACCATGAGCTATGTAACCACGAAGGACGGCGTACAGATCTTCTACAAGGACTGGGGCCCGCGCGACGCACCGGTCATCCACTTCCACCACGGCTGGCCGCTTAGCGCGGACGACTGGGACGCACAGATGCTGTTCTTCCTCGCCCAGGGTTTCCGCGTGGTCGCCCACGACCGCCGTGGCCATGGGCGTTCCAGCCAGGTGTGGGATGGCCACGACATGGACCACTACGCCGACGACACTGCGGCCGTGGTTGCCCACCTGGGCACCCAAGGTGCTGTGCATGTCGGCCACTCGACCGGCGGTGGTGAAGTGGTGCGCTACATAGCCCGCCACCCCGAGGACAAAGTGGCCAAGGCGGTGCTGATCGCTGCCGTGCCGCCCCTGATGGTGCAAACACCCGATAACCCCGGTGGCCTGCCCAAGTCGGTGTTCGATGGTTTCCAGGCCCAGGTCGCCAACAACCGCGCACAGTTCTACCGGGATGTACCGGCCGGCCCGTTCTACGGCTACAACCGCCCCGGTGTCGAAGCCAGCGAAGGCATCATCGGCAACTGGTGGCGCCAAGGCATGATCGGCAGCGCCAAAGCCCACTACGATGGCATCGTGGCGTTTTCGCAGACGGATTTCACTGAAGATTTGAAAAGCATTACTCAACCGGTATTGGTGATGCATGGGGATGATGACCAGATCGTGCCGTACGAGAACTCGGGGCCGCTCTCGGCGAAGTTGCTGCCTAATGGCACATTGAAGACCTACAAGGGCTACCCGCATGGCATGCCGACTACTCACGCCGATGTGATCAACGCGGATTTGCTGGCGTTTATCCGCAGCTGATGTGATCGCCTGTACCGGCCTCTTCGCGGGCACGCCCGCTCCCACAGGTTACGTGCACACTCAAAGTCTTGTGCAGTACCTGTGGGAGCGGGCGAGCCCGCGAAAGGGCCGGCACTGGCAACACACCCCTCCCAGGATTACCATATCGCCCTTCTAGTGCGGCCCTTTGCTGCCTCCCTGCCTGCCAAAACCCCATGCCCTTCGAACTTACCGTAGAACCCCTCACCCTGCTGGTCCTGGCCCTGGTCGCCTTCGTCGCCGGTTTCATCGATGCCATCGCCGGTGGCGGCGGCTTGCTCACCACCCCGGCCCTGCTCACCGCTGGCATGCCACCGCACCTGGTGCTGGGCACCAACAAACTCAGCTCCACCTTTGGCTCTGCCACCGCAGGTTTCACCTACTACAAGCGCAAACTGTTCCACCCGGCCCAGTGGCGCCCGGCATTGTTCGCCACCTTGGCCGGGGCATTGCTCGGCGCGGTCATCGCCCACTACATGCCCGCTGAATGGCTGAACAAGATGCTGCCGGTGATAGTCTTCGCCTGTGGCATCTACCTGCTGTTCGGCGGCACACCCAAGGCGCCGCTCGATGCCGATGCACCGATCAAGAAGAAATGGCAGATGCCGCAAGGCTTCACCCTGGGTTTCTACGATGGCGTGGCCGGCCCTGGCACCGGGGCCTTCTGGACGGTCAGTACCCTGCTGCTATACCCCATCGACCTGGTCCGCGCCAGCGGCGTGGCGCGCAGCATGAACTTCGTCAGCAACATCGCGGCGCTGACGGTGTTCATCATTTCCGGGCAGGTGGACTACATCGTCGGCCTGTGCATGGGCCTGTCGGTGATGGTCGGCGCCTTCTTCGGTGCACGCACGGCGATCAGTGGCGGCAGCAAGTTCATTCGCCCTGTGTTCATCACCGTGGTGCTGGCACTGACTGTGCGCTTAGCGTGGCAGCACTGGTTCGGCCAGGCCTAACCGACGAGCCACATACAAATCGATCAGGTACCGGGCAATCGACCGCCCGGCCGGCAGCGGCGGCAGATCGTGGACGCTGAACCACTGAGCGTCCTCGATCTCGTCCGGCTGCATGACAATGTCGCCACCCGCGTATTCGGCATGGAAACCGAGCATCATCGAATGCGGGAACGGCCAGCACTGGCTACCGACGTACTGGATGTTCTGCACCTCCACCGCCACTTCTTCGCGCACTTCGCGCACCAGGCAGTCCTCGGCCGACTCGCCCGGCTCGGCAAAGCCTGCCAGGGTGCTGTACACCCCAGTGACGAAGCGCGGCGAGCGCGCCAGCAGGATTTCGTCGCCACGGGTGACCAGCACGATCATGCTCGGCGAGATCCGCGGGTAGCTACGCAGGTCGCACGGCTGACAATACATCGCCCGCTCCCAACGGATTTGCGCCATGGCCTGCCCGCAGTTGCCGCAAAAGCGGTGCTCGCGGGCCCAGGTGCCGATCTGCGCGGCATAACCCAGCACCTTGTAGGTGTCGAAATCACCTTCGAGCATGAAGGTACGCAGGCCGCGCCAGCTGCACCCAGGCATCTCGGTAGCGCTGCGCAGTTCCAGCAGGAACACTGGCTGGCCGTCGAAATGGCCGATGCCGTGCTCGCACAGTACATCGAGGTCCTGGCGCTTGAGCCAGTCGCGAGGAAACAGCGCGCCGTTGTCGTCCACCAGGAACCCTTCCGGGCTGCGGGCCACGGCCAGCCCCCCGGTGATCTGCGGATCGAGTACTGCGGTAGTCCAGCGTGCTGACATGTCGGGGGGTTCCTTGACTGCGCGTCCCCCGGCCCGATCAGTCGGCGAACGTCGGTTTCTGTTTGCTCATGTGCGCCGTCACGGCCACACGCAGGTCTTCGGACTGCAGCATCGCGGCGTTCCAGGTGGCGATGTAGTCCAGGCCATCGTCAATGCGATGGTCACGCATGTAGCTGAGCATTTCCTTGGTGCCGGCCACAGCGATCGGCGATTTTGCGGCAATCTCGCGGGCGATGGCAAAGACCCCGTCGAGCAATGCGGCCTGATCATCATAGACCCGGTTGACCAGGCCGATGCGCAGGGCTTCGTCCGCCGCAACGTTACGCCCGGTGAAGGCCAGCTCACGCATCATGCCGTCGCCGATGATACGTGGCAAACGTTGCAGTGTGCCGACATCGGCGGCCATGCCCATGTCGATTTCCTTGATCGAGAACTGGGCATCGCTGCTGCAATAGCGCATGTCGCAGGCGGAGACCAGGTCGATTGCGCCACCGATGCAGTAGCCCTGCACCGCAGCCAGTACCGGCTTGCGGCATTTGTCCACGGCCGTGAACGAGGCTTGCAGGCGCTGGATGGTACCGCGCAGGAAGCGTGCATTGCGGCCCACGTCCTTGCCCATCTGCCCGGCCAGCGATGCCAGCATCATCAGGTCGATACCGGCAGAAAAATGCTTGCCGGCACCGCTGATCACCACTGCGCGCACCGCATCGGTGTCGTCGATCCACTGGAAGATGTCGATGATCTCCTCCCAGAAGGCAGCGTTCATCGCGTTGACCTTTTCCGGGCGGTTGATCTGAACGTGGGCGATACTGTCGGTCAGTTCGACCTTGAATGCGCTGTATTCGGTCACGGGCGGCACTCCTGTGGGTGGGGGGTTCATGGCAGGGATGGTAACCCAGCCCGATGACCGCACTTGTGCCAAAAGCGGGACTGCACGCCTTGCCTAAGGCGTGCCGACCCTGAAGCGTTTCCGTTGCAGATGACCACGCCGCAGGCGCTGTACCAAGTGTCGATTTTGCCTTTTGCCATTCGACTACCCTGAAAGCAGCCACCGGCGCTGCCAACAGGAGAGTCCCCATGCGCAAACTCATCGTAGCGGCCTTCATCAGCCTCGACGGCGTCATGCAAGCCCCCGGCGGCCCGCAGGAAGACACCAGCGGTGGCTTCACCTACGGCGGCTGGATCGTACCCTACGCCGAGGAAGTCTTCGGCCAGGCTATGCAGGCGCTGTTCAGCCAGCCTTTCGAGCTGCTGCTGGGCCGACGCACCTATGACATCTTTGCCAGTTACTGGCCAAACATCAAAGACAACTCGGAAGACTTCTCCATCGCCAACCTGTTCAACCGTGTGCCCAAGCATGTAGCCACCCACACTCCGGGCAGCCTCGAATGGCACAACAGCCACGCCTTGGGCGCGGACATCACTGCGGCGGTACGCACACTCAAACAGCAGGGCGGCGCCGACCTGCTGACCCAGGGTAGCGCCGAACTGGTGCAGCAACTGCTGGCCGCCGGCCTGGTCGATGAACTGCAACTGCTGATTCACCCGCTGCTACTGGGCCACGGCAAGCGCCTGTTCGGCGACGACGCGGCAGCGGCAGCCTTCACCCTGCAACACTCACAGGTTACGCCCGCCGGCGTGATCATCGCCCGCTACGTGCGCGCCGGCCAGGTGCAGACTGGCTCGTTCGACTGAATGAAATTGCGTACAACTTTTGCCCCGCGCCCGCATCGAAACACAGGTAAGCCCCCAATCCGTTCCAAGGAGGTTCACCATGGCGCTACGCACCCCGCTGCTGCTGTCCTGCATCACCCTGGCCCTGCTTGGCTGCGCCGGCAATGATCACCCGGCGCCGCCGCGTACCCAGCAGGTCGACCTGCAACGCTATCAGGGCACCTGGTATGAGCTGGCGCGGCTGCCGATGTTCTTCCAGCGCAACTGCGTGCAATCCGAGGCGCACTATGGCCTGCGTACCGATGGCCGCATAGACGTGACCAACCGCTGCCTGGAAAAGGACGGCCAGTGGAATGAAGCCAAGGGCATTGCCGAGGCCCAGCAACCGGGCAGCACCGACAAGTTGTGGGTGCGCTTCGACAACTGGTTCAGCCGCCTGGCACCGGGCCTGACCAAGGGCGAATACTGGGTGCTGTACCACGACAAGGACTACCGCGTGGCGCTGGTCGGCCACCCCAACCGCGAATACCTGTGGCTGCTGTCGCGCACGCCTGCGGTCACCGACCAGCAACGCGAGCAACTGCTGACCATTGCACGGGATCAAGGCTATGACACCGGGAAGCTCATCTGGCGGCAGGCAGACTAGCAGGCCGTCGACGGCGGGCGGCAATCCGGCTAAGGTGTGCGCCCTTTTATCACCTCGAAGGAACGAGCCCGTTGAGCACCCAGCCGCTGCAAGCACCCCGTATCCGTTTTCTGGCCCTGTGCGTGTTCCATCACCAAGGCAGGATCCTGGTCAATGTCTTCGACGACCCGGCCACAGGGCAGACGCTATGCCGCCCACTGGGTGGCGGTATCGAGTTCGGTGAACTGGGCCGCGATGCCATCGCCCGGGAAATCATTGAGGAGCTCGGCCAGCCGATCAGCGATATACGATTGCTTGGCACTCTGGAAAGCCTGTTTACCTATGCCGGCACACCAGGGCATGAGATTGTGCAGGTGTACGATGCGCGCTTCGACGACGCCAGCCTGTACCAGCAAGACTGGCTGGACGGCCAGGAGTCTGACAACAGCCCGTTCCGTGCCCGCTGGTGCGACAGCGCCGACTTCACGCGGACAGGCCCCTTGGTGCCACAAGGGTTGCAGGCGCTGCTGCACGAGCTGTCGCTGTTGAGCTAGGAGCCTGAGCATGGACCTGCTGTTCCTGGGCACCTCCGCCGGGGTGCCGACCAAGGCGCGTAATGTCAGCGCCACAGCCGTGATCGAAGCCAGTGGCAGCCACTGGTACCTGGTCGACTGCGGCGAAGGCACCCAGCACCAACTGCTGCACACCCCGCTGTCGATCCGCGACCTGCGCGCCATCTTCATCACCCATGTGCACGGCGATCACTGCTTTGGCCTGCCCGGCCTGCTGGCCAGCGCCGGCATGAGCGGGCGCACCCAGCCGCTGGAGCTGGTCCTGCCCGCAGCGCTGCATGAGTGGGTACGCCAGGGCCTGGCGGCCAGCGACACCTTCCTGCCGTTCGAGCTTCGCCTGCTGGCCGTGGAGGACCTGGCCGAATGGCGCAGCGAGACCCTGCAAGTGACCACCGTGCAGTTGTCACACCGGGTACCGAGCGTCGCTTTCGTATTTACCGAACTCAACCCGGAGCCTCGCCTGGACACCCAGCGCCTGGAAGCCGAAGGCATCCCACGCGGCCCGATATGGGGCCAACTGGCCAAAGGCCTGAAGGCGCAGCATGGCGGGCAGTGGCTGAACGGTAACGACTACTTGCGCCCTTCGCGCCCGCCGCGCCGGGTGGTGGTGTGCGGGGACAACGACAACCCCGAACTGCTGGCCGATGCCGCCAAAGGCGCGGATGTGCTGGTGCATGAAGCCACGTTCACCCAGGCAGTGGTCGAGCGTACCGGGCTCACCTTCGGCCACAGCACGGCAGCAGCGGTGGCGCGCTTTGCCGAAGCGGCGGGCGTGCGCAACCTGGTGCTGACACACTTCAGCGCCCGCTACCAGAACGACCCCAGGCGCAGCCCGAATATCGATAACGTACGTGACGAAGCCCTCGCCCACTACCACGGGCAACTGACCCTGGCGCAGGACCTGAAGCGCTATCACATGGGGCACAATGGCTGTCTTGAGCCGGCCGAATGAATTAGCATTGCCGGTTTTTCCAAAAGGACTTGGCCATGCAGCGTATCGTGATTCTGGGCAACGCCGGCAGCGGTAAATCGACCCTGGCCCGGCAGATTGGCACCCGCCTGGGCTCGCCGGTGATACACCTGGACACCTTGTTCTGGGAGGCGGGTTGGGTAGAACCGGATGCCGGCATTTTCCGCAACCGGGTACGCGATGCGGTTGCCGGGGATGCGTGGGTGTGCGAGGGCAACTACAGCCGACGCACCTTCGACCTGCGCTTGCCACGGGCCGACCTCGTTATCTGGCTGGATACACCACGGCTGACATGCCTGAAGCGGGTCATCCTGCGCAGCGTGCTGAACAAGCCACGGCCGGACCTGCCGGCGGGGTGTACAGAGCGCCTGGACCGGGCGTTTCTGACCTTTTTGAAGTTTGTATGGACGTTCGACCGGGGCTATCGGCCAGGGATCGAGGCGAACCGCCAGGCGATCGGGCCACAGGTGCCGGTGGTGCATTTGCGGGGCGGGCGGCAGATTGCGGCGTTTCTCGAAAGCCTTTCACTGCCTGTTCCGGCCTGATCGCCGGCAAGCCAGCTCCCACAGGGGTATCACAGGGCCTGAGGGCGGCACTGTACCTGTGGGAGCTGGCTTGCCGGCGATAGGGCCAATGCAGGCGACACCGATCTCTGGCTACGCCGCCAACCGGCCGCTGGCAATCGCCTCCGACGCCGCCAGCATCGCCCGCAGCAACACCGCACACCCTGCCGCCAGGTCACCGGGCGTGGCGTTCTCGATCTCGTTATGGCTGATGCCGTTCTCGCATGGCACGAATATCATCCCCGCCGGCCCCAGTTCGGCAAGGAAAATTGCGTCATGCCCCGCGCCGCTGACGATGTCCATGTGCGGCAAGCCCAGTGCCTGCGCCGAAGCGCGCACGGCATCGACACAGCCTTTGTCGAAGTACAGCGCCGGGAAGTCTGCCGTGGGCACCAGTTCGTGGCTCAGGCCGTGCCTGGCACAGGTCGCCTCGATCACCCCGCGCACCTCGGCAATCATCGCATTCAGTTGTTCACCTTCCAGGTGGCGGAAGTCGAGGGTCATGCGCACCTCGCCTGGGATCACGTTGCGCGAGCCCGGATAGGCTTGCAGGCAACCTACCGTGCCGCAGGCATGGGGCTGATGGCCGAGGGCGGTACGGTTGACCGCCTCCACCACGGCGGCCGCGCCGACCAGCGCGTCCTTGCGCAGGTGCATGGGCGTCGGGCCGGCGTGGGCTTCGACGCCGCGCAAGGTCAGGTCGAACCATTTCTGGCCCAGCGCGCCAAGTACAACGCCAATGGTCTTGGCCTGGTCCTCAAGGATCGGCCCCTGCTCGATATGCGCCTCGAAATACGCACCCACCGCATGGCCGAGTACTGCACGCGGGCCGGCGTAACCGATGGCGTTCAAGGCCTCGCCAACGCTCACGCCCTGGGCATCACGCTTGGCCAGGGTTTCCGCCAGGGTAAACTTGCCGGCGAACACCCCCGACCCCATCATGCAGGGCGCAAAACGCGAACCTTCTTCGTTGGTCCATACCACCACTTCCAGCGGCGCCTCGGTTTCCACGCCCAGGTCGTTGAGGGTGCGGATCACCTCCAGCCCGGCCATCACCCCGAAACAGCCATCGAACTTGCCGCCCGTGGGCTGGGTGTCGATATGGCTGCCGGTCATTACCGGCGGCAGTTTGGGATTACGCCCGGGGCGGCGTGCGAAGATATTGCCGACGGCGTCGATGCTGACCGTGCAACCGGCGGCCTCACACCACTGCACGAACAGGTCGCGGGCCTGGCGGTCGAGGTCGGTCAGGGCCAGGCGGCACACACCCCCCTTGGCGGTGGCGCCGAGGCGGGCCAGGTCCATCAGCGATTGCCACAGGCGGTTGCTGTCGACGTGATGGGCAGTGGTCTTCAGGATGTCTTGAACTGGAGTCACGGGTTTCTCCTTCAGGCTTTCTTGTTGTCTGTGCGGGCCTCTTCGCGGGCATGCCCGCTCCCACAGGAACTCCACATTTCTGTGGGAGCGGGCGAGCCCGCGAAGAAGCAGGCGCGGTGTCAGGGCAAGGGCTTGGCCAGCCGCGCAGGGTTGCGAGCCGCCACATTGGCGAAGACGTAGTACAGCCCGCCGCCCAGCAGCGAACCGGTAAACCAGCCATAGTCGTAGAACCAGCTGAAGCTGCTGTTGCCAATGGCCATCACGGTCAGCGCCACCGGCAAGGCAAATGCAGCAAAACCGGCCCAGTTCCACGCCGGGTACACGTCATCACGGTACAACCCGGCCAGGTCCAGCTGCTGCCGACGGATCACGAAGTAATCCACCACCATGATCCCGGCAATCGGCCCGAGCAAGCTGGAGTAACCGAGCAACCAGTTGGAATACACGCTCTCCAGGCTCAGGTCGGAGACAATCCAGCCCAGCTTCTTCAACAACTCATGGCCCATCAGCGCCAGGCCGATGAAACCGGTCAACCACACCGCCCGGCTGCGCCCGATCAGGCGTGGGGCAATGTTCTGGAAGTCGTTGGTTGGCGACACGATGTTCGCTGCGGTGTTGGTCGACAGCGTGGCGATCACGATCAGCGCCATGGCCAAGGCCACCCAGAACGGGCTGTGGATCTTGCCGATCAGGCTGACCGGGTCGGATACCGTCTCACCCACCAGCGACGCCGAGGCAGCAGTCAGCACCACACCCAGCGAAGCGAACAGGAACATGGTCAATGGCAGGCCGAAGATCTGCCCGAGAATCTGGTCCTTCTGGCTGCGGGCATAACGGCTGAAGTCGGGAATGTTCAGCGACAACGTGGCCCAGAAGCCGACCATGGCCGTAAGCCCTGCGCAGAAGTAGCTGACCACGCTCGCCCCTTCCGGCCGTTTGGGTGGCTGGGCCAGCAGTTCGGTCATCGACATGTGCGGCAAGGCCCAGAACAGCAGGCCGACGCCCACCGCCACCAACAACGGTGCTGACAGCGTTTCCAGCCACTTGATCGACTCGGCACCGCGCAGCACCACCCAGAGGTTCAGGCACCAGAAAATCATGAACCCGATCACCTCGCCGGTACCGCCCAATGCCTTCCAGCCATCGAACACCGAGCCCAGGAACAGGTGGATGGCCAGCCCGCCGAACATGGTCTGGATACCGAACCAGCCACAGGCAACCACCGCGCGGATCAGGCACGGTACGTTGGAGCCGAGGATGCCGAACGACGAACGCAGCAACACCGGGAACGGGATGCCGTACTTGGTGCCGGGGAAGGCGTTGAGGGTAAGCGGGATCAGCACGATCACGTTGGCCAGCAGGATCGCCAGCAACGCTTCCCCGACGCTGAGGCCGAAGTAGGCGGTAAGCACGCCGCCGAGGGTGTAGGTGGGTACGCAGATGGACATGCCCACCCACAGGGCGGTGATGTGCCACTTGTTCCAGGTACGCTGGTGCACCTTGGTCGGTGCGATGTCGTGGTTGTAGCGCGGGCTGTCGAGGACATCACTGCCCTCGGCCAGCTCGAACAGGCCATCCTGCTCGACCACTTCCGATCTGCTCTGTTGCATGGGCCTTTCTCCAGACTTTCTTGTAGTTGTTTGCTCATCGGGCTAATTCGATGGCCGGAGTACACACGCGTATTTGTGCTTAGAAATCTTGACCAGAATTTCATCTTGTCAAGTCAGTCAATAACCGTTGAAAGCCCCGTAGTCAGCAGGTCTTCAAAAATTAGTCTTTTAATATCAACTAGTTAATGACCACAAAATTTATAGGAAAATTTTCTTGATGATTTCCTGATCAGCATCTAGCCTCGAATCTTGTCAGGCCTGACAGGATTAACCGCCCTGCCCGCCCTGCGAACCAGACAATTCCAAGAACCGGCCAAGAGACCGGTCAGCCTGCGAGGAAAACGGCATGTCCCTGTTGATCCGTGGCGCCACCGTGGTTACCCACGAAGAGAGTTACCCCGCCGATGTCCTGTGTGCCGATGGCCTGATCCGCGCCATCGGGCAAAACCTTGAACCCCCGACCGACTGCGAGATCCTCGACGGCAGTGGCCAGTACCTGATGCCCGGCGGCATCGACCCGCACACCCACATGCAATTGCCGTTCATGGGCACCGTGGCCAGCGAGGACTTCTTCAGCGGCACCGCTGCGGGCCTGGCCGGCGGTACTACGTCGATCATCGACTTCGTCATCCCCAACCCGCAGCAGTCGTTGCTGGAGGCCTTCCACACCTGGCGCGGCTGGGCACAGAAAAGCGCCAGCGACTACGGTTTCCACGTTGCCATCACCTGGTGGAGCGAGCAGGTGGCCGAGGAAATGGGCGAACTGGTGGCCAAGCATGGGGTGAACAGTTTCAAGCACTTCATGGCCTACAAGAACGCCATCATGGCCGCCGACGATACACTTGTGGCCAGCTTCGAGCGCTGCCTGCAACTGGGTGCGGTGCCCACCGTGCATGCCGAGAACGGCGAACTGGTGTATCACCTGCAAAAGAAACTGCTGGCCCAAGGCCTGACCGGGCCAGAAGCACACCCGCTTTCGCGCCCTTCGCAAGTGGAAGGTGAAGCGGCCAGCCGCGCCATCCGCATTGCCGAAACCATTGGCACGCCGCTGTATGTCGTGCACATTTCCAGCCGGGAAGCACTGGACGAAATCACCTATGCGCGGGCCAAGGGCCAGCCGGTCTACGGCGAAGTCCTGCCCGGCCACCTGCTACTGGACGACAGCGTCTACCGCGACCCGGACTGGGCCACTGCCGCCGGCTACGTGATGAGCCCGCCGTTCCGCCCGCGGGAACACCAGGAGGCACTGTGGCGTGGCCTGCAATCGGGCAACCTGCACACCACCGCCACCGACCATTGCTGCTTCTGCGCCGAGCAGAAAGCCATGGGGCGCAGCGACTTCAGCCGCATACCCAACGGCACTGCGGGCATCGAGGACCGCATGGCGGTGCTGTGGGATGCAGGGGTGAACAGTGGGCGCCTGTCGATGCATGAGTTCGTTGCGCTGACGTCTACCAACACGGCGAAAATCTTCAACCTGTTCCCGCGCAAGGGCGCCATCCGCGTTGGTGCCGATGCCGACCTGGTGCTGTGGGACCCGCAGGGCACCCGCACGATCTCGGCCCAGACCCACCACCAACGTGTGGACTTCAACATCTTCGAAGGCCGCACCGTGCGCGGCATCCCCAGCCACACCATCAGCCAGGGCAAGGTGCTCTGGGCCGATGGCGACCTGCGCGCCGAAGCGGGCGCGGGGCGGTATGTGGAGCGGCCGGCGTATCCGTCGGTGTATGAGGTGTTGGGGCGTCGGGCCGAGCAGCAGCGCCCGACGCCTGTCCAGCGTTAAGGCCATGGGGCCGCTGTGCGGCCCAATCGCGACACAAGGCCGCTCCCACAAAAAGCAAAAGCCGCGTTCCCCTGTGGGAGCGGCCTTGTGTCGCGATGGGCCGTGCAGCGGCCCCCGAACCCACCGCAACACCTGTCGCCTGCACCATAAAAAATAGAGAGGCTACAACCGTGATCGACGCCCTGAACCACTTGCCGCGCCCCCGGGCCGGTGCCGACCAGTTGGCCGAGCGCTTCAGCGACCTGGCCCCACCCCTCACCGCTCGCCAGGCCGCCGTGGAAAGCGCACGCTGCCTGTATTGCTACGACGCCCCCTGCGTGAACGCGTGCCCCAGCGATATCGACATTCCCTCGTTCATCCACCGCATCAGCGACGAAAACCTGCAAGGCGCCGCCGAACGCATCCTCTCGGCCAACATCCTTGGCGGCAGCTGCGCCCGCGTGTGCCCCACGGAAATCCTCTGCCAGCAGGCCTGCGTGCGCAACAACGCACAGGAATGCGCACCGGTACTGATCGGCCAACTGCAACGCTATGCCCTGGACAACGCCCACTTCACCGAACACCCGTTCAAGCGCTCACCCGCCACCGGCAAGCGCATCGCGGTTGTCGGCGCCGGCCCTGCCGGGCTGTCCTGCGCCCACCGGCTGGCCATGCACGGGCATGACGTGGTGGTTTTCGAGGCCAGCGAAAAGGCTGGCGGCCTCAACGAATATGGCATCGCCCGCTACAAGCTGGTCGACGACTACGCCCAGCGTGAGGTGGAGTTCCTGCTGGGCATCGGCGGCATCGAGGTTCGCCATGGCCAACGCCTGGGCGGCAACCTCAGCCTGGGCGAACTGCGCGACCAGTACGACGCGGTGTTCCTCGGCCTCGGCCTGAATGCCGTGCGCCAGCTGGGCCTGCCCGATGAAGAAGCCCCCGGCCTGCTCGCCGCCACCGCGTACATTCGCGAGCTGCGCCAGGCCGACGACCTTGGCCAACTGCCGCTGGCCGACCGCTGCCTGGTGATCGGCGCCGGCAACACGGCCATCGACATGGCAGTGCAGATGAGCCGCCTGGGGGCGCGCGACGTCAACCTGGTGTACCGCCGCGGTCACGCCGACATGGGTGCCACCGGCCACGAGCAGGACATCGCCAAGGCCAACCAGGTCCGCCTGCACACCTGGGCGCGCCCCGATGCCGTGCTGCTGGATGACGCCGGCAAGGTACGCGGCATGCGCTTTGCCCGCACCGAGCTGGCCGACGGCCGCCTGCGTGATATCGGCGAAACGTTCGAGCTGGCCGCCGATGCCATCTTCAAGGCCATCGGCCAACGCTTCGACGATGCCAGCCTCGGCGACCCGGTGGCTGCGCAACTGGCCCGCGAGGGTGAGCGCATCCGCGTGGACGAAACCCTGCAAACCAGCCTGCCGGGCGTGTATGCCGGCGGCGACTGCACCGCCTTGGGCCAGGACCTTACCGTCCAGGCCGTACAGCACGGCAAGCTGGCCGCCGAAGCCATCCATGCCCGACTCATGCTCAACGTGGAGGCAGCGTAAATGGCCGATTTGTCTATCGTGTTTGCCGGCATCAAGGCACCCAATCCGTTCTGGCTGGCTTCTGCGCCGCCCACCGACAAAGCCTACAACGTGGTCCGCGCCTTCGAGGCCGGCTGGGGTGGCGTGGTCTGGAAAACCCTGGGCGAAGACCCGGCGGCGGTCAACGTGTCGTCGCGCTACTCGGCGCACTATGGCGCCAACCGTCAGGTACAGGGCATCAACAACATCGAGCTGATCACCGACCGTTCGCTGGACATCAACCTGCGCGAAATCACCCAGGTGAAGAAGGACTGGCCTGACCGTGCACTGATCGTGTCGCTGATGGTGCCGTGCGTGGAGGACTCGTGGAAGTTCATCCTGCCGCTGGTGGAGGCCACCGGGGCCGACGGCATCGAGCTCAACTTCGGCTGCCCGCACGGCATGCCGGAACGCGGCATGGGCGCGGCGGTTGGCCAGGTGCCGGAATACGTGGAACTGGTTACCCGCTGGTGCAAGACGTACTGCTCGCTGCCGGTGATCGTGAAGCTGACACCGAACATCACCGACATCCGCCAGTCGGCACGTGCCGCGCACCGGGGCGGGGCCGATGCGGTGTCGTTGATCAATACCATCAACTCCATCACCAGCGTCGACCTGGACCGCATGGTGGCCCACCCCATCGTGGGCGACCAGAGTACCCACGGTGGTTACTGCGGGTCTGCGGTGAAACCGATTGCCCTGAACATGGTGGCGGAAATCGCCCGCGACCCGCAAACACGCGGCTTGCCGATCTGCGGCATTGGCGGCATCGGCAACTGGCGTGATGCGGCGGAGTTCATGGCCCTGGGCAGCGGTGCCGTACAGGTGTGCACGGCGGCGATGCTGCACGGGTTCCGCATTGTCGAGGACATGAAAGATGGCCTGGCGCGCTGGATGGACCAGCACGGGCACGTCAACATCGAAGCATTTCGCGGGCAGGCGGTGGGGCATACCACCGACTGGAAGTACCTGGACATCAACTATAAGTCGGTGGCGCATATCGACCAGGACGCGTGCATTGGTTGCGGGCGTTGCCACATTGCCTGCGAAGACACTTCGCACCAGGCCATTGCCAGCACGCTGAAGCCTGACGGCACGCATGCCTACAGCGTGATCGAAGAGGAATGCGTGGGCTGCAACCTGTGCCAGATCACCTGCCCGGTGGAAAGCTGCATCGAGATGGAGGCGCAGGATACCGGCAAGCCTTACCTGAACTGGACGCAGGATCCGCGCAACCCCTATCGCGAGGCCAGTTGAGGCATTGGGGCTGCTGCGCAGCCCTTCGCGGGCACGCCCGCTCCCACAGGGACCGCGCCGCTCATGAGGGCAACGCAGAACCTGTGGGAGCGGGCGTGCCCGCGAAGGGCTGCGCAGCGGCCCCCTTTCCGGACTCAGGGCTCCAGCCCGATCCCCCGCAAGATCACACTGGTCACTGTCTGCACCGCACTCTCGAATGCCATGTCCGACAGCACCTCGCCGCCGTTGAGCAGCTGCACCTGGTAACCGAAGTCGGCATAGTGCTGGGTCGAGGCCCAGATCATGTACAGCAACGCCGACGGCTCCACCGGCAGGATGCGCCCCTCCTCCACCCAGCGGCGGATTTTGGCTTCCTTCAGTTGTGCCCAGGGCACCAGGCTTTCATCCAGGCTCACCCCCAGCACTGGCGCCCCGTGCAGCATCTCTTCGGCCCAGATTTTCGAGCCCAGTGGCCGCGAACGCGAATGCCCCATCTTCGCCCGGATGTAACTGGTCAGCACCACGCGCGGGTCGTCGAAGTTCTCGAAGCACAGCGCGTCCTGCTTCCACACATCCAGCAGGTCTTGCAGCACCGCGCGGAACAGGTCGTCCTTGGTGCTGAAGTAATAATGCAGGTTGGAGCGCGGTAACTCGGCCTGTTCGGCAATATCGCCCATGGACGTAGCGCCGTAGCCTTTCTCGGCGAACACCTTTTCTGCCGCCTGCAGGATCTTCTGGATATTGCGCCGGCGGATTTCGATCTTGTGGTTGGCCATCAGGCTTGAGCCGTCCACACCGCCAGTTCATAGCCGTCCGGGTCGATGAAATGGAAACGCCGCCCGCCGGGGAAGGCGAAGGTCGCCCGGCTGATTTTCGCCCCCGCGGCCTCGATTCGCTGCTGGGTGGCCTCTAGGTCGTCGGCGTACAAAATGACCAGCGGCCCACCTGGGCGCACCGGCTCACCCGTGGTGAAGCCCCCGGTCAGGCGACCATCGCTGAACTCGGTGTAGGTGGGCCCGTAATCGGTGAACGCCCAGCCGAACACGCTGCCATAGAAGGCCTTGCTCCGTGCGATGTCGCTGACATTGAACTCGATGTTGTCGATTTGCCGATCACTACCGCGAATGCCCATGTGTGCTCCGTGCCGAATGGTGTTTGACCTAGTCTACTCCGGTATTTTCAGAGTTTTTTATCAGGCGGCTTGAAACAGCCGGGCGATTACAGGTTGCTGGCGGTGGCGTGCCTGCCAGATATCGTAGTCGGCCTGAATGGCCAGCCAGAGACGAGCGGTGCTGATGCCCGCCATCTCAAGACGCACGGCCAGGTCCGGAGAAATCGCCGCGCGGCCATGCAGTACCCGGGAAAGCGCTTCGCGGGAGAACCCCAGGTGCGCAGCGAAGGCTTTCACCGTCAGGCCAAGCGCTGGCAGCACATCTTCGCGCAAGGTTTCGCCTGGATGTGGCGGATTGTGCAAAGGCATTATCAGCTCTCCTTCTCAGTGGTAATCAAGGTAATCGACCAGTTCGACATCGGAACCCACGAAGCGAAAGATCAACCTCCAGTTGCCGGACACACTGACTGACCAGAAGTCCGATAACGCGCCCTTGAGCGGATGCAGCTGCCAGCCAGGAACGACCAGATCCTGCGCAGCCATGGCGCGCTCAAGAAATTGAAGTTGCCGTTTCAAGCGCTTTGAGTGCGCTGCCTGGATCCCTCGGGTGTTGCCCGTTTCATGAAAAACTCGCAGTCCCTTGTGTCGAAAACTGATGATCATGGGTAACTCGCCGCATCCATTTGGGAGACGAATCAAGTGTGACCCCATGCATCACACTAAGCAAAGTATCATATGTGACGCGATGCGTCACACAAAGAATATGAGACAGCGGCTTGTCTACCCACAACTCGCCCGATCACGCACCGGGCACTGTGCCCGGTGCAGGTTCAGCGCGGTGTTGATGATGCCGATATGGCTGAACGCCTGGGGGTAGTTGCCAAGCATGCGCTTGCCGGCCGGGTCGTACTGTTCGGCCAGCAGGCCAAGGTCGTTGCACAGGCCGGTCAGGCGTTCGTACATGGCCTGCGCTTGTTCCTGGCGGCCCAGCAGTACGTAGACATCGGCCAGCCAGAACGAACACACCAGGAAGGTGCCCTCGCCCGGGGTCAGGCCGTCGCTGCAACTGTCGCTGTCGTAGCGCAGCAGCAGGCCGTTTTTCACAAGGCGCTGTTCGACCTGCTCCAGCGTACGCAGGAAGCGCGGGTCTTCGGCAGGCAGGAAGCCGGTCAGGGCGATCTGCAACAAGCTGGCGTCCATCTCGGTCGAGCCATAGGCCTGGACGAAGAACTGGCCGCTGCTGTCCAGGCCGTGCTCGCAGACTTCGCGGTGAATTTCATCCGCCACCTGGCGGTAGTGCCGCCCGCGCTCACGGCCTTCTTCGGTGGTATCGGCCAGCCCTGCGGCACGGTCAAACGCCACCCAGGCCATGACCTTGGAATGCACGAACTGCTGCCGCCCACCGCGCACTTCCCAGATGCCTTCGTCCGGCTCGCGCCAGATGCGCTCGACGTAGGGCAGGATCAAGCGGGAGATGGCGGCGCTTCGCGGGTGGCGTGGCAAACCACCCTTGATTGCCTGGGTCATGGCATCGGCCAGCTCGCCGTAGATGTCCAACTGCACCTGCTGCGATGCGGCGTTGCCGACCCGTACGGGTTGCGAATGCTCGTAGCCCGCCAGCCAAGGCAACGTGTATTCCTGCAAGTCGCGCTCGCCGGCCAGGCCGTACATGATCTGCATCTGTTCCGGGTTACCGGCCACCGAGCGCAGCAGCCATTCGCGCCAGGCCTGGGCCTCGTCGAAGTAGCCGAGGTTCATGAACGCCAGCAAGGTCATGGTGGCGTCGCGCAGCCAGCAGAAGCGGTAGTCCCAGTTACGCTCCCCACCCACGCGCTCGGGCAGCGAGGTGGTCACAGCGGCAACGATGCCGCCGGTAGGCGCATAGGTCATGGCCTTGAGGGTAAGCAACGAACGGCGCACCAAGGGGGTATAGGGACCTACCTGCGGACAGCGGGCAGCGAAGGCCTGCCATTGCTCGACGGTTTGGACAAAGGCCTGGTCGATCTCGCAGTCGGGGTGCAGCGGCAGGTGCGAGGCCTGGTGGCGCAGGCTGAAGACCTGGCGCTCACCCGCGCCGACGCGAAAGCGCGCAACGGTATGGTGGTCGAGGGCATGCGGGGGCACCGTGCTGCAGAGGATCAGCCGGTCGGGGCCGGCAACGGCGCTGAGGGTCAGTGGGTCGAGGCGCTCCACCCAGGGCACACTGCGGCCGTAGTCGAAGCGCATGACCAGGTCCATTTCAAAATTGGTTTCGCCACTGAGACCTTCGACGATGCGGACCACTGAGTTGACCTCGCCCAGTGGCATGAAATCGAGTACCCGGGCGCGGCCGGTGGCGGTGACCCAGGTGGTTTCCAGTACCAGGGTATCGTCCAGGTACTGGCGGCTGCTGTGTTCGACCGGGTCGCAAGGGGCCAGGCGCCAGCGGCCGTTTTCTTCATTGCCCAGCAGGGCGGCGAATACGGCGGGGGCGTCGAAGCGTGGCAGGCACAGCCAGTCAATGGAGCCATCGCGGCTGACCAGGGCGGCGCTGCGGCAGTTGCCTAGCAGGGCGTAGTCTTCTATGTGGGCGGGCATCGGGCCTCCTTAGTGTGGTTGCCTGTGCTGGCCTCTTCGCGGGCTTGCCCGCTCCCACAAGTTCAGCAGCGGCCTTGAACCTGCGCCATCCTGTGGGAGCGGGCAAGCCCGCGAAAGGGCCGGTACAGGCTTGCAAACCTCTCACCCCAACCGGTGCCACTCGCGCTTGTCCCGGGCCAGCAGTTCATTGCCAGCCTCGGGCCCGTCTTCACCGGCCGGGTACTCATGCACTTCTCCCCCTTGCGCCCAAGCGTCGAGGAACGGCTGCACCGCTCGCCAGCCGTTCTCGATATTGTCGGCCCGCTGGAACAGGGTCTGGTCACCGGTCAGGCAGTCGTAGATCAGCGTTTCATAACCGGTCGCCGGGGTCATCTTGAAGAAGTCCTTGTAGGCAAAGCCCAGCTCCACATTTTCCATTACCAACTCCGGCCCTGGCCGCTTGGCCTGCAGGTCGAACCACATGCCCTCGTTGGGCTGAATCTGGATTTTCAGGTAGTTGGGCTTGGGCCGCTCCAGCTCCGACTCGCGGAACTGCGCATATGGTGCAGGCTTGAAGCAGATGGCGATCTCGGTGTCGCGCACGCTCATGCGCTTGCCGGTGCGCAGGTAGAACGGCACGCCGGCCCAGCGCCAGTTGTCGATCATCACCTTCAACGCCACGTAGGTTTCGGTCTGGCTGTCTGGGGCGACGTTGGCCTCCTGCCGGTAGCCGGGCAACTGCTTGCGCCCCTGCTTGCCGGCGCTGTACTGGCCACGCACGGAGTTTTTCAGGGCCATTTTCGCCGACCATGGGCGAATGGCACCGACCACCTTGGCCTTTTCGCCACGCACGGCATCGGCACCGAACGCAGCCGGCGGCTCCATGGCCACCATCGCCAGCAACTGGAACAGGTGGTTGGGCACCATGTCACGCAGGGCCCCGGTGCTGTCGTAGAACGCGCCGCGGGTTTCGACGCCGACCGTTTCCGCAGCCGTGATCTGCACGTGGTCGATGTAGTGGTTGTTCCAGAACGATTCGAACAGGCCGTTGGAGAAGCGGCTGACCAGGATGTTCTGCACCGTTTCCTTGCCCAGATAATGATCGATGCGGTAGATCTGCCGCTCACCCATCACCTTCAGCAAGCAGGCATTGAGCGCCTCGGCGCTCGCCAGGTCAGTGCCGAACGGCTTCTCGACCACCACGCGGCGAAAGCCCCCGGCGGACTCGTCGAGCAAGCCGGCCTGCCCCAGGCGCTGGGCCACTTCGGGGAAGAAACGCGGCGAGGTTGCCAGGTAGAAGATCGCATTGCCATGACTGGTCTTTTCGATACGCTTGGCGATGGCCTGATAGGTCGCCGGGTCGAGGAAATCACCCGTCTGGTAGTCCAGGCGCTTGGCCAGGCGTGCCCATAGTTTTTCGTCCAGGCATTTGGCCGAGCCTTTGTCCCGCTCGACCATGAACGCGTGCAGGCGGCCGGCAAAATCCTCGGCACTGGCCGGGTTGTGGTCAACGCCGACAATGCGCAGGTTGCGGTCCAGCAACCCGTCGCGGCTGAGGTTGTACAGCGCCGGCATCAGCAGGCGCTTGACCAGGTCACCATTGGCGCCGAACAGGAACAGGGTGCAAGGAGGGGCAGCGGGAATGGTCTGTTTGGTCATTCGGCTTTCTTCTCGACATGGCCACCAAAGCCCAGGCGCATGGCCGAGAGGATCTTGTCACCGTAAGTGCCCTGCTGCTGACGCGAGCGGAAGCGGGCAAACAGTGCACTGGACAGCACCGGTACCGGCACCGCCTGCTCCACGGCGGCGTCGATGGTCCAGCGCCCCTCGCCACTGTCAGACACCGAACCGCTGAACTGCGACAGTTGCGGGTCGGCTACCAGCGCATCGGCAGTTAGATCGAGCAGCCACGAAGTGACCACGCTGCCCCGCCGCCACACTTCAGCAATTTCGGCCACGTTCAGGTCAAAGCGCTGGTCTTCCGGCAGCTCGCTGCCACCTTTGCTGCGCAGCAGGTCAAAACCTTCGGCGTAGGCCTGCATCAGGCCGTATTCGATGCCGTTGTGCACCATTTTCACGTAGTGCCCGGCCCCCGGGGGGCCCGCGTGGATGTAGCCATGTTCGGCACGCTGGTGCTCGCCGCTACGGCCATGCGTGCGCGGGATGTCGCCAACGCCCGGTGCCAGCGCCTTGAACAGCGGCTCCAGGCGCTCGAACACGTCCTTCTCGCCGCCGATCATCATGCAGTAGCCACGGTCCAGGCCCCAGACACCACCGGAAGTGCCCACGTCCAGGTAGTGCAGGCCGCGCTTGGCCAGTTCTGCGGCGCGGCGCATGTCGTCCTTGTAGAAGGTGTTGCCGCCGTCGATGATCGCATCGCCCGGCTCCAGCAGTTCGGCCAGCTGGGCGATAGTCTGCTCGGTCGGCTCGCCCGCCGGCAGCATGACCCACACTGCACGCGGTGCCTTGAGCTTTTGTACCAGGGCACCGAGGTCGTGCGCACCCTGTGCGCCCTCGCCCTCCAGCCCGGTGATGGCCTCGCGGTTGCGGTCGTGTACCACGGTGCGATGGCCGGCGCGCATCAGGCGCCTTGCGATATTGCCGCCCATGCGGCCCAGCCCGACGATTCCCAGTTGCATGAGCCGATGCTCCCCTTTCGAAATGGATGACAACACAGTCCAGCTTTTCAGATTAGTCCAGCCTGCCGCCCGAGGGTTCAGCGACGAACGGCGAGACCACGATAAACAAAAAAGTTCCCAAGGCCTGCGAAAGAATTCAAAATGCGCCCCGCGTGAAGCGTCTACGCTTTGACTTGTCACCAGCCAAAACCGCGAGGTGTGCTCATGGGTACCTTGATGCCTGCAACCCCAACCCAGACACTCTATGTCTCCGTGCGCCGTGATGAGCTGCGTAAACTGAAAGACGAACGTGACCAGCTGCGCCAGCAGGTTGCGCAACTGAACCTGCTGCTGGCACAGCAGCGTGATGGCGAGAAAGCGATCGGCGTCTGATTTTCCCCTCCCCCAGTGGGAGTTGTAAGGCTCCCACCTTGCTTGTTTCCTGATCCTGCATTTCCAGGTCCGTCCCCTTCGCGGGCTTGCCCGCTCCCACAGTGTGTTTGCGTTGCCTGAAGCCCACACATTACCTGTGGGAGCGGGCAAGCCCGCGAAGAAGCAAACACCTCTCCAGCGCACCAACAGGGTGCACGCGCCCACTCCAGCCATATTTTGGCGCACCCGAAAAACACCCTCGGCAAACCTTTTCACATCTGGTCACATACGCCAACGTTTGCGTCTATTTCGCACATAACAATAGTGACCAGCGGGTCACCTTTTTATCACTTTCTCTCCTACACTCGGTTTTCGGCCCGCCATTTGCTCAAGGGAAGAGTGACGTAAAAAAGTCGAACTTTAAGGAAAACCGGCAGGTCAGGAATTAAGTAGGCCAAACGCATGGGACACGCCCAGCCACGGCCCACCCACCCCAACCAGTCCACTCGCCTGCGGCCGGAACGCCGACAGCGCTGTGCCTGCGCGCACGACTCAGGGGCATGGAACGCACTAGACGGATTCGAATTAGAGAGAACCAACACGATATATCGCCACGGGTGCCAGCACCCGGCCAAGCATAGGGACGGAGAGAAGTATGATCAGTGCCGCTGTCGAGCCTCACGTAGATTCATTCAACCCGGACAACCGCGAGCCGCTCACCCCGGATTTCGCCACGACAGGCAAGGCACCCGGCGCCCAGCGCCAGCACAACCCGAACATGCGCAAGATTCTGTTCGTGACCTCGGAAATCGCCGACCTGGTGAAAACCGGCGGCCTGGGCGACGTGTCCGCCGCCCTGCCGCGTGCCCTGGCCCACCTGCACGATGTGCGGGTGCTGATCCCTGGTTACCCGCAGGTGATGGAAAGCGACAACCCGATCCACATCGTCGGTGAACTGGGTGGCCACGCAGCCCTGCCGCCTTGCAAGATCGGGCGCATGGACATGGCCGACGGCCTGGTGATCTATGTGCTGATCTGCCCCGAGCTGTATCAGCGCGACGGCACACCCTATGGTGCCAACAACGGCCGCGATTGGCCCGACAACCACATCCGCTTCGCCCGCCTGGGCCTGGCCGCCGCGGAAATCGCCGCCGGTGAGGGCATGATCCACTGGAAGCCCGAAGTGGTGCACGCGCATGACTGGCCCGCGGGCCTGGCCCCGGCCTACATGCACTGGCGCGGGCTGAACACGCCCACCCTGTTCACCATCCACAACCTGGCCTACCAGGGTGTGTACAGCCGTGGTTGCAGCCCGGAACTGGCAATCCCGGACCACGCCATGCAGCAGGAAGGCATGGAGTTCTACGGCAAGCTGTCGTTCCTCAAGGCCGGCCTGGCCTATTCCAGCCACATCACCACGGTCAGCGCCACCTATGCCCGGGAAATCACCACCCCCGAATTTGGCTGCGGCCTGGACGGTTTCCTTGCCAGCAAAGCCCAGCAAGGCCTGCTTGGCGGCATCCCCAACGGTATCGACGAAAGCTGGGACTCGGCCACCGACAAGCACCTGCAACACAACTTCAGCATCAACGACTGGGAAGGCAAGGCACGCAACACCCAGGAAGTACGCGCATTGTTCAACCTCGAACCTTCCGAGGGCCCGCTGTTTGCCGTGGTTTCGCGGCTGGTCTACCAGAAGGGCCTGGACCTGACCTTGGGCGTGGCCGACTACATCGTCGAGCAAGGTGGGCAGATTGCGATCATCGGCCGTGGCGAGCCGGAAGAAGAGCAGGCCATGCGCGAACTGGCGCTGCGCCACCCGGGCCGCATCGGCGTGCGCATCGGTTTCAACGAAACCGACGCCCGGCGCATGTTTGCCGGCAGCGACTTCTTGCTGATGCCGTCGCGCTACGAGCCCTGCGGCCTCAGCCAGATGTATGCGCAGCGCTTCGGCTCACTGCCGGTGGCACGCAATACTGGCGGCCTGGCCGACACCATCGAATGTGGCGTTACCGGGTTCCTGTTCAACGAGTCCACCGTCGAGAGCTACCGTCAGGCGCTCAGCCGTGCCTTTTATGTATACGGCAAGAAAGACCTGCTGAACGCCATGCGCTGCCTGTCGATGACTCAGCCGTTCAACTGGTGCCAGGCGGTGGAACCCTATGCCCGCCTCTACGAGGACCTGGTCAAGCAGGCACAGCTGAGCCATTACTGAGCGGGGGCCAGAAGATGCACAGGCATGGCGCACACTTGCTGGACGCCACGTCGGCGCGCTTCGCCCTCTGGGCACCCGATGCGCGCAGCGTGAGCGTGGAACTGGAGCAGCAGCCGGCCATCGCGCTGCTGCCGGATGAAGACGGCTGGTACACCGGCGTGGCACCGTGCCAGGCCGGTGACCGTTACCACTACCGGATCGACGGCGAACTGCGGGTGGCCGACCCGGCCTCGCGCTACCAGCCCGACGGCGTAAAGGGGCCGAGCCAGGTGGTGGGTGTGGCCGGTTACCCTTGGCAACACCCTTGGCAAGGCCGGCCCTGGCACGAAGCGGTGATCCAGGAGCTGCATGTTGGCTTGCTCGCTGGCTACGACGGCGTTGCCCGGCAGTTGCCGCGCCTGGCCGAACTGGGCATCAGTGCCATCGAGCTGATGCCGCTTGGTCAGTTCCCCGGCGAGCGCAACTGGGGCTATGACGGCGTGCTGCCGTACGCGCCACAAAATACCTACGGCAGCCCCGAACAGTTATGCGCCCTGGTCGACCAGGCCCACGGCCACGGGCTGATGGTGCTGGTGGACGTGGTGTACAACCACTTTGGCCCCGATGGCAACTTCCTGCACCAGTACGCCAGCCCGTTCTTCCGCGAAGACCGGCAGACGCCCTGGGGCGCGGCCATCGATTTTCGCCGCCCGCAGGTACGCGAGTACTTCATCCAGAACGCGCTCATGTGGCTGTGCGACTACCGCTGCGACGGCTTGCGCCTGGATGCCGTACACGCCATCGACCAGCCCGACTTTTTGCTCGAACTGGCGCAGCGTGTGCGTGCCGCCGTGGAACCGGGCCGGCAGATATGGCTGGTGCTGGAAAACGAACACAACCAGGCCGGCCTGCTGGAGCAAGGCTTCGATGCCCAATGGAACGACGACGGCCACAACGCCCTGCATGTGCTGCTGACCGGCGAAACCGAAGGCTACTACGCCGACTACCAGCAGCGCCCCATCGACCAGCTTGCACGTTGCCTGGCCGAAGGCTTCGTGTTCCAGGGCCAGGCCAACCGCCATGGCACGCCACGCGGTGAACCCAGCGGGCACCTGGCGCCCAGCGCCTTTGTGCTGTTCCTGCAGAACCACGACCAGGTCGGCAACCGCGCCCTGGGCGAACGCCTGACCCGCCTGTGCCCGCCGCCGGCCCTGCGTGCGGCCACCGGCCTGCTGTTGCTGGCACCGATGATCCCGCTGCTGTTCATGGGCGACGACGATGGCAGCTGCCGCCCGTTCCTGTTCTTCACCGACTTCCATGACCAGCTGGCCGACGCCGTCCGCGAAGGCCGGCGCGGCGAGTTTGCCCACTTCAATGCGTTTGCCGACCCCGAGCAACGCAAGCACATCCCGGACCCCAATGCCGAACAGACCTTCGAGGCATCACGCCCGCAAAACAAGGAAGTGATCGCCGGCTGGCATGGCTTGTACCAACAACTGCTCGACCTGCGCCACCGCCACATCATCCCGCACTTGCCCGGTAGCCGGGCACTGGGTGCCGACGTGCACGGCGACAAGGCGCTGACCGCACGCTGGCGCCTGGGCGATGGCAACACCCTGCGTATCGACCTGAACCTGGCCGACACCTCGCAGTCAATCGAGTTACCCCCAGCGTCAACCCGGCTGTTCGACAGCAGTGACACCCGGCACCCCGATAGCCAACTGGCCGCGTATAGCTGCGTGGTCAGCCTGCTTCCCCCTGACCAGGAGCGCCCATGAGCGAAACCGCCCTGCACCGCCTGGCCAGCCGCGTCGGCCTGAGCCGCGACTGGATTGATGCCAATGCCCGGCCGCAACGTGTCAGTGACGAGGTGCTGCGCAACATCCTCGCAAACCTGGGCCACCCTGCCGCCGATGACACCGCGATCGCCGCCAGCCTGCGGGCGGTGGAAGCCGCCGAAGATAGCGAACACCTGCCGCCGCTGCTGACCGCGGACCTGGGCCAGCCATTGCCGCTGGCGCGCTACTTCAGTGCAGCCAGCGTCGCGCACTGCACGCTTGAAGACCACGCCTCGCTTACCCTCAGCCTCGACAACCAGTCACGCCTGCCCGGTGAGTTGCCCATCGGCTACCACCAGGTGGAAATCGACAGCCGCCGCTTTACCTTGGCCGTGGCACCCCCACGCTGTCACAGCCTGGAAGACACGGTGCCACAACCGCCACCTCGCTGCTGGGGCCTGGCCGTGCAGTTGTACAGCCTGCGCCGCCCCGGCGACGGCGGCTACGGTGACTGCCTGGCCCTGGAGCAACTGGCCCGTTCGGCTGCCGAACGCGGCGCTGACGCCTTGGCCATCAGCCCGATCCACGCCCTGTCGGCCATCGACCAGGAACATTACAGCCCGTATTCCCCCTCCAGCCGGCTGTTGCTCAACACCCTGTATGCCAGCCCGGCTGCGCTGCTGGGGGAGCGGGAAGTGCGCATGGCCATCGAAGCCTGCGGCCTGGAGCAGCAACTGGAGGACATCGAGCAACGCTCACTGGTTGACTGGCCACGCGCCGCCAACGCCCGCCTGCGCCTGCTCGAAGCGCTGTACCAGGGGTTCAGCAAGGGCGACCACCCACTGCGCAGCGACTTCGACAGTTTCCGCCAGGCCGGTGGCCAGGCCCTGGAGCACCACTGCCGCTTCGAGGTACTGCAAGCGCAAGCCGTGGAGCATGGCCTGGGCGCCGACTGGCGCAACTGGCCCAAGGCCTGGCACGACCCTTACCACCCTGAAGTTGAAGCCTTTGCCAACGCCTACCCGGCCAAGGTCGAGTTCCATGCCTTTTGCCAGTGGCTGACCGAACGGGGCCTGCAACGTGCCCAGGAGGCCGCCCGCAGCAATGGCATGTCTGTCGGCCTGATCGCCGACCTGGCCGTGGGTGCCGACGGCGCCGGCAGCCAGGCCTGGAGCCGCCAGGATGAATTGCTGGCAGGCCTGAAGGTGGGCGCGCCGCCCGACATCCTCAACCGTGCCGGGCAGGACTGGGGCATCTGCGCGTTCTCGCCCGAAGGCCTCAAGCGCAACGGCTACCGCGCATTCATCGAAATGCTGCGCGCCAACCTCGCCCACGCCGGCGGCCTGCGCATCGACCATGTGATGGGCCTGCGCCGGCTGTGGCTGATCCCGCAAGGGGCAAAACCCAGCGAAGGCGCTTACCTCAACTACCCGCTGGACGACCTGCTGCGCCTGCTGGCGCTGGAGTCGGTGCGCCATCGGGCGATCATTCTCGGCGAAGACCTGGGCACCGTGCCTGATGGCCTGCGCGAAACCCTGGCCGGGAAGGCGGTGCTGGGCATGCGCGTGCTGCCCTTCGAGCAAACCCAGCCGGGCCAGTTCAAGCCGATTCTCGACTGGCCGGACAACGCCCTGGCTACCACCGGCACCCATGACCTGGCGCCATTGGCCGGCTGGCTGGAAAACCGCGACATCGACTGGAGCCACCGCTTGCAACTGATCGATGCCGCCACCGAGTTGCACTGGCGCCACGACCGCCAGAAAGAACACGATGGCCTGCGCCGAACCCTGGAGGCCAACTACGGCGAACTGAAGGACAACGATGCATTGATCGATGCCGCCATCCGCTACGTCGGCCATACCCGCGCACCGCTGGTGCTGGTGCCTTTGGAAGACCTGCTGGGCTGCGACGAACAGCCCAACCTGCCGGGTACTACTGCCGGCCACCCAAACTGGCGCCGGCGCTTTGCCCAGCCAGTGGGCGAACTGCTCGACGACGAGGACGCAGCGCGGCGCCTGGAGCTGCTGGCCCAGGCGCGCGAACAGGCCTGGGAGCGTGACCGATGAAGCCGCTGACCGCGACCCTGCGCCTGCAGTTTCACAGCGACTTCACCCTCGACCACGCCGTGCCGCTGGTGCCGTACTTCGCCCAGCTGGGCATCAGCCACGTGTACGCCTCCCCCATCCTCAAGGCCCGCGCCGGCTCGCGTCACGGCTATGACGTGGTCGACCCGACCTGCATCAACCCCGAGCTGGGCGGTGAAGCGGCACTGGAGCGGTTGGTCGCCGCCCTGCGCTTACACGGCATGGGGCTGATCCTCGACACGGTGTCCAACCACATGGCCGTGGGCGGTGCCGACAACCCTTGGTGGCAGAGCCTGCTGGCCTGGGGCCGGCGCAGCCCGTATGCAGCGTTCTTCGACATCCAGTGGCACTCCAGCGACCCGCTGCTGGCCGGGCAACTGTTGCTGCCGTTCCTGGGCAGCGACTATGGCGTGGCCTTGAAGAATGGCGAGATACCGCTGCAATTCGACAAACGCCACGGTCTGCTGCAAGTGGCTCATTACGAGCATCGGTTCCCGGTCTGCCCGGTCGACTATGGCTGGATCCTGGCGCTCAGCCCAGAACCGGCCCTGAAAACCCTGGCCGAACACTTCACCGCGTTGAACGAATCGGCTACCCCGCTGGCCGACGCGCTCGCGCTGCAAGCCGAGCTGGCGCGCCTGGTGCGTGAAGGTGCCGACCTCGACTCGGCCCTGCTGGCCTTCGATAGCCGCAGCGAAGCGGGCTTCAAGCGCCTGCACCTGCTGCTGGAGCGCCAGACCTACCGCCTGGCCTGCTGGCGCACCGCCGCCGACGATATCAACTGGCGGCGCTTCTTCGACATCAACGAGCTGGGTGGCTTGCGGGTGGAGCGCGCCGAGGTGTTCGAGGCCACTCACGCCAAATTGTTCGAGCTGGTGGAACGCGGCCTGGTGGATGGCCTGCGCATCGACCATATCGACGGCCTGGCCGACCCACGCGGCTACTGTCGCAAACTGCGACGACGGGTCGATGGGCTGTTGGCACGCAGGCCTTTGCCGGCTGCCCTGGAGCACTTCCCGATCTACGTGGAGAAAATCCTCGGCGCCAACGAGCACCTGCACCGCGACTGGCTCACCGACGGCACCACCGGTTACGAGTTCATGAACCAGGTTTCGCTGCTGCAACACGACCCGGCCGGTGAAGCGCCGTTGACCGAGCTGTGGGCCAACGTCACTGAACGACCGGACTTCCCCGAAGAAGTGCGCCAGGCCCGTCACCTGGTGCTCAATGCCAGCCTGGCCGGCGACTGCGAGTCGGTAGCCCAGGCCCTGTTGCAGGTGGCCCGCAACGACCTGATGACCCGCGACCTGACCTTGGGTGCGATCCGCCGCGCCTTGCAGGCACTGGTGGCGCATTACCCGGTGTACCGCACCTACTTCAACGCCTGCGGGCGCCCGGTAGAAGACGAACGGTTTTTCCAGCAAGCATTGGCCAACGCCCGGCAAGACCTCGGCGAAGCCGACTGGCCGCTGCTGGAGCAACTTGAACAGTGGCTGGGCGGGCACGCCTGGCGGCATCTGCCACCGGGCCGCGCCCGCAAGCAGTTGCGCCACGCCTGCGTGCGTTTCCAGCAGCTGACCGCGCCCAGCGCAGCCAAGGCCGTGGAAGACACCGCCTTCTACCGCAGCGCGCGGCTGCTGTCGCGTAATGATGTGGGCTTCGAAGCCGAGCGTTTCAGCGCCCCGCCCATGCATTTCCATAACGAAGCCCAGCGGCGCCTGCGCGACTTCCCCGACAACCTGCTGGCCACCGCCACCCATGACCACAAGCGCGGCGAAGACACCCGCGCACGCCTGGCCGTGCTTAGCGAGCGAGGCCCGTGGCTGGCCAGCCGGGTAGAACATTGGCGCGAGCTGGCCGAACCGCTGCGTGCGCAACTGGAAGATGGCCAAGCCCCCAGCCCCGGCGACGAACTGATGCTGCTGCAAACGCTGCTCGGCAGCTGGCCGCTGGACCTCGACCTGCACGATGGCAACGCCTTGCGCCAGTACGCGGAGCGCATCCGCCAGTGGCAGCAGAAGGCCCTGCGCGAGGCCAAGTTGCGCAGCAGCTGGAGCGCGCCGAACGAGGCCTACGAAAGCGCCTGCGCGCGCTACGTCGACGGCCTGTTGCTGGGCGACGAGAACCAGCAACTGCGCAAATCGGTGGCCGATGCCGCGCAACAGCTGGCCTGCCCTGGCGCCCTCAATGGCCTGGTGCAGGCCTTGCTACGCATGACCCCCCCCGGCGTACCCGACCTGTACCAGGGCAACGAGTACTGGGACTTCAGCCTGGTCGACCCGGACAACCGCCGCGCCGTGGACTACGCTTGCAGGCGTCGCACCCTGGACGATGCCACGCCCGTCGCCGAGCTGCTGGCGCACTGGCGCGACGGTCGCATCAAGCAAGCCTTGATCGCCCGGCTGCTGGACTGCCGCCAGGCCCATGCCGACCTGTTCCGCCGCGGCGCTTACCTGCCGCTGACGGTGCAAGGCCGGTATGCAGAACAAGTGATCGCCTTTGCCCGCCTGGGTGAAGGTGAACGCGCCATCATCGTCGCCCCGCGCCTGGCCAGTGGCCTGCTGGGCGGCGCTGCAACCCCGTTGATCCCGGCACAGAACTGGGACGACACCCGGCTGGTACTGCCGTTTGCCTTGTCGCCTGCCAACTCGACGGGACTTTTCCCCTGTGCGGCGGTCAGCCCTTCAAGGGAGCTGCTACTGAGCGCCATGCTGGCGGAGTTTCCGGTCAACGTGCTGATACAACAATCTTGAGCATCAGGAGCGTCATGATGAGTGTCGATGAAAAGCGTATTCGCGAATTTGCATACCAGATATGGGAGTCAGAGGGTAAGCCCGCCGGCGAGGAAGAGCGCCACTGGGACATGGCCCGCAAGCTGGCCGAGGCTGAGGCGTTGGCACCCAAGGCTGCGCCGCGCAAGCGGGCGCCGGCCAAGCCCAAGGCAGCAGCAGCGGCTGCTGAAAAACCCGCTGCCGTGAAAAAGCCCCGGGCGGTGAAAAAGCCTACTGCTGGTTAAACCTGCGCCGGCCTCTTCGCGGGCTTGCCCGCTCCCACAGGGACCGCACAGGTTATGAAATTTGTGCACTACCTGTGGGAGCGGGCAAGCCCGCGAAGAGGCCGGCGCAGGACTGCATCACTCCCTCCCTTCCACCACGGCCACCCGAGGATTGCCATGAGCCCCCGCACCCCAAAGAAAACCCGCTCAGTTGCCCCATCGCGCATCCGCGAAGGCCTGCCCTTCCCCCTTGGCGCCACCTGGGATGGCCTTGGGGTGAATTTTGCCCTGTTCTCGGCCAACGCCACCAAGGTCGAACTGTGCTTGTTCGACTCCACCGGCGAGCAGGAAATCGAACGCATCGAACTGCCCGAATACACCGATGAGATCTACCACGGCTACCTGCCTGACGCGCATCCCGGGCTGGTCTATGGCTACCGTGTATACGGCCCCTACGAACCGGAGAATGGCCACCGTTTCAACCCCAACAAACTGCTGATCGACCCCTATGCCAAGCAGCTGGTCGGCAGCCTGAAATGGTCCGAAGCCCTGTTCGGCTACACCATCGGCCACCCCGACGGCGACCTGTCGTTTGACGAACGCGACAGCGCGCCCTTCGTGCCCAAGTGCAAGGTGATCGACCCTGCCTTCACCTGGGGCCGCGACCAGCGTGTGCTGATCCCGTGGGAACGCACGATCATCTACGAGGCGCATACCCGTGGCATCAGCATGCGCCACCCGGCGGTACCGGAAAAGCTGCGTGGTACCTTCGCTGGCCTGGCCAATGACGAGCTGCTCAAGCACATCAAGGAACTGGGCGTTTCCAGCATCGAACTGCTGCCAATCCACGCCTTCGTCAACGACCAGCACCTGCTGGACAAAGGCTTGAACAACTACTGGGGCTACAACAGCATCGCCTTCTTCGCCCCCCACCCGCGCTACCTGGCCAGTGGCAAGATCGCCGAGTTCAAGGAGATGGTCGCGCACCTGCACGACGCCGGGCTGGAGGTGATCCTGGATGTGGTCTACAACCACACCGCCGAAGGCAACGAGCGCGGCCCCACCCTGTCGATGCGCGGCATCGACAACGCCTCGTACTACCGCCTGATGCCGGACGACAAGCGCTACTACATCAACGATTCCGGCACCGGCAACACCCTGGACCTGAGCCACCCCTGCGTGCTGCAACTGGTCACCGACTCGCTGCGCTACTGGGCCGGCGAAATGCACGTGGACGGCTTCCGCTTCGACCTGGCGACCATCCTTGGCCGCTACCACGACGGCTACAGCGAGCGCCACGGCTTTCTCGTCGCCTGCCGCCAGGACCCGATGCTGAGCCAGGTCAAGCTGATTGCCGAACCCTGGGACTGCGGGCCCGGGGGCTACCAGGTGGGCAACTTCGCCCCGGGTTGGGCCGAGTGGAACGACCGCTTCCGCGACACCGCACGCGCCTTCTGGAAAGGCGACGAAGGCCAGCTGGCCGACTTCGCCGCACGCATGACGGCATCAGGCGACATGTTCAACAACCGCGGACGCCGGCCTTACTCCTCGGTCAACTTCATCACCGCCCACGACGGCTTCACCCTGCGCGACCTGGTGTCTTACAACCACAAGCACAACGAAGACAACGACGAGAACAACCAGGACGGCACCGACAACAACCTGTCGTGGAACTGCGGCGCCGAGGGGCCCACCGACGACCCGGACATCAACGCCCTGCGTATGCGCCAGATGCGCAACTACTTTGCCACCCTGCTGCTGGCCCAGGGCACGCCGATGATCGTCGCTGGCGATGAATTCAGCCGCACCCAGCACGGCAACAACAATGCCTACTGCCAGGACAGCGAGATCGGTTGGATCAACTGGGATCTGGACCAGGACGGCAAAGACCTGCTGGCCTTCGTCAAGCGCCTGACCCGTTTGCGCCTGGCCTACCCGGTACTGCGCCGCTCGCGCTTTCTGGTGGGTGACTACAACGAAGCCATCGGGGTCAAGGATGTGACCTGGCTGGCGCCAGATGGCAACGAAATGAGCGTGGAGCAATGGGAAGACCCGCACGGGCGTTGCCTGGGCATGCTGATCGACGGCCGCGCGCAGGTCAGCGGCATTGCTCGGCCTGGGGCCGAGGCGACGGTATTGCTGATCGTCAACGCCCACCATGACATTGTGCCGTTCAAGCTGCCGGCCGTGCCTGAAGGCGAATACTGGAGCTGCCTGGTCGATACCGACCGGCCGGAGCTGCGCAAGGGGCAGCACCTGCCATTCGACAGCACGTTCGAGGTTAAAGGGCGCTCGATGCTGCTGATGGTGTTGCAGCACGAGGAAGACTGAGCCACCTGCCAGTGGCAGTGCGGGTTAAGTGCTAGCAATCATTCTTCATAGCCGGGGCGCGTCAAATAGCGAACCCGGCTATGCCCTCCCTGTTTGCTCAATAAATCAAAGGTTTGAGCCATGCCACGAAGCGTGAACAGATTCTTCACGCTTTCTTGACGCAAGCGCCGTCCTCTCCTTAGCTGAACATTATCTAGCAGTAAAGATCTCGCGCCGGGCCTCTAGCTCGCGCCTTTGTGCGCGCTTGCGAAGGCTGGCGTGCTGGTTTGGGTCGCCCACTGTTTTTGCCGTACAGCTCGTGACAACAGGCCAGGTCCTCGGGCTGTACCCCACAAAAACAAAGGAGATCCGCCATGAAATGCACCTCGAACCCCTTGCGCTTCGACAGCATTTTCTACGCGGTTTCCACGTCGCTGCTTCTGGCAACCCCGGTGGAAACGTTCGCGTACGAGCTGCAAGGTGACCCCACCTCGCCCGGTTTCTTGCAGCAGCCTGCGCTGGCGCAGATGTCGCTCGACCCGGTCAGCGCCAGTGGTATCAACATTGGCACGCTCAATGCCTTTTCGCAGAAGATGAGCGAGCGCCACGGGCAGGCGGCACCGGACCTGGTTGCCAGCCAGTGGGCACAGTTTTTCCCCACCACTTCGCGCAACGGCGCGCAGCCGCCAGAGCAGCTGGAGGCGCCCAGCCAGCAACTGATGATCGGCCCGGACCTGTTCGTGCGTGAAACTGCAGCGGGCAATGTGCACCGTGCGGGGATTTTCGTGGGGCACAACAACCTGCAGAGCAGCTTCAACGGCATGCGCCCGCTGCTGGGCGACAAGCAGCGCAATGCCGTGAACCTGAGCGGGGAAAGCCTGGGCGTCTACTGGAGCATGACCCATGAACAGGGCTGGCACCTGGACGCGGTGGCCATGGGCTCGCGCATCGATGTACTGGGCCGTGGCGAAAACGGCCAGCGCCTGGACGACAATGGCCATGCGATGACCTTCTCGGTGGAGGGCGGCTACCCGATCCGCCTCGGCGGCAACTGGGTGATCGAACCCCAGGCACAGTTGATCAACCAGCAGTTCTTCCCCGGCAACCAGGTGCAGGAAGAAACCTTGCAGGCCTTCGACAGCCAGCCGAGCTGGAGCGGCCGGGTGGGTGCGAAATTGTCCGGGCGCTATGAAGTGCGCGGCATGCCCATCGAACCCTATGTGCGGACCAACGTGTGGTACGACTTCAGCGATGCCGATGAGGTGAAGCTGGACCAGGTCGACAAGATCTCAAGTTCACGCTATTCGACCACGGTGGAATTGGGGTTGGGGCTGGTGGCGCGGGTGACGCCTTCGGTGGCCTTGTTTGTGAGTGCCGATTACAGCAGTGATGTGGATGACAATGATTTGAACGGGTTGATTGGCAGCCTTGGGGTGCGGATGCGGTGGTAGGCAGGCTCGGCCTCTTCGCGGGCACGCCCGCTCCCACAGGGACCGCACATGACCTGAACATTGCGCAATCTCTGTGGGAGCGGGCATGCCCGCGAAGAGGCCGGTACAGGCTGCCAATCAAGCCGGTTTCATTATCAGGACCCCAAGCGGCGGCAAGTTGAGCGCCAGCGACAATGGCTGCCCATGGCTGGCTACAGCCTCACTGGCCACCGCCCCCAGGTTGCCCACGTTCGACCCGGCATACAGCTCGGCATCACTGTTCAACAACTCCTGCCAACGCTCACCAAACGGCACGCCAATCCGATACCCCTCACGCGGCACCGGGGTAAAGTTGGCCACCACCAGCACCGGCTCGCCATTGCTGCCCCAGCGCAACCAGGCGTACACGCTGTTCTGCGCGTCGTCACCAATCAACCACTGGAAGCCCTGCGGCTGGCAGTCCTGCTCATGCAGTGCCGGTATGTCGCGGTACAGCCGGTTGAGGTCGCCGACCAGCCGCTGCACACCTTGGTGCTCAGGGTACTGCAACAGGTACCAGTCCAGTTCGCTGTCATGGTTCCACTCACGCCACTGGCCGAACTCGCAGCCCATGAACAACAGCTTCTTGCCCGGGTGCGCCCACATGAAGGTGAGGTAGGCACGCAGGTTGGCGAACTTCTGCCAGCGGTCGCCGGGCATCTTGTCGATCAGCGAACGCTTGCCGTGCACCACTTCATCGTGGGAGATGGGCAGGATGAAGTGCTCGGAATAGGCGTAGATCAGCCCGAAGCTCATCTCGTTGTGGTGGTGGGCGCGGTGCACCGGGTCGTTCTGGATGTAATGCAGGGTGTCGTGCATCCAGCCCATGTTCCACTTGTAGGCAAAGCCCAGCCCGCCCTGCTGGGTCGGCTGGCTTACACCCGGCCAGGCGGTGGACTCCTCGGCGATGATCAATGCACCCGGGGCCTCGTGAGCGGCCACGCCGTTGAGGTGGCGGATAAAGTCGATGGCTTCGAGGTTCTCGCGCCCGCCATGGCGGTTGGGTACCCATTCGCCGGCTTTGCGCGAATAGTCGCGGTACAGCATCGAAGCCACCGCATCGACCCGCAGGCCATCGATGTGGAAGTGCTTCAGCCAGTGCAAGGCCGAGGCCATCATGAAACCGCGTACTTCGTTGCGGCCAAGGTTATAGATAAGCGTGTTCCAGTCCTGGTGGTAGCCCTCCAGGGGGTTGTCGTATTCGTACAGGGCGGTGCCGTCGAAACGCGCCAGGCCGTGTTCGTCCGTGGGGAAATGCGCCGGCACCCAGTCGAGCAGCACACCAATGCCGCCCTGGTGGCAGGCATCGATGAAGGCGGCGAAATCCTCGGCACTGCCGTAGCGCGAGGTGGGCGCGAACATGGACAACGGCTGATAGCCCCAGGAGCCGCCAAACGGGTGCTCCATGATTGGCAGCAGTTCGATATGGGTAAAGCCGAGTTGCTGCACATAAGGCACCAGCCGTTCGGCCAGTTCGCGCCAGTTGTAATAGCGCCCGACTTCGCCCGCTTCATCCAGCTCGCAGCGCCATGAACCGGGGTGCAGTTCGTAGATCGACAGCGGTGCGTTGTAGGCATGGCGCTGCGCGCGTTGTGCCATCCAGTCGTGGTCCTGCCAATCGTGGCTGAGTGCATTGGCAACCTTGGACGCGGTGCTCGGCGGCAATTCGGTGGCGCGGGCCAGCGGGTCTGCCTTCAGCGGCAGAATCCCGCCCTTGCCCAACACCTCGAACTTGTAGGTTTCACCCACACCCAGGCGCGGCACGAACAGCTCCCACACCCCGGCACTGTGGCGCAGGCGCATGGGGTGGCGGCGGCCATCCCAGTTGTTGAAGTCACCCACCACCGACACCCGCCGGGCGTTGGGTGCCCACACCGAAAAGCACACGCCGGCAATGCCATCGACCTGGACCGGCTGGGCGCCAAAGCGCCCGGACAGGTCGCGATGGTTGCCTTCGGCGAACAGGTGCAGGTCCATATCACCCAGTTGCGGGCCGAAGCTGTAGGGGTCTTCGGTAACTTGCTCGCCACCCGCCCAGCCGACTTGCAGCAGATAAGCCTGTGCATCATCCAGGTGCGCGGTGAACAAGCCCGGTACACCCCCCTGCACCATTTCGGCCAGCACGCGCCCATCATGGCGCGCCAGCACCCGGGCACTCAGCGCATCGGGCAGGAAGGCGCGGATGAACACCCCGCCCGCCCCGTCGCCGTGAGGGCCTAGCACTGCAAAGGGATCGGCGTGCTCGGCGCGGGCCAGGGCATCCAGGTCCCGTTGCCGAAGGCCGCCGTTTTCACGCGTTGTAGCATTCATCTATGACTCTCCCCAGGTACTGATCAGTCCATGCAGGCCATGCAAAGGCACGGCCAGCCAGCTTGGACGGTTCTCGGCTTCGTATGTAATTTCGTAGGCGGCTTTTTCCAGGCAGAACAGTTCCAGTGCGGCGCGCTCGCCCTCGGCCTGTTGCCAGGCATGGGGCATGGCGGCGGTGGCCAGGCCATAGGCTTCGACGAAGGCGTGGCGCGACTGATGCAGGTACTGCCGGGCAACCCGCTGACGTGCCTGGCGCGCCGGGCCGGAAAGGTCGACCGCAGACGCGCTGCGCAGAATCATGGCAGCAGCATAGTCGAAGGATCGCAGCACGCCGCTCACATCCTTGTACGGGCTGTGTTTTGCCCGGCGTTCTTGCAGTGGCCGGGACGGTTCGCCTTCGAAATCGATCAGGTAGGCGTCACCCTGCACCACCAGCACCTGGCCCAGGTGAAGGTCGCCGTGCACGCGCATCAGCAGGCCGCCCTGGGCCTGCCCGGCGAGGTGACTGATGTGCTGGGCCAGGCCGTCGCGCTGTTGCTGCAAGTCGTCGACCAGGGCCTGGCTGTCACCGTCGAGGTTGTCGCGGTGCTGGGCCAGCAGATCGAGGGCATGGGTCAGTTCGGCGCTGATCTGCGTGGCCCAGCGCTGGCTGTCGTCGGCATCGCTGGGGCGCGGCCGGAACGCCTCATCGTCGGTAGGCGCCGCCAACAGCATGTGCATCTCGCCCAGGCGCTGGCCAAGCAAGGCGGCGAAACCGCTGAGTTCGGCCAGCGCATCGGTATGCACCTCGGCATCCTCGGCGGTGGCTTCCATCTGGTCGCGGATGGCCCGCTCCAGGGTGTTCTGGGTCCAGGCCCAGGCGTCGCCCTGGTTGTTCAGGTAGCCCTGGGCAATCATCAGCAGGTGTGGCGCGTGTTGTTCGTCCACCCGGCTGACCCAGGCCAGCAATGGCGAGATATTGGCAAAGCCGGCGGCGGTCAGGTAGGCGCTCATTTCAAGCTCGGGGTGGATGCCCGGGTTGACCCGGCGGATCAGCTTGAGCACCACCCGGTCGGCGATCACCACCGAGCTGTTGGACTGCTCGGCGCTGAGGTAGCGCACTGTGCTTTCATCATTGAGCGCAAGGGCTGCCAATTGCCCGGTGCTTTCGAAACGCAGTTCTCCTTCGCCGTTGCCGCATGGCAGGCGCATACCCTCCTGGCAGGCACGCAGCACTGCACGAATGAAGGGTTCCAGAACGAAGGCGTCGGTGATCAGGCCCACCTGATGGGCACGGCGCACCCGCGACAGGGCCAGTTGCTGCGGCAGCGCGGTGTTGATGTCTTCCTCGCGCAGCAGGCCGAACGGCAACTGGTAGCGGTTGGCCGTGCCATCGCTGAGCACTTCGATTTCGCTGAGCAGAACCGGTGTGGTGGCGGTGCCGAAGCGCACGCCGTAGCACAACCGAACGGCGTCGATCGGCCCCTCTTTGCCAGCGAACCAGCGCCGCTTAGGCAAGTACTGCGGCAGGATGCCGTTTGCCAGGGTATCGCTGGACGGTGCTTCCAGCAGTTCTTCCATGCGTTTGCGCAACACCAGCGTAGTCAATTCGGGTAACCCCTCGGTGGCCTGGACGTGCCAACTGGGCATGCGGTCGTGCGAAGCCAGCAGGAACCAGTAGAAGGCATAAGGTGGCAAGGTGAGCAGGAACGGCAACTGGCCAATTGGCGGGAAGGCGCTGCCGCCGAGCATCTCAACCGGTACTTTGTCGGCGTAGTGTGACAATTCCAGTTCTGCGGCCTGGGCAGCGCGGGAAACGTTGGCCACGCAGAGGATGACCTCGGTATTACCGTCGGCATCGGTGTACTCGCGGATGTAGGCGAGGATGCGCCGGTTGCTGGGTGTGAGGGTGCGCAGGCTGCCGCGGCCAAAGGCCTTCTGCTGCTTGCGCACCGCCAGCATGCGCCGGGTCCAGTTGAGCAGCGAGTGCGGGTCGTGGCTTTGGGCTTCGACGTTGACGGTCTGGAAGCCGTACAGCGGGTCCATGATCGGCGGCAGCACCAGGCGCTGCGGATCGGCGCGGGAAAAGCCGCCGTTGCGGTCCGGCGACCATTGCATGGGCGTGCGTACGCCGTCGCGGTCGCCCAGGTAGATGTTGTCGCCCATGCCCAGCTCGTCGCCGTAGTAGAGGGTTGGGGTGCCGGGCATCGACAGCAGCAGGCTGGTGAGCAGCTCGATACGCCGACGGTCACGCTGCAGCAGCGGCGCCAGGCGCCGGCGGATGCCTAGGTTGATGCGGGCGCGGCGGTCTTCGGCGTAGTAGTTCCACAGGTAGTCGCGTTCGCGGTCGGTGACCATTTCCAGGGTCAGCTCATCGTGGTTGCGCAAGAAGATCGCCCATTGGCAATTGGCCGGAATCTCCGGCGTCTGGCGCAGGATATCGGTGATCGGGAAGCGGTCCTCCATGGCCAGGGCCATGTACATGCGCGGCATCAGCGGGAAGTGGAAGGCCATGTGGCATTCATCGCCCTCGCCTTCGCCAAAATAGGGGCGGGTGTCTTCCGGCCACTGGTTGGCTTCGGCCAGCAGCATGCGGTCGGGGTAGTTGGCGTCGATTTCGGCGCGAATCGCCTTGAGCACCTCGTGGGTTTCGGCGAGGTTTTCGTTGTTGGTGCCGTCGCGTTCGATCAGGTAGGGGATGGCATCCAGGCGCAGGCCATCGACGCCCAGGTCGAGCCAGAAACGCATCACGTCGATCACCGCCTTGAGCACCTGCGGGTTGTCGAAGTTGAGGTCGGGCTGGTGCGAATAGAAGCGGTGCCAGAAGTACTGGCTGGCGACCGGGTCCCAGGTCCAGTTGGACTTTTCAGTGTCGAGGAAGATGATGCGCGTGCCGTCGTATTTCTGGTCGTCGTCCGACCACACGTAGAAGTCCCTTGCCTTGCTGCCACGCTTGGCATGGCGGGCGCGCTGGAACCACGGGTGCTGGTCGCTGGTGTGGTTGATGACCAGCTCGGTGATGACACGCAGGCCGCGCTTGTGAGCCTCGGCGATGAAGCGTCTGGCGTCGGCTAGGCTGCCGTAGTCGGCGTGCACGGCCTTGTATTCGGCGATGTCGTAGCCGTCGTCGCGCCGTGGCGAGGGGTAGAACGGCAGCAGCCACAGGGTGTTGACGCCCAGCTCGGCAATGTAGTCAAGCTTGCTTATCAAGCCGGCGAAGTCGCCGATGCCGTCGTTGTTCGAATCGAAGAACGACTTGATGTGCAGCTGGTAGATAACGGCGTCCTTGTACCACAGCGGGTCGTCGATGAAGGCTGCCGGGCGGGTACGCTTGGCCATGGGTGACTCCTTTCAGTTCCAGGTTGCTCTGGCCCAATGCACAAGCAACAGGCTTGACAGCATCCCTGTGGGAGCGGGCATGCCCGCGAAGCAGGCACCGAGGTGTATGGCACCGGCTTTGCCGGTGTTCGCGGGCGCGCCCGCTCCCACAGGTGCAGGGCAGTGCGCCGGCGTTACCCGGCCTTTTCGATACGCCAGATACCAAACGGCAGGTGCCAGGGCTCGATGCGCATGAACTGGGTCTTGCCGTACCACGACCAGCGGTGGCCGTTCATCAGGTCTTCGCCGTGGGTTTCGGCGTTGTCGTCCAGCCCAAGCTCCCACAGCGGCAGCTCGAAATGCGCCTCTTGGGCGTTGTGCGGGTCCAGGCTGATCGCCACCAATATGAAGTTGTCGCGCTCGGGCGTGCGCTTGGCGAAGTACAGGATGTTGTCGTTCCAGCAATTGAAGAACGCCACGCCCAGGTGGGTTTGTAGAGCACGGTTCTGCCGGCGAATGCGGTTGAGCTGGGCGATCTCGGCAATGATGTTGCCGGGTTGGGTGAAGTCCCGTGGGCGGATTTCGTATTTTTCCGAATCCAGGTATTCCTCCTTGCCCGGCAGCGGCGTGCCTTCGCAAAGCTCGAAGCCCGAATACATACCCCACAGGCCCGAACCCATGGTGGCCAGCGCGGCGCGGATGAGGAAGCCGGCGCGGCCAGAGGTGTGCAGGAAGTACGGGTTGATATCCGGGGTGTTGACGAAGAAGTTGGGCCGGTAGCACTGGCTCCACGGCGGCTGGTTGAGTTGCTCGTAGAATTCGCGCAGTTCCTGCTTGGTGTTACGCCAGGTGAAGTAGGTATAGCTTTGCGCGTAGCCGACCTTGCCCAGGCGCGCCATCATCGCGGGCTTGGTGAATGCCTCGGCCAGGAAGATCACATCCGGGTAGCGGGCGCGCACATCGGCGATCATCCATTGCCAGAACGGTAGTGGCTTGGTGTGCGGGTTGTCGACGCGGAAGGTTCTGACACCCTCCTCCACCCAGCCAATGATCACATCGCGCAGGGCCAGCCACAGGCTGGGCACCGCGTCGGGGGCGTAGAAGTCGACGTTGACGATGTCCTGGTACTTTTTCGGCGGGTTCTCGGCATAGCGGATGGTGCCGTCCGGGCGCCAGCTGAACCAGCCCGGGTGCTCCTTGAGCCAGGGGTGGTCCTGCGAGCACTGGATGGCGAAGTCGAGGGCGATTTCCAGGCCGTGCTCGGCGGCGGCGGCCACCAGGCGGCGAAAGTCGTCGCGGCTGCCCAGTTGCGGGTGGATCGCGTCATGGCCACCTTCGGCACTGCCGATGGCATAAGGGCTGCCCGGGTCGCCCGCCTGGGCCGTGAGCGCGTTGTTGCGGCCCTTGCGGTGCTGCATGCCAATGGGGTGGATAGGCGGGAAGTACAGCACGTCGAAGCCCATGTCACGGATCATCGGCAGGCGTTCATGTACATCGTTGAAGGTGCCATGGCGCTTCGGGGCGTCAGTGATCGAACGCGGGAACAGCTCGTACCAACTGGCGAACTGCGCAGCCGGGCGGTCGACATCGACGGGGAATTCGCGGCTGCGGGCCAGGTAGCTGCGGTGCTCGGCTTCGCTCATCAGGCGCGCCGTAGTGGGGTCGAGGAACAGCGCCACCTGGTCGTCTGTGCCAAGCGTGGCCAGGCGTTGCTGCGTGGCGTGCAGTTCTTCGCGCAGGGCACCGTTGCACAGGTCGATACCCTTGCCCAGCATCAACCGGCCCTCTTCCAGCTCCAGCGTCACCTCGACACCGGCGTGGTACTTTTTCTCCAGGTCGTGACAGTAGGTAGCGTAGGGGTCGACCCAGGCTTCGATGCTGAACAGGTGCGGGCCCAGCTCGGTCGGGGTGAATTCGGCCAGCCAAAGGTCGTTACCCGGCGACTGCATGGGCACGCAATGCCAGCGCCGGCTGTTGGCCTGGCGCCAGTTGAGCATCACGGCCAGGCGGTCGTGGCCATCGCAATAGACCTTGCTGCTGACGGCCACCGGCTGGCCGCTGATGGCCTTGGCGGCGAAGGTGCCGGCTTCGAGTACAGGCTGGGTGTCTTCGATCACGATACGCGGCGCCAGCAGCGCCTGGGACAGACCAATGGCCTGGTCCGCGTGATCGTTCGCCATGGGCACGCTTTCAAAGGGCTCGTTACGTGACATCGACCTTGCTCCCTCAGGCTGGTGGCGGTAAGGGTTCAGAGCCGGGCACAGGCGTGGGGTTCAAAAAAATTGAGCGAACGGCAGCTGCCAGCGGTCACAGCCTGCAGCACCTCTTCAATCCACCCACGCGAGGTCAGGCAATGAACATTCCCATTCCACCGGAAACCCCCGATCCGAATATCGACGACCCCAGCTTGCCGCCGCCCGTGCCGGAAGAAGAGCCGGACGAGTTGCCGATCAAGCCTACGGTGCCGCCGACAGTGGGCGACCCGCCGAGCCAGGAACCACCGGTGAAGGCTTAAGGGTAGACCAACGCACCTGATATTTTTGCCAGTAGCTCCTTTCGGCGTTGAATACGAACATCGGGTCTCCACTACGCACTGGAGGTTGCAGATGATCATTGAAAACGTCGAAGGCGATTTTGGCAGGGCGTCGCTTGATAACATGAATGCATGGCTTGTCAGTTATGCACCCACAATCAACGACCCGAAGCTTGATCAACGCCTCAGCGATCTTTTCAGCAAGGCGCAGTTCGAGCGGTTTCTTGAAGGCATTGATGAAGAGCTGGAGGATTACGGACCGGTAAAAAGACGTTTCTTGCCACTGTATCCGGAAGGCACTTTGGTGAAACTGGTGGAGGCTTGGGAACGCTATCAGGAGTCTGCATGATGACCGGTGGCTCAGGTATTGCCTCCAAGCCACATCACACGCATTACCAAGCTGAAGTAATCGATCATCTTCAAGATGCAGGCATCGTTGATCCTACTTTAGGCATGCGCTTGCTGGAGATGGACCAGGACAAGCGCGAATATGCGCTTCGACAGTTGGAATCAAGGTACCAGGTACGATTGAGGCGAGACGCGGCTGCCACCGTCCATGCGCTGGCTGAAGAGCTTGGCAGGGCGCTGATTTTACGTTGATCATTCCGGCCTCTTCGCGGGTAAACCCACAGGGATTGGCGCTGCATCTGTGGGAGCAACTGTCTTGTTCAAGATCTGAAGGCTTGCGCAGTCCCTGTGGGAGCGGGCGCGCCCGCGAACACCGGCAAAGCCGGTGCCATCCACCGCGTCGCCTGTTTCGCGGGCATGCCCGCTCCCACAGGGACTGCGTTGGCTTCGAGTTAACGCGGTACCAGTGGGAGCGGCTTTAGCCGCGAAAGGGCCGGTTGAGCCCATGCATCAACCAGCAATTGCAGCCGAAATTTCCGCCACACTGATCTCCCGCATGCGGAATTTCTGCACCTTGCCGGTCACCGTCATCGGGTATTCGTCGACAAAGCGGATATGCCGCGGCACCTTGAAGTGGGCAATGCGTGCCTTGCACCAGCCCTGCAACTCTTCGACCGTGGCGCTGTGCCCTGGGTGCAGCTTGATCCAGGCGACGATCTCCTCACCGTAGCGGCTGCACGGAATACCGATTACCTGCGCATCGGCCACGGCCGGGTGGGTGTAGAAGAACTCTTCCAGCTCACGCGGGTAGATGTTCTCGCCGCCGCGAATGATCATGTCCTTGTTGCGCCCGACAATGCGCACGTGGCCATGCTCGTCCATCACCGCCAGGTCGCCGGAGTGCATCCACCCTGCCGGGTCGATGGCATCTGCCGTGGCCTGCGGGTTGTCCCAATAGCCAAGCATCACGCTGTAGCCGCGGGTGCACAACTCGCCAATCTCGCCGCGCGGGACGATACAGCCGTCAGTGTCCACCAGTTTGTTTTCCAGCTGTGGCTGGGTGCGGCCGACGGTGGTCACGCGCAATTCCAGCTCGTCGTCCGGACCTGTTTGCAGCGACACCGGGCTGGTTTCGGTCATGCCGTAGGCAATTTGCACTTCGGCCATGTGCATCTGGTCGATGACCCGGCGCATTACCTCGATCGGGCAAGTGGCACCGGCCATGATGCCGCTGCGCAGGGTCGACAGGTCCATGCCTTGGCGGGCCGGGTGGTCGAGCATGGCAATGAACATGGTCGGCACGCCGTACAGGATGCTGGCGCGCTCCTCGGCGACGGCGCGCAGGGTGAGCTCGGCGTCGAAGGCGTCGTTGGGGTAGATCATGGTGCTGCCGTGGGTGATGCAGCCAAGGTTGGCCATGACCATGCCGAAGCAGTGGTACAGCGGCACCGGGATCACCATGCGGTCGTGTGCGGTCAGGCCCAGGCTTTCGCCGACCATGAAGCCGTTATTGAGGATGTTGTAGTGGCTGAGCGTGGCACCCTTGGGCGCCCCAGTGGTGCCTGAGGTGTACTGGATGTTCACCGGCTGGTCGAACTGAAGGCTCTGCTGCCGGGCGGTACAGGCCTCGTTCGAGGTTTGCCCTGCCCGCTCGGCCAGCGCTTGCCAGGGCAGGAAGCCGGCAGGTGGCTTGGCGCCCAGGCTGATCACACCGCGCAGGTCCGGCAGGCGCTCGCAAGCCAGTTCACCTGGCATGGCGCACGCCAGTTCCGGCGCCAGTTCCTGGACCATGGCGTGGTAGTCGGACGTTTTGAAAGCATCGGCGCACACCAGCCAGCGGCAGCCGGACTGGCGCAACACGTATTCCAGCTCGCCCACGCGATAGGCGGGGTTGATATTGACCAGAATGGCGCCGACCTTGGCACTGGCCAGTTGCAGGATGCACCACTGGGCGCAGTTGGGTGACCAGATGCCAACGCGGTCGCCGGTGTTCACGCCCAGGGCCATCAGCGCGCGGGCATGCACTTCGACCTGTTCGGCCAGCTGGCGCCAGCTGTAACGCAAGCCTTGGTGACGCGACACCAGCGCCTCGCCGTCGGCACAGCGGGCCACGGTGGCATCGAAGGCCTGGCCGATGGTCTGGGTCAGCAAGGCTTGGTCCTGGCGACCGCGGGTATAGCTCGGTTGACTCATGGGTGTCCCTTCTTGTGGTTGTTCTGGGCACGACTAAAGCAGCGGGAATACTCTGGCGCAGATTTACGTTTACGTAAAGGTGACGATTGGATTGACAGCCACTGCACTCAGGTTTACGTTAACGTAAAGGTGATGAACAACACCGACCCTCAGGCATGACGCCGAACCCTGTGGGAGCGGGCGTGCCCGCGAATGCGATCATTCAGGCAATGACGGTGGCCCTGCTGATGCATTCGCGGGCACGCCCGCTCCCACAGGGTCCGGCGACAGCTACATGAGCTACGGTGTAACCCAATTTCAAGAACAAGAAGGTGCCCCAGCATGCATTACCCCTCCCTGAACTTCGCCCTGGGCGAAACCATCGACATGCTCCGCGACCAGGTTCGCGCCTTCGTCGCTACCGAACTGGCCCCACGCGCCGCGCAAATCGACCACGACAACCTGTTCCCCGCCGACATGTGGCGCAAGTTCGGTGACATGGGCCTGCTGGGCATCACTGTTTCGGAAGAGTACGGCGGCGCCGGCCTGGGCTACCTGGCCCACGTGGTGTCGATGGAAGAAATCAGCCGTGGCTCGGCCTCGGTGGCACTGTCGTACGGCGCCCACTCCAACCTCTGCGTCAACCAGATCAACCGCAACGGCACCCACGAGCAGAAGCTCAAGTACCTGCCCAAGCTGATCAGCGGCGAGCACATCGGCGCGCTGGCCATGAGCGAGCCCAACGCGGGCTCCGATGTGGTGTCGATGAAACTGCGCGCCGAAAAGCGCGGTGACCACTACGTGCTCAACGGCAGCAAGACCTGGATCACCAACGGCCCAGACGCCAACACCTATGTCATTTACGCCAAGACCGACCTGGACAAGGGCCCGCACGGCATCACAGCCTTCATCGTCGAACGTGACTGGAAAGGCTTCAGCCGCAGCAACAAGTTCGACAAACTGGGCATGCGCGGGTCCAACACCTGCGAGCTGTTCTTCGACGGCGTGGAAGTGCCGCAGGAGAACATCCTCGGCCAGCTCAACGGTGGCGTACGCGTGCTGATGAGCGGCCTGGACTACGAGCGCGTGGTGCTGTCCGGCGGCCCGACCGGCATCATGCAAAGCTGCATGGACCTGGTGGTGCCCTACATTCATGACCGCAAGCAGTTCGGCCAGAGCATCGGCGAGTTCCAGCTGATCCAGGGCAAGATCGCCGACATGTACACCCAGCTCAATGCCAGCCGTGCCTATCTCTACGCCGTGGCCCAGGCCTGCGACCGAGGCGAAACCACCCGCAAGGACGCCGCCGGGGTCATCCTGTACACCGCCGAGCGTGCCACGCAAATGGCCCTTGAAGCGATCCAGATTCTGGGCGGCAACGGCTACATCAACGAGTTCCCGGCTGGGCGCCTGCTGCGCGACGCCAAGCTGTACGAGATCGGTGCCGGCACCAGCGAAATCCGCCGGATGCTGATTGGCCGCGAACTGTTCAACGAAACCCGCTGAGCACAAGGGACGGGCGCACATGGCTACCTTGCACACCCAGATCAACCCGCGTTCGGCGGAGTTCGCCGGCAACAGCGCGGCCATGCTCGAACAGGTCCAGGCCCTGCGCGGCCTGCTGGCCCAGGTGGCCCAGGGCGGCGGCCCCAAGGCCCAGGAGCGGCACACCTCACGTGGCAAGCTGCTGCCACGCGAACGTATCGACCGCCTGCTGGACCCGGGCTCGCCATTCCTCGAAATCGGCCAGCTGGCCGCCCATGAGGTGTACGGCGAAGACGTGCCGGCTGCGGGCGTGATTGCCGGCATCGGCCGCGTCGAAGGCGTGGAATGCATGATCGTGGCCAACGACGCCACGGTAAAGGGCGGTTCGTACTACCCGCTGACGGTGAAAAAGCACCTGCGCGCGCAAACCATCGCCCTGCAAAACCGCCTGCCGTGCATCTACCTGGTGGATTCGGGCGGCGCCAACCTGCCGCGCCAGGACGAAGTGTTCCCCGACCGCGAGCATTTCGGGCGGATCTTCTTCAACCAGGCCAACATGAGCGCGCAAGGCATCCCGCAGATTGCCGTGGTGATGGGCTCGTGCACGGCGGGCGGTGCCTATGTGCCGGCCATGGCCGACGAAGCAATCATGGTGCGCCAGCAGGCGACCATTTTCCTGGCCGGCCCGCCACTGGTAAAAGCCGCGACGGGTGAGGTGGTAAGCGCCGAAGACCTCGGCGGTGCCGATGTGCACTGCCGCACCAGCGGCGTCGCCGACCATTACGCAGACAACGATGAACATGCATTGGCCATTGCCCGGCGCAGCGTGGCCAACCTCAACTGGCACAAGCTGGGCAAGCTGCAACGCCTGGCCCCGGTGGCGCCGCTGTATGCCGCCGAGGAGCTGTATGGCGTGGTGCCGGCCGATGCCAAGCAACCGTTCGACGTGCGCGAGGTGATTGCGCGCCTGGTCGATGGCTCGGTGTTCGATGAGTTCAAGGCGCTGTTCGGTACTACCCTGGTGTGCGGCTTTGCCCACCTGCATGGCTACCCGGTGGCGATTCTGGCCAACAACGGCATCCTGTTTGCCGAAGCCGCGCAAAAAGGCGCGCACTTCATCGAACTGGCCTGCCAGCGCGGCATCCCGCTGCTGTTCTTGCAGAACATCACCGGTTTCATGGTCGGCAAGAAGTACGAAGAAGGCGGTATCGCCAAGCATGGCGCCAAGCTGGTGACTGCCGTGGCCTGCGCCCAGGTGCCCAAGTTCACGGTGATCATCGGCGGCAGCTTTGGTGCCGGCAACTATGGCATGTGCGGCCGGGCCTACGACCCGCGCTTCCTGTGGATGTGGCCCAACGCGCGCATTGGCGTGATGGGCGCTGAACAGGCCGCCGGGGTGCTGGCGCAGGTCAAGCGCGAGCAAAGCGAGCGCAGCGGCCAGCCCTTCAGTGCCGAGGACGAGGCCAGGCTCAAGCAGCCGATCCTCGACCAGTACGAACACCAGGGCCACCCCTACTACTCCAGCGCCCGCCTGTGGGACGACGGCGTCATCGACCCGGCGCAAACCCGTGACGTGCTCGGCCTGGCGTTGTCTGCCGCGCTGAACGCACCGATCGAACAGAGCCGCTTCGGCATTTTCCGGATGTGACCCATGAGCGATTTCAGCACCCTTGAAGTGACTCGCGACCCACGCGGCTTCGCCACCCTGTGGCTAAGCCGCGAGGACAAGAACAACGCGTTCAACGCGCAGATGATCCGCGAGCTGATCGTGGCCATCGACCAGTTGGCCGAAGACACCAGCCTGCGTTTTGTGCTGTTGCGTGGCCGTGGCCGGCACTTCAGTGCCGGTGCCGACCTGGCCTGGATGCAGCAGTCGGCGCAGCTGGACTTCAACACCAACCTGGATGACGCCCACGAACTGGGTGAGCTGATGTACGCCCTGCACCGCCTCAAGGCCCCTACCCTGGCCGTGGTGCAAGGGGCAGCCTTTGGCGGCGCGCTAGGCCTTATCAGCTGCTGCGACATGGCCATTGGTGCCGAAGACGCCCAGCTGTGCCTGTCGGAAGTACGCATCGGCCTGGCCCCGGCGGTGATCAGCCCGTTCGTGGTCAAGGCCATTGGTGAGCGCGCTGCGCGCCGCTACGCCCTCACTGCCGAGCGTTTCAGCGGTGTACGGGCCCGCGAGTTGGGCCTGCTGGCCGAGGTGTACCCGGCCAGCGAACTGGACGCGCAGGTCGAAGCCTGGGTGAACAACCTGCTGCAGAACAGCCCGCAAGCGTTGCGCGCTACCAAGGACCTGCTGCGCGAAGTGGACGACGGCGAACTCAGCCCGGCCCTGCGCCGCTACTGCGAAAACACCATCGCCCGCATCCGCGTCAGCGCCGAAGGCCAGGAGGGCCTGCGCGCCTTCCTGGAAAAACGCCGCCCCGCCTGGCAAACCGATGACAAGAAGGAACCGCGCCCATGAGCCGCCCCGTTTTGACCACCCTGCTGGTCGCCAACCGCGGCGAAATTGCCTGCCGGGTCATGCGCACCGCCAAGGCCATGGGCCTGACCACCGTCGCCGTGCACAGCGCCACCGACCGTGACGCCCGCCATAGCCGCGAAGCGGACATTCGTGTCGACCTGGGCGGCACCAAGGCTGCCGAAAGCTACCTGCTGGTCGACAAGCTGCTGGCCGCCGCCAAGGCCAGTGGTGCCCAGGCCATTCACCCGGGCTATGGCTTCCTGTCCGAGAACGCCGGCTTCGCCCGCGCCATTGAGCAAGCCGGGCTGATCTTCCTCGGCCCACCGGCCAGCGCCATCGACGCCATGGGCAGCAAGTCGGCAGCCAAAGCGCTGATGGAAGCTGCCGGGGTGCCGCTGGTGCCGGGCTACCACGGCGAAGCGCAGGACCTGGACACCTTCCGCGCAGCTGCCGAACGTATTGGCTACCCGGTGCTGCTCAAGGCCAGCGCGGGTGGCGGCGGCAAGGGCATGAAAGTGGTCGAGGACGAGAGCCAACTGGCCGACGCCCTGGCCTCGGCCCAGCGTGAGGCGCAGTCGTCATTCGGCGATGCGCGCATGCTGGTGGAAAAGTACGTCCTCAAGCCGCGCCATGTGGAAATCCAGGTGTTTGCCGATCAGCACGGTAATTGCCTGTACCTGAACGAACGCGACTGTTCCATTCAGCGCCGCCACCAGAAAGTGGTTGAAGAAGCCCCAGCCCCGGGCTTGTCGCCTGAACTGCGCCGGGCCATGGGCGAGGCGGCGGTGCGCGCTGCCCAGGCCATCGGCTATGTGGGCGCGGGCACTGTGGAGTTCCTGCTCGATGCCCGTGGCGAGTTCTTCTTCATGGAGATGAACACCCGCCTGCAAGTGGAGCACCCGGTCACCGAGGCCATCACCGGCCTGGACCTGGTGGCCTGGCAGATTCGCGTGGCCTGCGGCGAGGCGCTGCCGATCACCCAGGAGCAGGTGCCGCTGATCGGCCATGCCATCGAAGTGCGGTTGTATGCCGAAGACCCGGCCAACGAATTTTTGCCCGCTACCGGCACGTTGGCGCTGTACCGTGAATCGGCGCCTGGCGAAGGCCGGCGGGTAGACAGCGGGGTCAGCGAAGGCGACGTGGTGTCGCCGTTCTACGACCCGATGCTGGGCAAGCTGATTGCCTGGGGTGAAAACCGCGAACAGGCGCGCCTGCGCTTGCTGGCCATGCTCGACGAATTCGCCATTGGCGGGTTGAAGACCAACATCGCCTTCCTGCGGCGCATTCTGGCGCACCCGGCGTTTGCGGCGGCAGAGCTGGATACTGGCTTTATTCCGCGTCATCAGGATGTCTTGTTGCCCGCGCCACAGGCGCTGCCGGCTGGCTTCTGGGAAGCAGCAGCCGAAGCCTGGCTGCAGGGCCAGGAAGGACATCAGCGCGATGACGACCGTAGTTCGCCATGGGGGGAGCGCAACGGCCTGCGTTTGGGCTTGCCGGCGCGCACTAGCCTGCACTTGATGAGCGGCGGGCAGGACCAGGCGGTGGCTCTGGAGCGCAGTGCTGCGCCCACCTGGCAGCTGGCCGGCGAGCATCTGGTGCATGACCAGGCAGGTGTACGCCGCCAGCACTTGGCGATGCGCCGTGGTGGCACGCTGTACTTGAACTGGGAGGGTGAAATGCATGCCATCGAGGCTTTCGACCCGATTGCCGAGGCCGAGGCCAGCCATGGCCATCAGGGCGGTTTGGGTGCTCCCATGAACGGCAGCATCGTGCGTGTGCTGGTGGAGCCGGGGCAGGTGGTTGAAGCGGGTACGGCGCTGGTGGTGCTGGAAGCCATGAAGATGGAGCACAGCATTCGTGCACCGCATGGCGGGACGGTGAAGGCGCTGTTCTGCCAGGAAGGGGATATGGTCAGCGAAGGGACGGTGTTGGTCGAACTGGCCGAGTAAAGTAAACATCAACCCTGTGGGAGCGGGCGTGCCCGCGAAGAAGGCGACGCAGTGCATGGCACCGGCTTTGCCGGTGTTCGCGGGCATGCCCGCTCCCACAGGGACCGCGCAATGTTTGAGGTTTGCGCCGTACTTGTGGGAGCCCGGCTTGCCGGCGATGGGCTGCGCAGCAGCCCCGGCAATCTAGAATGCCCCGTGCACCCGCACGACCACACCCAGAAACTCGCAACCCTCTTCACACAGGATTGTCGGATAGCGCGTATTCAACGGCTTGAGCATCTTGTCGCCACCCTCCTCGACCAACTGCCGCAACACCGCAGGTCGCCCCGGCTGCCGGGCAATTACCAACCTGCCGGGTTCGGCCGGCAGGCCAGTGTCCACCAGTACGCGCATGCCCTCAGGCACACTCTTGCCGCTGGCCGCATTCATCGAATCGTTTTCCACCATTAGCCAGAACGCATTGCCGGCTGGCATGTAGTCCGTCTGCTCATGGGATTTGACCGCCTCGGGTAATGGCCCCTGCAAGTCGGCCCAAGCCAATACCGGGAAACGAAAGCTGGCATAGAGCAGCGCTTCACCTGAAACCGGCTGCTCGACGGCATAGCGGCCAGGCGCCTCACGTACGATGTCACGTTCTACCACCATGACTTGTGCTTCCAGAAACACCAGGCCAAGTTTTTCGAGCTTTTCGTTGATGGTTTCCAGCGTGGGACGCCGCGTGCCGCGCAGCCAATGCCCCACGCCACCCTGAGTCATGCCCAGGCGTTCGGCCAGCTTCAGCTGGCTGAGGTTGTGTTCGCGCTTGTAGCGCTTGAGAAATGCGTTCCAGTTTTCCATGAGCGGCAACAATACGGACTGTATTACCCGCAGCAATACACAATCTGAATTATTTATTTGAGCATAGTCAGTACAGATTGACCTATCCTCTGATTCCAGTGTGTTTGAAGGGAAATCAGAAGGTATCGCGATGAAACCACCGAAAAACGACGAAACAGATCTCGACAGCGAAGCCGCCCGCCGCGCGCTCGACTACTACCTGAACCCCAAGCCCCAGCGCCCCACCCTCGACAACAAGATCTGGACCCTGCACGAGAACGTCACGGGCGACCAGGCCCAGGAACATGCCATCGCCCTGCTGCGCTGCGCCGCTGCCACCGCACAGGAAACTGCCGCCCACCAGCACGGCAGCCAGCGCGAGCTGACTTACGCATTGATGCACATGATGGACATGGCCCGCGCCCTGCTGGAGCACAAGCGCGCCGCAGATCCGGATTTTTGAGTAAAAAGAAGGGAGAGAACGTGATGGCCGCGAACGGCAGAGGCCCCGATTGCCGGGACAAGGAAGTGCATCGGTAAAACTTTTTTACCGAATTGACGAAAATTCATTTGACTGGCAAATGATAACGATTATTATTGCACTCAGCTGATCGCGAGATCTGCTGGATAACCTGGAGCTTAGGTCGCTCTCAGATTATCTCCTCATCAGGCTAATCACGGTTTTTGACCCGGCTTTTTGCCGGGTCTTTTTTTTGGCTCTTCAGGCTAATGAAGATCGTGATGGCGCGCATGATAGCAAAGGTGTTTCAGGGCGTGAACGCTCATTACAAAACTTTGCGGAATCAGCACTTGAGAATCAATCTCGTTTCGCCTACGCTGGTCTCGCATCAAGGAAGATGCCCCCACCCCTCCCCCCTTTGTAAGCAAGGAGCTGTCCATGACCCGTCTGCTACTGCCCCTTGAGCACCCGACACCTGCTGCCGAACACGATGCCGAACACGCACTGCTGCATGCCCTGAAGCGGCTGCCCCGGCGTGTGCAACAAGTGTTCCTGCTAAACCGCCTCGACCAACTGGACTTCGCCAGCATCGCTGCGCGCCTGGACCTTCCCCTGGCCAGCATCGAGCGGAACATGGACCAGGCGCTGCAGGCCGGCCGCTCGCGCCGGGATGTACTGGCGAGTGTTGCCGGGCAATGGTATGTGCGCTTGCAAAGCCCCCAGGTGACGGCGTGCGAACGGATCGACTTTCGTCGCTGGCTGGATGCAGATACAGCCAACCTACAAGCGTTTCACGAAACAGAACTGCGCTGGCGCAGCCTGCTTGCACCGGCACGGCAGCTGGGCCATGACGGCTGGTACCGTCAAGGCCGGGCGGCGCTGTCGCTGGGCGGATGTTCGATTGCAGTCGGGCTTGGTGTGGCGGCGTTGGTGCTGTTTGGTTTCTGGGCGTGAGCAAAGCACCTGCATAGTCAAGCGAAGCCTGTGCCGACAATCGCCCGCAGCACGACCCCGATCACTTTTTGAACCGCATCCGGCTTGATTCTGCCAAGGATTAGGCAAAATTTTGGGTTCTTCACGGAATCCCGGGAAAGACAGAAACAAGAACGCCGGTTTGATGGATGATGTTCGTGCGAGCAAACACATCAACAAACCGGCGTTCTT
>NZ_JBIBGE010000033.1:0-75400 GCF_042956345.1 Pseudomonas sp. NPDC008258
AGAACGCCGGTTTGTTGATGTGTTTGCTCGCACGAACATCATCCATCAAACCGGCGTTCTTGTTTCTGTCTTTCCCGGGATTCCGTGAAGAACCTGAAAAAAGGGCCCCGAAGGGCCCTTTTTCTGTTGCGGTGCAATCGCTTACACGCCCGAGGCCTTGGCCGCGGCAACGTCCTTGATCGACAGCTTGATACGGCCGCGGTTGTCCACGTCCAGTACCAGTACTTCGACTTCCTGGCCTTCTTTCAGGATGTCGGTGACTTTCTCGACGCGAGCATCGCTCAGCATGGAGATGTGCACTAGGCCGTCCTTGCCAGGCAGGATGTTGACGAAGGCGCCGAAGTCGACGATGCGCTCAACCTTGCCGACATAGATCTTGCCGATCTCGGCCTCGGCAGTGATGCCCAGGATGCGCTGCTTGGCAGCATCTGCCGCTTCCTTGGTTTCGCCGAAGATCTTGATCGAGCCGTCGTCTTCGATATCGATCGAAGCTTTGGTCTCTTCACAGATGGCGCGAATGGTGGCGCCGCCTTTACCGATGACGTCACGGATCTTGTCGGTGTCGATCTTCATCGCGATCATGGTTGGGGCGTTAGCCGACAGCTCGGTACGCGACTGACCAATGATCTGGTTCATCTGGCCGAGGATGTTCAGGCGCGCTTCCAGGGCTTGGCCCAGGGCGATTTCCATAATCTCTTCGGTGATGCCGTTGATCTTGATGTCCATCTGCAGCGCAGTGACGCCTTTGGCGGTACCGGCTACCTTGAAGTCCATGTCGCCCAGGTGGTCTTCATCACCCAGGATGTCGGTCAGAACGGCGAATTTCTCGCCTTCCTTGACCAGGCCCATGGCGATACCGGCAACCGGCGCCTTCATTGGCACACCGGCGTCCATCAGGGCCAGGGAAGCACCGCAGACCGAAGCCATGGAGCTGGAACCGTTGGATTCGGTGATTTCCGAAACCACGCGGATGGTGTACGGGAACACGTCGGCAGCAGGCAGCATGGCCTGGACCGAACGACGGGCCAGACGGCCGTGGCCGATCTCGCGACGGCCAGCACCACCCATGCGACCACACTCACCTACCGAGAACGGTGGGAAGTTGTAGTGCAGCATGAAGGGGTCTTTCTTCTCGCCTTCGAGGGTATCCAGCAGCTGTGCGTCACGGGCAGTACCCAGGGTCGCAACGACCAGTGCCTGGGTTTCGCCACGGGTGAACAGTGCCGAACCGTGGGTCTTCGGCAGAACACCCACTTCGATGTTCAGCGGACGAACGGTCTTGGTGTCGCGGCCGTCGATACGTGGCTTGCCGTTGACGATGTTTTCGCGAACGGTGCGGTATTCGATTTCGCCGAAGATTTCTTTCACTTCGGAAGCCGATGGCTGGCCTTCTTCACCGGAGAACTTGGCGATCGCCTGATCGCGCAGCTCGCCCAGGCGCGCATAGCGGTCGGCCTTGACGGTGATGGTGTAGCCCTGCGAAACGCCTTCGCCGAATTCGGCGCGGATGGCGTTGAACAGTTCAGTGTTGGCAACGGCCGGTTTCCAGTCCCAGGTTGGCTTGCCAGCTTCAGCAGCCAGCTCTTTGACAGCCTGGATAACAGCCTGGAATTCGTCATGGGCGAACAGTACGGCGCCCAGCATCTGGTCTTCGGTCAGCTCTTGAGCTTCCGATTCAACCATCAGCACAGCGTCCGAGGTACCGGCAACGACCATGTCCAGGCTCGAAGCGGCCAGTTGCTCGTAAGTCGGGTTCAGCAGGTAACCGGTGCTTTCGTGGAAGGCGACGCGCGCAGCGCCGATCGGGCCTTCGAACGGAATACCGGAAATGGCCAGGGCAGCCGAGGTACCGATCATCGCAGCGATGTCCGGGTCGGTCTTCTTGCTGGTGGAAACCACGGTGCAGACGACCTGCACTTCGTTCATGAAGCCTTCCGGGAACAGCGGACGGATCGGACGGTCGATCAGGCGCGAGGTCAGGGTCTCTTTCTCGGAAGGACGGCCTTCACGCTTGAAGAAGCCACCAGGGATCTTACCGGCAGCGTAGGTCTTTTCCTGATAATGAACAGAAAGAGGGAAGAAGCCTTTGCTTGGGTCTGCATGCTTGGCGCCGACCACGGTCACCAGCACGGTGACATCGTTATCGACGGTAACCAGCACGGCGCCGGTTGCCTGACGGGCGATACGGCCCGTTTCGAGAGTAACGGTCGATTGACCGAACTGGAAAGTCTTGATTACCGGGTTCACGGTTTCCTACCTTTTTCAGTGGCTCTTGGGGGAACTGGTTTCTTGCGAATTCTTGGGCAGAACGGGGAATCGGCCCCATTGACCGTCCAGATACAACACGAGGCTGGGAGCCTGGCTGAAGAGCGGAAAACCGCTCGACTTCACCAGGCTGCCAACCTCGGAGATACGCATGACGTGCCCATAGACAACGCTGCCAGGCAGCGCTGCCAATGCATGAGACACGCCATGCACACCACTGACCAGGCCGCTATTAGCGACGCAGGCCCAGGCGACCGATCAGGGCGCTGTAACGAGTGGTGTCTTTGCCCTTCAGGTAGTCCAGCAGCTTACGACGCTGGTTAACCATACGGATCAGGCCACGACGCGAATGGTGGTCTTTACCGTTGGCCTTGAAGTGGCCTTGCAGCTTGTTGATGTTCGCGGTCAGCAGAGCAACCTGAACTTCCGGGCTACCAGTGTCGCCAGCGGCTTGCTGGAAGTCGGTAACGATTTGAGCTTTTTCTTCAACGCTGAGGGCCATTTGGCTTCTCCTGATAACGGATCCCGCGAGCGGGGTCCAATAGGCCAGGGACAAATCCCTGTATTAATAAAAAAGGTGTGACCGTGCCTACTGACAGCCACCCTTGTTCCCGTAGGGCTCGGCCAAAGCCTCACCCCGCGGTTTCGGTCATTCCGACCGAATCAGCCGACGTGGCGCAATGCGCCCGTCTTCGCTCACTTCACCGATACCAATGAAGCGCGCATTGTGATCCTGCACCCGGACCATGCCAAATTGTGGCGCGTCCGGCGCGCGTACTGCCTGCCCATGCAGCCAGTAGAACGCACTGTGTTCGGACAGGCTGACCATGGGCCAGTCCTGCAAACCGCTGTCCGATGGCATCAGGAAGCGATCAAGCGCTTCATTGCCACCTTCGGCGTGAGCTTGCTCAAGCTCCTCGAGGGTAACCGTCTGTGCCAGCGCGAAGGGCCCGGCCTGGGTCCTGCGCAGTTCGGCGACATAGGCACCGCAACCAAGGGCCTCGCCGATATCCTCCACCAGGGTGCGGATATAGGTGCCTTTGCTGCATCCTACGCTCAGCCGTGCACGCGTGCCTTCACACTCGAGCAACTCCAAGCGGTTAATAGTAACAGAACGCGCCTCGCGCTCCACTACCTCTCCTGCACGCGCCAGTTTGTAAAGCGGCTGGCCGTCACGCTTGAGCGCCGAGTACATCGGCGGTATCTGGCTGATCGGGCCACGAAAACGTGGCAGCAGCGCTTCGATGTCGGCGCGACCAACGGTCACATCGCGGGTCTGCAGCACTTCACCTTCGGCATCGCCGGTGTTGGTAGTCTGCCCCATCTGCATGACGGTTTCGTAGCCCTTGTCGGAATCGAGCAGGTACTGCGAAAACTTGGTCGCTTCGCCGAAGCACAATGGCAGCACGCCGGTTGCCAGCGGGTCGAGGCTGCCGGTGTGGCCGGCCTTTTCAGCATTGAGCAACCAGCGCACCTTTTGCAGGGCGGCGTTGGAGGTAAAGCCCAGCGGCTTGTCGAGCAGGATGATGCCGCTGACGTTGCGGCGGATACGTTTGACCTGGGCCACCGATTACTCCTCGGCGTCCGTCTTGTCGGCATCCTTGTGCAGGCGGTCTTCGGCCACTGCACGCTCGATCAGCGCCGACAGGTGCACACCGCGGCTGACGCTTTCATCGAAGTGGAAGTGCAGCTGCGGCACGCTACGCAGTTGCATCGAGCGGCCCAGGTGCAAACGCAGGAAGCTGGCAGCGCTGTTCAGCGCCTTGAGCGACTGCTGCACGGCATCCGGGGTTTCTTCGCCCATGACGGTGATGAACACCTTGGCGTGGCCCAGGTCGCGGCTGACGTCCACGGCAGTGATGGTCACCAGGCCAACACGTGGGTCCTTGACTTCGCGACGAATCAGCTCGGCCAGCTCGCGCTGCATCTGATCGCCAATACGTTGGGTACGGCTATATTCTTTGGCCATTCTTGCTACCTGTAACTTAAAGCGGCAAACGCCCGGTCAGACCAATGCCTGACCGGGCGCTACCTGTAGAGGTGCTGAAAACCGCCGCGTAGAGCAGCGGTTTGCAGCCAGCTCACCCTTAAAGGGTACGAGCAACCTGGACTTTCTCGAAGACTTCGATCTTGTCGCCGACCTTGACGTCGTTGTAGCTCTTGACGCCAATACCGCACTCCATGCCGTTACGCACTTCGGAGGCGTCGTCCTTGAAGCGACGCAGCGATTCCAGCTCGCCTTCGAAGATAACCACGTCTTCGCGCAGTACGCGGATCGGACGGTTGCGGTATACGGTACCTTCGATGACCATACAGCCAGCGATGGCGCCGAACTTCGGCGAACGGAACACGTCACGCACTTCGGCGACACCCAGGATGTTCTCGCGAACATCGCTGCCGAGCATGCCGGTCAGGGCCTTCTTGACGTCTTCGATGATGTCGTAGATCACGTTGTAGTAACGCATATCCAGACCTTCCTGCTCGACGATCTTGCGCGCGCCGGCATCGGCACGCACGTTGAAGCCGAACAGTACTGCATTCGAAGCCAGCGCCAGGTTGGCGTCGCTTTCGGTGATACCACCAACGCCGCCACCAATCACGCGCACCTGAACTTCGTCGTTGCCCAGGCCGCCGAGCGAACCCTGCAGTGCTTCCAGGGAACCACGCACGTCGGTCTTGAGGACGATGTTGAGGGTCTTCTTCTCTTCCTGACCCATGGTCTCGAAGATATTTTCCAGCTTGCCGGCGTGAGCACGGGCCAGCTTGACCTCGCGGTACTTGCCTTGACGGAACAGGGCAACTTCGCGGGCCTTCTTCTCGTCGGCAACCACGGACAGCTCGTCACCGGCTTCCGGGGTACCGTCCAGGCCGAGGATTTCGACCGGGATCGACGGGCCGGCTTCCTTCACAGGCTTGCCGTTCTCGTCGAGCATGGCACGCACGCGACCATAGTTGGAACCGCACAGGACCATGTCGCCCTGACGCAGGGTACCGTCCTGAACCAGGATGGTCGCCACTGGGCCACGGCCCTTGTCCAGGCGCGATTCGACAACCACACCACGACCTGGAGCGGTCGGGGTTGCAGTCAGTTCGAGGATCTCGGCCTGCAGCAGGACGGCTTCGAGCAGTTCGTCAACGCCGGTACCCATCTTGGCCGATACCTTGACGAACGGCGTGTCACCACCCCAATCCTCGGAGGTAACGCCTTCAACGGCCAACTCGTTACGGATGCGATCGAGGTCGGCACCCGGCTTGTCAATCTTGTTGACTGCAACCACCAGCGGAACGCCAGCTGCCTTGGCATGCTGAACGGCTTCGCGGGTTTGCGGCATCACGCCGTCGTCCGCTGCCACCACCAGGATGACGATGTCGGTCGCCTTGGCACCACGTGCACGCATCTGAGTGAACGCAGCGTGGCCCGGGGTATCGAGGAAGGTGACCATACCGCGGTCGGTTTCCACGTGGTAAGCACCGATGTGCTGGGTGATACCACCGGCTTCGCCAGCGGCAACCTTGGCACGACGGATGTAGTCGAGCAGCGAGGTCTTGCCATGGTCAACGTGACCCATGACGGTAACGACCGGCGCACGCGACTCGGTCTGACCTTCGAACTTCAGCGATTCGGCCAGGGAGTCTTCCAGGGCGGTATCGCTGACCAGGGTAACCTTGTGGCCCAGCTCTTCTGCGATCAGCTGAGCGGTTTCCTGGTCAAGTACCTGGTTGATGGTAACCGGGGTGCCCATCTTGAACATGAACTTGACCACTTCAGCGCCCTTGACGGACATCTGGTTGGCCAGTTCCGAGACCGTGATGGTCTCGCCGATGGTCACGTCACGGATGACGGGGCCGGTCGGGTTCTGGAAGCCGTGCTGGTTGCGCTTCTTCAGCTTGCTCTTGCCACCACGGCCACGACGAGCGCCATCGCTCTCTTCGTCGGTGGTGCGTGGAGCGGCACGTGGAGTCGGCGCCTTTTCCTTCTCCTTGACCTTGACCTTGATCGACACACGAGGAGCCTCGCCACGACGACGGTCGTCATCGCGGGTGCGGCTTTCGTTGCGACGGGTCTCGTCCTTCTTGCGCTCGGCAGCACGGGCTGCGGCGTCTTCGGACGCAGGGGCGTCGGCGACTACCGGGGCTGGAGCAGCGGCGGGTGCCGGCTCTGGCTTGGCGGCAGGCGCTGGCGCAGCTGCAGGCGCTTCGGCGGCCTGACGGCGAGCCTGCTCTTCGTTGCGCTGGCGAACTTCGGCGTCAACCTTGTCGCGAGCAGCGTTTTCAGCCGCACGGCGCTCGTCCTGTTCACGCTTCTGCTCAGCCTGGATCTCTTCCGGGCTGCGCTGCACGAATACTTTCTTCTTGCGTACTTCTACGCTGATGCTTTTGCTACCGGCGACACGAAGGGTGCTGGTGGTTTTGCGCTGCAAGGTAATCTTGCGCGGCTCTTCCGCCTTGCTCTTGTGGCTGCTTTTCAAATGAGTCAGCAGGGTCTGCTTCTCATTGTCGGTCACTACCTGACCGGCGTCGGTGTGCGGCAGACCTGCCTCACGCATCTGCTGCAGCAGGCGCTCTACCGGTGCCTCGACCTCTTGGGCCAGTTCTTTCACCGTGACTTGCGTCATGCACTTCTCTCCTCAGGCCGCGCCTAATTACTCGAACCAGTGGGCTCGGGCGGCCATGATCAACTTGCCGGCACGCTCTTCGTCGATGCCGTCGATGTCGAGCAGATCGTCGATCGACTGCTCGGCCAGGTCTTCGCGGTTAACCACGCCGCGCACCGCCAGTTCAGCCGCCAGGTCCTTGTCCATGCCCTCAAGGGAGAGCAGGTCTTCGGCCGGGTGGGCGTCTGCCAGTTTTTCTTCGGTAGCGATGGCCTTGGTCAACAAACGGTCCTTGGCTCGAGCGCGGAGCTCATTGACGATATCTTCGTCAAAGCCATCGATGTTGAGCATTTCTTCCAACGGTACGTAGGCAATTTCTTCAAGGCTGGTGAAGCCTTCGTCGACCAGCACTTGGGCCAGCTCTTCGTCGACTTCCAGTTCTTCGATGAAATTGCGCAGGATGTCACCGGTTTCGGCCTGTTGCTTGGCCTGGATGTCCTTCTCGGTCATCACGTTCAGGGTCCAGCCAGTCAGCTGACTGGCCAGGCGAACGTTCTGACCGCCACGGCCAATGGCCTGGGCCAGGTTGTCCTCGGCGACGGCGATGTCCATGGCATGGGCATCTTCATCAACGATGATCGCCGCGACTTCAGCCGGCGACATGGCGTTGATAACGAACTGCGCCGGGTTATCGTCCCACAGGACGATATCCACACGCTCACCACCCAGCTCCCCGGATACGGCCTGGACGCGCGAACCACGCATGCCGATGCAGGCGCCTTGCGGGTCGATACGCTTGTCCTTGGAGCGGACGGCGATCTTGGCTCGCGAACCCGGATCACGGGAAGCAGCCATGACTTCGATCAGGCCCTCGGCAATTTCCGGCACTTCAATGCGGAAAAGCTCGACCAGCATCTGCGGCGCGGTGCGCGACAGGATCAGCTGTGGGCCACGGTTTTCAGTGCGAATTTCCTTGAGCAGCGCACGCAGGCGCACGCCGACACGGAAGGTTTCACGCGCAATGATGTCTTCGCGAGCCAGCAGGGCCTCGGCGTTGTTGCCCAGGTCAACGATGACGTTGTCGCGGGTAACCTTTTTAACGGTACCGGAAATGATCTCGCCGACACGCTCGCGGTAGGCATCGACCACCTGGGCGCGCTCGGCCTCACGGACCTTCTGCACGATGACCTGCTTGGCGGTCTGGGCGGCGATACGACCGAATTCGATGGACTCGATCTTCTCTTCGATCACGTCACCAACCTTGGCTTCAGGGTGGGTGTCCTTGATCTTGTCCAGCCAGGTCTCGATTGCCGGATCATCAAGATCGGCTTCGTCGACCACGGTCCAGCGACGGAATGTCTCGTAGCTACCGGTGTGGCGGTTGATTTCCACACGCAGATCGACTTCGTCTTCAAAACGTTTTTTGGTCGCAGTGGCCAGGGCCACTTCCAGCGCTTCGAAAATGACGCCGGGCGGTACACCTTTTTCGTTGGATACCGATTCAACAACCAGCAGTACTTCTTTGCTCATCGTACGCCTCGCCTTGCGCAAGCCATTGGGCCCGGATAGTCCGCCGGGCCCGGCACGTCTCAGTCAAAACTGGGAATAATATTGGCCTTGTCGATCGAGTCGATCGGCAGAAGGAATTCCTGGTTGTCCACCTGGACCACCACGTCCTGCTCCTCCACACCGCGGAGAAGGCCCTGGAAGTTACGACGACCCTCGAAGGGTGAGCGCAGCTTGATCTTCACTTGTTCGCCGGCATGCGAGGCAAACTGTTCCAGAGTGAACAGTGGGCGATCCATGCCTGGAGAAGACACCTCGAGGGTGTACTCACTGCTGATTGGATCTTCCACATCGAGAATGGCGCTGGCCTGACGGCTGACCGCTTCGCAGTCGTCCACCAGAATGCCGCCTTCCTTGTCGATGTAGATGCGCAGTACCGAATGCTTACCCTGGGAAACGAACTCGATCCCCCAGCACTGATAGCCCAGACCCTCGACAACCGGGGCCAACAAGGCCTGCAACTGTTCTAGCTTGCTCGACACCTGAACCCCCTCGTGCATGCTGTGCAAATAAAAAATGGGCGAAGCGCCCATCCCTGAAAGCGCCGTTGGACAACGACGCCGAATACTGTTCGGTTAGCAAAAAGCCCCTGAAAAGGGGCTCCGCTGAAGCTGGTTGCGGGGGCTGGATTTGAACCAACGACCTTCGGGTTATGAGCCCGACGAGCTACCAAGCTGCTCCACCCCGCGACAAAGCTGGGGCGAAAGTATAAGACCGAACCCTACCGAGGGTCAAATCCGAACCTTCACCTGCAAGAAAGCCCGCTAAAGCGGGCTCTCATGCTTCAATTGGTACCGAGAAGGGGACTCGAACCCCTACACCCTATGGGCACAACCACCTCAAGGTTGCGTGTCTACCAATTCCACCACCTCGGCAATACTACTACTTGAAACCCGTTACTTCTGCTCTTCTGCCGGAGGAGGTACATCACCAGTGTTAGTGGTGGTTTCACTCTTCTGCTGCTGGAGCACCGGTACATCATCATTAACTGCCGGTTTCTGCGGCTCTTTCACTTCTAGCACCGCTGGATCTGGAAGACCTGCTTGGCTAAGCTGGTGAGCTTGTTGCTTCGCGAAGTATCCTAACCCAAGTGCTGTCAAAAAGAAAGTGGCAGCGAGTATAGCAGTTAATTTACTTAGGAACGTTGCAGAACCCTGGCTCCCGAACACGGTGTTTGAGGCACCCGCGCCGAAAGATGCACCTGCTTCCGCACCCTTACCCTGTTGCAACAGAACCAGCACTACAAGCGACAGCGCTGCCAACAGATGAAAAACAACGATGACTGTTTCCAGCATTTGTTCAGTTTCCTGCGGCGCGACAAATTGCACCGAATTCGTCTGCGTTCAGGGAAGCCCCACCAATGAGACCCCCATCGATATCCGGCATGCCGAACAGTTCGGCCGCATTGGCCGCCTTCACGCTGCCGCCGTAGAGCAACTGCACCTTCGCAGCCACTTCAGCATCTTCTGCCGCCAGCTGGCTGCGGATGGCGGCGTGCACATCCTGGGCCTGCTGTGGCGTGGCCGTAAGGCCGGTGCCAATGGCCCATACAGGCTCATAGGCAATTACTGCATTGGCAAAAGCCTTAACACCGAATGCATCGATGATACTGCTTAGTTGACGCCCGACAACTTCGAGCGTTTTGCCAGCCTCGCGCTCTTCAAGGGTTTCCCCGATACAAAGCACTGGCTTCAAACCTTTGGCCTGGGCAGCTGCAAATTTGCGATTGAGCACTTCGTCGGTTTCACCAATGATCTGGCGACGCTCCGAATGACCAACCAACACCAACTTGCAACCTGCTTCGACCAGCTGCTCCGGAGCAACTTCCCCGGTCAACGCACCCTGTTCGGGTTGTACAGCAGAATTCTGTGCGCCAACAGTAATTTCTTTACCTGCCAGGCCATCAATCACTTGATTGATGAACAGGGCCGGTGGAAATACCGCGACTTCCACTCCGCTCGGCAAGGCGAGATTGCTCAAGCCTTCGGTCAGCTCAGCGACGCTAGCGCGGGTACCGTGCATCTTCCAGTTACCAGCTACCATAGGGCGACGCATGCTTTACCTCGTCGGTCAAAGTGGGCGCAGATCTTACCCAACCAGATCTGCGCTGGCAAGCGCCTTCAGACACAAACTTCGCTGACCAGTTTGGCCAATGCTTCAGCATGGGCACGCACCTGGCTTTCGTCCTCGCCTTCGACCATCACCCGCACCAGCGGCTCGGTTCCCGACTTGCGCAGAAGCACACGCCCGCGACCGGCCAAAGCCTCGGTCACACGGGCACTGGCCTCTTTGACTGCAGGGTGCTCCAGCGGATCGACCTTGCTGGCACCGAAGCGCACGTTGATCAGCACCTGCGGGCACTTGCGCAGGGCCTGACGCGCCTGCGCCAGGGTCTCACCACGGCGCTTGAGCGCCATCAACACCTGCAGCGCGGCAATGATCGCGTCACCGGTGGTGGTGTGGTTGCAGCACACGACGTGGCCGGAGTTTTCACCACCGATCAGCCACTCACGCTCCAGCAGCTCGGCCATGACGTAACGGTCGCCGACCTTGGCACGCACGAACGGAATATCCAGATCCTTCAGTGCCAGCTCCAGGCCCAGGTTGCTCATCAGCGTACCCACTACGCCGCCCTGCAGCTTGCCGCGGTCGTGCAGATCCCGGGCAATGATGAACAGCAACTCGTCACCATCGACGATGGCGCCAGTGTGGTCGACCATCAACACGCGATCGCCGTCACCGTCGAAGGCAATACCAAGGTCGGCATGACCCACCAGCACGGCAGCCTGCAGCGATTCGATGTGGGTCGAGCCGCAACCTTCGTTGATGTTCAGGCCGTCCGGCTGTGCATGCAGCACGGTCACGTCGGCGCCCAGCTCGCGGAACACGCTCGGCGCAACCTTGTACGTGGCACCGTGTGCGCAATCGACCACCAGCTTCAGGCCTTCAAAGCCGGTACCGGTGGGCACACTGCTCTTGCAGAATTCGATATAGCGGCCGGCAGCATCGTTGATGCGCGAAACCTTGCCGAGCTTGCCCGAATCGACAACCGTCATCGGCTGGTCAAGCAGCTCTTCGATCATCAATTCGACTTCGTCCGGCAGCTTGGTGCCCTGGCCCGAGAAAAACTTGATGCCGTTGTCTTCGTGCGGGTTGTGCGAGGCACTGATGACAATGCCAGCCTGGGCATGGAAAGTACGAGTCAGGTAGGCGATGGCCGGCGTAGGCATGGGCCCCAGCAGCATCACGTCGGCACCCGCTGCAGCCAGGCCGGCTTCTAGTGCGGACTCGAACATGTAGCCCGAGATACGCGTGTCCTTGCCCACCAGCACACGGCAATGGCCTTGCTTGCGGAAAGCCATGCCGGCCGCCCAACCAAGCTTCAGCATGAAGTCAGGCGTGATCGGGAATTCGCCGACGCGGCCACGAATGCCGTCGGTACCAAAGTATTTTCTGCTCATAGGGACTCCAATGTTCTTATTCGGCGTTTTGCACCGCAGCAATCATGCGCACTACATCGACAGTTTCGGCCACGTCATGGACACGAAGTATGCTCGCCCCCTTGGTCATGGCCAACGCCGCCAGCGCAAGGCTGCCGTACAAGCGCTCGCCGACCGGACGTTCCAGCGTCAGGCCGATCATGCTCTTTCGTGAAACACCCACCAGCAGTGGGCGCCCAAGGCGATAGAGCGCTTCCATGTGCTTGAACAGGCTCAGGTTGTGCGCCAGTGTCTTGGCAAAACCAAAGCCCGGGTCAAGGATGATCCTGTTTGCGTCGATGCCCGCCGCCGCACAGGCGGCCATCCGCTGCTCAAGATAACGCGTAACGTCAGCGGTCACATCATCGTAATGCGGGTCGTCCTGCATGTTGCCCGGCTCGCCACGCATGTGCATGAGGCACACCGGCAGGCCGGTATCTGCCGCAGCATCCAGGGCGCCATCGCGCTCCAATGCCCGCACGTCATTGATGAGTCCGGCACCAAGACGGGCCGATTCACGGATGACGGCAGGCGTGGAGGTATCGACCGAGATGACCACATCGAGGCGGCTGTTAATGGCCTCGACCATGGGCGCGACACGCTCAAGCTCCTCAGTTACCGATACCGCCCGCGCACCAGGGCGCGTGGACTCACCACCGATGTCGATCAACGTGGCGCCGGCGGCAACCATCGCCTCGGCATGGCGCAAGGCCTCGTCGCGCTGGCTGAAACGCCCGCCATCGGAGAAGGAATCAGGGGTGATATTGAGAATACCCATGACATGGGTACGCGACAAATCAAGAACCCGGTTGCCGCAAGGCAACCGGGTCGGGTACTGCACTGAGCTCATAGATGCCCTTAGTGTTGAGCTGCTGGGCCGCCGATTGGCGATTCCGGACGGTCATTCTGGGCCGCAGGCGTACCCGAATCCTTATCATCGTCCCAGTCACGCGGTTCGCGTGGCGTACGGCCAGCCATGATGTCATCGATCTGATCGGCATCAATGGTCTCATACTTCATCAGTGCTTCGGTCATTGCCTCAAGCTTGTCGCGATTATCGATCAGCAGCTGTTTGGCAGTGGCGTAGCACTGGTCGATGATACTGCGCACTTCGGAGTCGATCAGTTTGGCAGTCTCGCCGGAAACACTGGCGTGCTGGCTGCCGGCACTACGACCGAGGAACACCTCACCCTCTTCTTCTGCGTACATCAGCGGGCCGAGCTTCTCGGACAGACCCCATTTGGTGACCATGTTACGAGCGATCTGGCTGGCACGCATGATGTCGTTGGACGCGCCGGTAGTGACACCATCGAAGCCCAGGGTCATCTCTTCGGCGATACGGCCACCGTACAGCGAGCAGATCTGGCTGATCAGCGCACGCTTGGACAGGCTGTAGCGGTCTTCTTCCGGCAGGAACATGGTCACGCCCAGGGCACGACCACGCGGAATGATCGAAACCTTGTAGACCGGGTCGTGCTCAGGCACTAGGCGACCCACGATGGCGTGGCCCGCTTCATGGTAGGCAGTGTTGCGCTTTTCCTTCTCGGACATGACCATGGTCTTGCGCTCGGCGCCCATCATGATCTTGTCCTTGGCCAGTTCGAACTCTTTCATTTCGACCAGGCGCTTGTTGGAGCGTGCTGCAAACAGCGAAGCCTCGTTGACCAGGTTGGCCAGATCGGCACCGGAGAAGCCCGGGGTACCACGGGCAATCACTGCCGGGTTGACGTTTTCGCCGACCGGCACCTTGCGCATGTGTACCTTGAGGATCTGCTCACGACCACGGATGTCCGGCAAGCCGACCACCACCTGGCGGTCGAAACGACCAGGGCGCAGCAGCGCCGGGTCCAGCACGTCCGGGCGGTTGGTGGCGGCGATGACGATGATGCCATCGTTCATTTCGAAGCCGTCCATCTCTACCAGCAACTGGTTGAGGGTTTGCTCGCGCTCGTCGTGACCGCCGCCCATGCCAGCGCCACGGTGGCGACCCACGGCGTCGATCTCGTCAATGAAGATGATGCACGGAGCGTGCTTCTTGGCCTGCTCGAACATGTCGCGCACACGGCTGGCACCGACACCCACGAACATTTCCACGAAGTCCGAACCGGAAATGGTGAAGAACGGTACTTTGGCTTCGCCGGCAATGGCCTTGGCCAGCAGGGTCTTACCGGTACCAGGCGGGCCGACCATCAGCACGCCGCGCGGGATGCGGCCACCCAGGCGCTGGAACTTGCCCGGGTCACGCAGGAACTCGACCAGCTCGCCCACTTCTTCCTTGGCCTCGTCGCAACCTGCAACGTCGGCCAGCGTGGTTTTGACCTGGTCTTCGGACAGCAGGCGCGCCTTGCTCTTGCCGAAACTCATCGGTCCGCCCTTGCCCCCCGCACCGCCCTGCATCTGGCGCATGAAGAACATGAACACGGCAATGATCACCAGGATCGGGAAGCTGGCGACCAGCAACTGCGTCCAGATGCTCTGCTGCTCAGGCTGCTTGCCTTCGACAACGACGTGGTTGTCGACCAGGTCACCGATCAGGCCATTGTCGGTAATGGCCGGGCGCACGGTCTTGAAGTTGTCGCCATCGGCGCGCTTGCCGGTAATGATGTAGCCGTCGACGGTCACACGCTCGACCTTGCCATCCTTGACCTGCTGGATGAAGTCGGAGTAGTTGAGGGTCTGCGGCTCGTTAGGGCTGGAGAAGTTGTTCATCACTGTCACCAGGACAGCTGCGATGATCAACCACAGGATCAGATTCTTTGCCATGTCGTTCAATTCGCTACCCTCTGAGGCCGGCGCACGACGCAGCCGTGCCTCGCATGATATTCATCGCCCTAACTTACTACATTACCCACGCAGCCGCAGGCACCGTCTGTAACCCTTTGTGAAAGCTAGACTACACGAAGTTCGGACAATCCTTACGCAGTGGCCGATTGGAATTAACTATCGGCCACCCCGCTTCACGCCTTTCATGCCCCTTTGAAACCCCTGCCGAGCAGGTACTGCTCACGGGAACGGTCCCGCGACGACGACGGCTTGCGCATCTGCACCTTGTCGAACTTGCTACGCACGTCCTTCAGGTACACGTCAAAACCTTCGCCCTGGAAAATCTTGATCAGGAAGTCGCCGCCGGGCTTAAGCACGCGGGTCGCCAGATCGAGGGCCAGTTCGCAGAGGAACATGGCACGCGGTATGTCCACCGCGGGCGTACCACTCATATTGGGGGCCATGTCGGAAATCACAAGGTCTACGTGCGAATCACCGACTGCTTCGAGAATGCGCTGCAGCACTTCGTCATGGGTGAAGTCGCCCTGAATGAAGGTCACATCGGCGATCGAGTCCATTTCCAGGATATCGGAAGCGATCAGCCTGCCTTGGCCACCAATCAGACGACTGGTCACCTGCGACCAGCCACCCGGGGCCGCGCCAAGGTCGATTACGCTCATGCCGGGGCGGATCAGGCGGTCCTTCTCCTGGATCTCCAGCAGCTTGTAGCTCGCACGCGAACGGTAGCCATCCTTTTGCGCCTGCTTCACAAAAGGATCGTTGAAATGCTCTCGCAGCCAGTTTGCGCTGCTTTTGGAACGTTGTACCACGGGGCACCTCGATGATATGCGTCGTGATTGACTGGGCGGAGCCGGTGGCCCTCGGGTAAAATGCCAGTCAATTTTACAGAATCAGACGGAAAGGGTCAGATTATGCCGCTCAATAACGAGCAGAAGAAGCAATACAAGTCCATTGGTCATGACCTGAAGCCGGTCCTGATCGTTGCTGGCAACGGTTTGAATGAAGGCGTCATCGCCGAACTGGAACGTGCGCTGGTCGACCATGAACTGATCAAGGTCGAAATTCGCTCGGAAGACCGCGAAGAACGCGCCGAAACCATTGCCGAGCTGTGCAAGGCCGGCCGTGCCGAGCTGGTGCAGACCATCGGCAAGAAAGCCCTGATCTACCGCAAGAACCCACAGCCGAACAAGCAGCTGTCCAACATCCACCGCTACAAGTAACGGCAAGGGGGCTGCTTTGCAGCCCATCGCCGGCAAGCCAGCTCCCACACCGACCGCATCGAACTCAAGCCATGCGCCCTACCTGTGGGAGCTGGCTTGCCGACGATGGGCCGCAAAGCGGCCCCAGCGTTCTCGGGCCGGTTAGCGGCGGGCCCTGACCGGCACCGGCTGGGCCACCAGCACGATGCCGGAAAAGCCCAGTACCAGGAAGCAGAACATCTGCCAGCGCTCACCCACGGAAATACCGTAGCGCAAGGTGTAATACCCCACGCAGGCACCGAAGCCGAGCAACAGCATCTGCCCACGAAACTGCCGCCACCAGGCCGCCAGGCCGTCCACCCTTGCCAGCACTGCCAGCTGGGTCAACAAACCAAGCAATGCCACGCCGATCAACCAACGGTCGATCTGCCCGGCGATATCCTGCACCAGTAGCGGCGCCAGGCCACTGACCTTGAGCGCGGGCACCAGCCCTACGTGAAACACCCAAAGGCCTCCGACCCAGAAAACCTGGGCCAGTTGCCAGAGGATCCCCTCGAGGGACGGCGCCCGCAGGCGCCGGTCAGATGTGCTTGACTTCGACAATCTCGTACTCGACCGTGCCACTAGGCGTCTTGACGACGACAATATCACCTTCTTCCTTGCCGATGATGGCACGGGCAATCGGCGCACCGGCCGAGAGCTTGCCCTTCTTGATGTCGGCTTCGTCCTCGCCAACGATCTGGTAGGTCACCTGGTCACCGGTTTCGGTGTTTTCCAGGTCTACAGTGGTACCGAAGATGACCTTGCCGGTGTGGGCAATGGTGGTCACATCGATCACCACCGAGTTCTGCAGGCGGCCTTCGATATCGCGGATACGCGCCTCGACCATGCCCTGCTCCTCGCGGGCGGCATGGTATTCGGCGTTTTCCTTGAGGTCACCCAGTTCGCGCGCTTCGCCGATTGCCTGGCTCAGGCGCGGGCGCTCGGTCTTGCTCAGGAACAGGTGCTCCTCTTCCAGGGCGCGAGCGCCCTGGACGGTCATCGGGTACTTGGTAATGCTCATGCTTTCAGTCCTGCATGCAGATCTTGCAAGCGGCGAACGGTCTTTTCCGGACCAAACTTCAGCGCTTCGCAGATGGCTTCACCGGCCGCAATGGTGGTGGTGCAGTAAATCTTGTGCTGCAGCGCATTGCGACGAATCGAGTAGGAATCGGCGATCGACTGGCGACCTTCGGTGGTGTTGATGATCAGCGACACTTCGTCGTTCTTGATCATGTCGACCACGTGCGGGCGGCCTTCGGTCACCTTGTTCACACGGCGCACTTTCAGGCCAGCCGCTTCGATAACCTTGGCGGTGCCAGCAGTTGCAACCACTTCGAAGCCCAGGGCGATCAGGTCGCGGGCAACGCCAGCCACTTGTGGCTTGTCGTCGTCACGCACGCTGATGAACGCGGTACCGCCGGTCGGCAGCACTTCGCTGGCACCCATCTGGGCTTTGGCGAATGCTTCACCGAAGGTGTCACCGACACCCATGACTTCACCGGTCGATTTCATCTCAGGGCCGAGGATCGGGTCAACCCCTGGGAACTTGGCGAACGGGAAGACAGCTTCCTTGACGCTATAGAAGTTCGGGATGATTTCCTGGGTGAAGCCCAGCTCTTTCAGGGTTTTGCCAGCCATTACGCGGGCGGCGATCATGGCCAGGGAAGTGCCGATGCACTTGGAAACGAACGGCACGGTACGCGAGGCGCGCGGGTTGACCTCGATCACGTAGATCTTGTCGCCCTGCAGGGCCAGCTGCACGTTCATCAGGCCGACAACGCCCAGCTCCAGGGCCATTTTCTTGACCTGTACGCGGACCTCGTCCTGCACTTCCTTGCTCAGCGAGTAAGGTGGCAGCGAGCAAGCAGAGTCACCGGAGTGAACGCCGGCCTGCTCGATGTGCTGCATGATCGCGCCGATCACCACGTCGGTGCCATCGCACACTGCATCCACGTCCATCTCGATGGCGCAGTTGAGGAAGTGGTCGAGCAGTACCGGGCTGTCGTTGGAAACCTGAACGGCTTCACGCAGGTAGCGCTTGAGTTCGTCCAGCTCGTAGACGATTTCCATGGCACGGCCACCCAGCACGTAGGACGGGCGCACCACCAGCGGGTAACCGATAGCACCAGCAGCCTTGATGGCTTCGTCTTCGCTGCGAACGGTGGCGTTTGGCGGCTGCAGCAGGTTCAGGCGCTGTACCATCTGCTGGAAGCGCTCACGGTCTTCGGCGCGGTCGATGGCGTCCGGGCTGGTACCGATGATCGGTACGCCGGCTTCTTCCAGGGCACGGGCCAGTTTCAGCGGGGTCTGGCCGCCGTAATGGACGATCACGCCTTTCGGCTTCTCGACGCGGCACACTTCCAGCACGTCTTCCAGGGTCAGCGGCTCGAAGTACAGGCGGTCGGAGGTGTCGTAGTCGGTGGAGACGGTTTCCGGGTTGCAGTTGACCATGATGGTCTCGTAACCGTCTTCACGCAGTGCCAGTGCGGCGTGTACGCAGCAGTAGTCGAACTCGATACCTTGGCCGATACGGTTCGGGCCACCACCCAGGATCATGATCTTGTCGCGGGTGGACGGGTTGGCCTCGCACTCTTCCTCGTAGGTGGAGTACAGGTATGCCGTATCGGTGGCGAACTCGGCAGCGCAGGTATCGACGCGCTTGTACACCGGGAACACTTCCAGCTTGTGGCGGTGGCGACGCAGGTTCTTGTCGGTGATACCCAGCAGCACAGCCAGGCGCTGGTCAGAGAAGCCCTTGCGCTTGAGGCGCAGCATGTAGTCCTTGTCGATCGCCGACAGGGCCAGGGTCTTGACCTTCTCTTCTTCCTTGATCAGGTCTTCCATCTGTACCAGGAACCACATGTCGATGCCGGTCAGATTGAAGATTTCTTCGCAGGTCATGCCAGAACGCATCGCGTCAGCCACATACCAGATACGCTCGGCACCCGGCACGGTCAGCTCACGCTTGAGGATGCTGGCAGCTTCAGCGCTGGCCAGGTCGACTTTCGGGTCGAGGCCGCAGGCGCCAACTTCAAGGCCGCGCAGGGCTTTCTGCAGGGACTCCTGGAAGGTACGGCCGATGGCCATGACCTCACCCACGGATTTCATCTGGGTGGTCAGGCGGGCGTCGGCTTTCGGGAATTTCTCGAAGGCAAAGCGCGGCAGCTTGGTGACGACGTAATCGATCGACGGCTCGAAGGACGCCGGGGTGCGGCCGCCGGTGATGTCGTTCTGCAGTTCGTCGAGGGTGTAGCCGATGGCCAGCTTGGCGGCGATCTTGGCGATCGGGAAGCCGGTGGCCTTGGAGGCCAGTGCCGACGAACGCGAAACACGCGGGTTCATCTCGATCACAACCATGCGACCGGTGTTCGGGCAGATACCGAACTGCACGTTGGAACCGCCGGTCTCGACACCGATTTCACGCAGCACCGCCAGCGAGGCGTTGCGCATGATCTGGTATTCCTTGTCGGTCAGGGTCTGTGCCGGGGCAACAGTGATCGAGTCACCGGTGTGCACACCCATCGGGTCGAAGTTTTCGATCGAGCAGACGATGATGCAGTTGTCCTTTTTGTCGCGGACCACTTCCATCTCGTACTCTTTCCAGCCGATCAGCGATTCGTCGATCAGCAGTTCCTTGGTCGGCGACAGGTCCAGACCACGGGTGCAGATTTCTTCGAATTCTTCACGGTTGTAGGCGATACCACCGCCAGTACCGCCCATGGTGAACGACGGGCGGATGATGCATGGGAAGCCGAGCTTCTCGAGGACCGCATTGGCCTCTTCCATGCTGTGGGCGATACCGGAGCGCGGGCACTCCAGGCCGATATCCTTCATGGCCTTGTCGAAGCGCGAACGGTCTTCAGCCTTGTCGATGGTGTCGGCGTTGGCACCGATCATCTCTACGCCGAACTTCTCCAGAACGCCATGGCGCTCCAGGTCCAGGGCGCAGTTCAGGGCAGTCTGGCCACCCATGGTCGGCAGGACGGCGTCCGGGCGCTCTTTCTCGATGATCTTGGCCACCGACTGCCACTTGATCGGCTCGATGTAGGTGGCGTCGGCCATGGCCGGGTCGGTCATGATGGTGGCTGGGTTGGAGTTCACCAGGATGACGCGGAAACCTTCCTCGCGCAGGGCTTTGCAAGCCTGGGCGCCGGAGTAGTCGAATTCGCAGGCCTGGCCGATCACGATCGGGCCAGCGCCGAGAATCAGGATGCTTTTGATGTCTGTACGTTTTGGCATGGTTGTCACTCAAATCCGGGGTCAGTCGGCAAGCCGCTTTGAACAATCTGGGTCAGGCGCTGCCGGGCGCGGCGCAAGCCGGCCCGGGGCCTTGAAGCAGGATGCTCAGCGGCGCTTGGCCATGGCATCGGTGAAACGATCGAACAGTGGCGCGACGTCGGTCGGGCCTGGGCTCGCTTCAGGGTGGCCCTGGAAGCTGAACGCGCTCTTGTCGGTGCGCTCGATACCTTGCAGGGTGCCGTCGAACAGCGACTTGTGAATGGCGCGGACGTTGCCCGGCAGGGTGGCCTCGTCAACGGCAAAGCCGTGGTTCTGGCTGGTGATCATGACCACGCCAGTGTCCAGGTCCTGCACCGGGTGGTTGGCACCGTGGTGGCCGTGGCCCATTTTCACGGTCTTGGCGCCGGACGCCAGGGCCAGCAGTTGGTGGCCGAGGCAGATGCCGAATACCGGAATCTCGGTTTCGAGGATTTCCTTGATCGCCTGGATGGCGTAGTCGCACGGCTCAGGGTCACCAGGGCCGTTGGACAGGAACACGCCGTCCGGGTTGAGTGCCAGCACTTCGCTGGCCGGGGTCTGGGCAGGCACCACGGTCACGCGGCAGCCACGGGCTACCAGCATGCGCAGGATGTTCAGCTTGACGCCGTAGTCGAAGGCAACCACGTGGTACGGCAGGTCGGCAGCTTCGATGGTCGGGTGGCTGTCGGTTTTCAGCTCCCACACGCTGGAGCGCCATTCGTAGCGTTCCGTGGTGGAAACGACCTTGGCCAGATCCATGCCCTTCAGGCCCGGGAAAGCGCGGGCAGCGGCGATGGCGGCTTCTTCGCTGATGTTGTCACCCGCCAGGATGCAACCGTTCTGAGCGCCCTTTTCACGCAGGATACGGGTCAGGCGACGGGTGTCGATGCCAGCGATGGCAACCACGTTGTTGGCCTTGAGGTACTCAGGCAGCGACTGGGTGTTACGCCAGTTGCTGGCCAGCAGCGGCAGGTCACGGATGACCAGGCCAGCGGACCAGACGCGGTTCGACTCGGCATCTTCCGGGGTAGTGCCGGTGTTGCCGATGTGCGGGTAGGTCAGGGTAACGATTTGCTGCGCGTAGGAAGGGTCTGTAAGGATTTCCTGGTAGCCGGTCATAGCGGTGTTGAATACCACCTCACCAACGGTCTGACCGTCGGCACCAATGGCTTCACCGCGAAAAATACTGCCGTCGGCAAGGGCGAGTATGGCTGGCTTTGTCAAGAAGACCTCCCGTAAATCAAGCATGAAAGGGCGATCGCAGGTTGCAAAAAAGCGGAGTGACGTATGGACACGTCACCCCGCTTTCATGTGCTGAATTCAATTCGCTGCGCGCTTTTAGTGGACACACTAAAGCTGTAGCTTACAGAAAAGTGCGTTTTGGGTCTACCGCATATGTGTCTCTAAAACACATGAATGCGACAGCCTGACATTTGTGCTGGCTTCTTCGCGGGCTTGCCCGCCCCCACAGGGATCGCACAGGGCCTGAGCTTTGCACAAAACCTGTGGGAGCGGGCAAGCCCGCGAAGAAGCCAACACCGCTCCCACGGCTTAGTGCAGTTCAAGCACATCCTGCATGTCATACAGCCCAGGCTCACGCCCATCCAGCCACAGCGCCGCACGCACGGCACCCTTGGCAAAGGTCATGCGGCTCGAGGCCTTGTGGGTGATTTCCAGGCGCTCGCCTTCTGCTGCGAACAGAACCGTGTGATCACCCACCACATCGCCGGCGCGCACGGTGGCGAAGCCGATGGTCTTGCGGTCACGCGCGCCGGTCTGCCCTTCGCGGCCATACACGGCCACTTCCTGCAGATCCCGGCCCAGCGCATTGGCAACCACTTCACCCATGCGCAGGGCGGTACCCGACGGGGCATCGACCTTGTGCCGGTGATGCGCCTCGATGATCTCGATATCGACATCGTCGCCCAACACCCGGGCAGCCAGGTCAAGCAGCTTGAGGCTGAGGTTCACACCCACGCTGAAGTTGGCAGCGAACACAATGGGGATGTCCTTGCCAGCCTCAGCCAGCAGCTGCTTCTCTTCAACCGTAAAACCGGTGGTACCAATGATCATCGCCTTACCGTGCTTGCGGCAGAATGCGAGGTTTTTCAGGGTTACCGAAGGGTGAGTGAAGTCGATCAGCACGTCGAATTCGTCGGCGACCTTGGCCAGATCGTCGGACAACAACACGCCAATACGGCCAAGCGCCGCCAGCTCACCGGCATCTGCCCCAACCAGCGAGCTGTCAGGGCGATCGATCGCCGCCGTCAGCCCCGCACCCGGGGTTTGTTGCACGGCTTCGATAAGGGTCTTGCCCATCCGCCCCGCCGCGCCCATCACTGCAATACGTCGCATAGCCTTTTCCTTGTCAGAGATCGCCGAAGAAGCGCTTCACGCCATCGAACCAGCCACTGGCCTTGGGCGAGTGGGAGCTGTCACCTTCCAGCGAATCACGCAGCTCTTCGAGCAGCTCGCGCTGGCGACGGCTGAGGTTGACCGGGGTTTCCACCGCCACACGGCACAGCAGGTCACCCGCACCACCGCCACGCACCGGCGCAACACCCTTGCCACGCAGGCGGAACTGCTTGCCAGTCTGGGTGCCTTCTGGAATCTTCAGCTTCACACGACCATCCAGGGTCGGCACTTCCAGCTCGCCACCCAGGGCCGCATCGGTGTAGCTGATCGGTACTTCGCAGTACAGGTGCTTGCCGTCACGCTGGAAGATCTCGTGCTCACGCACGCTGATCACCACATACAGGTCGCCAGTCGGGCCACCATGGGTACCGGCTTCGCCCTCGCCCGACAGGCGGATGCGGTCGCCAGTATCGACACCTGCCGGCACCTTGACCGACAGCGTCTTGTACTCTTCGACACGGCCTTCGCCGTGGCACGAGGTGCACGGATCGGTAATGATCTTGCCCTGGCCATGGCAGCGCGGGCAGGTCTGTTGTACCGAGAAGAAACCTTGCTGCATACGCACCTGGCCGATGCCGCCGCAAGTCGGGCAGGTCGACGGGGTCGAGCCCTTCTTGGCACCGGAGCCATCGCAAGGCTGGCAGTTGACCAGGGTAGGTACACGGATGCTGACCGTGGTACCACGCACCGCCTCTTCCAGGTTCAGCTCGAGGGTGTAGCGCAGGTCGCTGCCACGCTGGGCACCACCACGACCACCACCGCGGCCACCGCCGAAGAAGTCGCTGAACACATCGCCGAAGATATCGGAGAAGTTGGCACCACCGAAGCCGGCACCGCCGCCACCCATGCTTGGGTCCACGCCGGCATGACCGTACTGGTCGAACGCCGCACGCTTGCTGGCATCAGACAGTACTTCGTAGGCCTCGTTGGCCTCCTTGAACTTGTCTTCCGACTCTTTGTCGCCCGGGTTGCGGTCCGGGTGGTACTTCATCGCCAGACGGCGGTAAGCCTTCTTGAGGTCAGCTTCACTGGCGCCGCGCTCGACACCCAGAACCTCATAGTAATCACGCTTGGACATAGGTCATTTGCACCTTGTTGGGCGTCTGGCATCTGCGCCGCGCCATCAGCACCTGCCGCCCCTCCAGGAGCACTGACAGATGCTGTAAAAATTCTCGAATTCCAGATACGCCAACGCGGGAGCAAGCCCCCGCGCGGCGACATCCTACCAGTTCACCACCAAACGGCGGTGAACCGGCCGACAACATGCAACGATTACTTCTTGTCGTCGCCTTTCACTTCTTCGAACTCGGCGTCAACCACGTCATCGTGCTTGGCTTCCGGCTCGGCCTGCTGCGCGCCACCCTGAGGCTGTTCAGCCGACTGCTCGGCGTACATCTTCTGGGCAACCGGAGCGGAGACCTTGGACAGCTCTTCGACCTTGGCATCGATTGCAGCCTTGTCGTCGCCTTTGACGGCAGCTTCCAGGGCAACCACGGCAGCCTCGATGGCGGTTTTCTCTTCGGCGGTAACCTTGTCACCGGCGTCAACGACCATCTTGCGGGTCGAGTGAACCAGCGCGTCACCCTGGTTACGGGCAGCGGCCAGCTCTTCGAACTTGCGGTCTTCCTCGGCGTTGGCCTCGGCGTCACGCACCATGCGCTCGACTTCTTCGTCCGACAGACCGGAGTTGGCCTTGATCACGATCGACTGAGCCTTGCCGGTGGCCTTGTCTTTCGCGCCAACGTGCAGAATACCGTTGGCATCGATGTCGAAGGTCACTTCGATCTGCGGCACGCCACGTGGTGCTGGCGGAATGTCAGCCAGGTCGAACTTGCCCAGCGACTTGTTCTGCGAAGCTTGCTTACGCTCACCTTGCAGCACATGAATGGTCACGGCGCCCTGGTTGTCGTCGGCAGTCGAGAACACCTGCGACTTCTTGGTCGGGATGGTGGTGTTCTTCTCGATCAGCGCAGTCATCACGCCACCCATGGTTTCGATACCCAGGGTCAGCGGGCTGACGTCCAGCAGCAGTACGTCTTTCACGTCACCGGCCAGAACAGCACCCTGGATGGCAGCACCCATGGCCACGGCTTCGTCCGGGTTGACGTCCTTGCGGGCTTCTTTACCGAAGAAGTCAGCAACGGTTTTCTGTACCAGCGGCATACGGGTCTGGCCACCGACCAGGATCACGTCGTCGATCTTGCTGGCGTCGATACCGGCATCTTTCAGGGCGATGCGGCAAGGCTCGATGGTACGCTGAACCAGGTCTTCGACCAGCGACTCCAGCTTGGCGCGGGAGATTTTGACGTTCAGGTGCTTAGGACCGGTGGCATCTGCAGTGATGTACGGCAGGTTGACGTCGGTCGACTGAGCGGACGACAGCTCGATCTTGGCCTTCTCGGCAGCTTCTTTCAGGCGCTGCATGGCCAGCGGGTCGCCTTTCAGGTTCATGCCGGTTTCTTTCTTGAACTCTTCGACCAGGTAGTCGATCAGCAGCATGTCGAAGTCTTCGCCACCCAGGAAGGTGTCGCCGTTGGTAGCCAGTACTTCGAACTGGTGCTCACCGTCGACTTCGGCGATTTCGATGACCGAAACGTCGAAGGTACCGCCACCCAGGTCATAAACGATGACAGTGTGGTCGCCCTTGGCCTTGTCCATGCCGTAGGCCAGCGCAGCAGCGGTCGGTTCGTTGATGATGCGTTTTACGTCCAGACCCGCGATGCGGCCGGCGTCTTTAGTGGCCTGACGCTGGCTGTCGTTGAAGTAGGCCGGCACGGTGATGACCGCTTCGGTCACTGGCTCGCCGAGGTAGTCTTCGGCGGTTTTCTTCATTTTTTTCAGGACTTCGGCGCTGATTTGCGGCGGAGCCATTTTCTGGCCGTTCACTTCTACCCAGGCGTCACCGTTGTCGGCCTTGGCGATCTTGTACGGAACCAGCTGGATGTCTTTCTGCACGACCTGCTCTTCGAAGCGGCGGCCGATCAGGCGCTTCACCGCGAACAGGGTGTTGTGCGGGTTGGTGACAGCCTGGCGCTTGGCCGACTGACCTACCAGGATTTCGCCATCGTTGGCGTAGGCCACGATCGAAGGGGTGGTACGCGCACCTTCGGCGTTTTCGATGACCTTGACGTTACCGTTTTCCAGAATGGAGACGCACGAGTTGGTGGTCCCCAGGTCGATACCGATGATTTTACCCATGTTAACTCTCCCGAAACTTGAATTTGGTAGCAGCGACTACTTTGGCCAACTGCGGTAATACTTGAAGGCTTGACACCTAGATGGGGATGCCCCGACGGATTTCAAGCCTTTTCATTGATCGAGGGTTGCGCCGCGCTAGGCGCCTTGCTGACCACCACCATGGCGGGGCGCAGCAGGCGGCCGTTCAGCAGGTAACCCTTCTGGAATACGTTCAGCACGCTGTTCGGCTCGACCTCGGCGTTTTCCTGCATGGCCATGGCCTGGTGATGCTCAGGGTTGAAGGGCTGGCCGTGCGGATCGACAACTTCGAGGTTGTAGCGCTTGAGGGTGTCCTGGAACATCTTCAGGGTCAGCTCGACGCCTTCGCGGATCTGCTTGACGTGCTCGTCATCAGCGCTGGAGTGCGCCAGGGCCAGCTCCAGGCTGTCGATTACCGGCAGCAGGTCGTTGGAGAACTTCTCCAGGGCGAACTTGCGGGCCTTGTCGACCTCCTGCTCAGCGCGACGAATGCTGTTCTGCGCCTCTGCTGCCACACGCAGGGACTGATCCTTGGCGGCGGCCAGCTGCTCCTCGAGTTCCAGAACACGGGCGTCAGCAGTCACTTCTGCACCGACTTCTTCAACGTTAAGGTCTTTCTCGTTCAGCTGTTCGTCAGCCATGGGGTCTCTCCTGCGCAATTTTGTGGACTGCGAGCCAGGCTCGCCTTTGATGTCGGCTATATGGGGCCGGAAAAACCAGCTTCAAGGGGCGAGGTGGTTTTCCGGGCGGCAACAGAATCTGCCAACAGGCATTGGCAGGCCTGAAAAAAGTACTGTATAAATAACCAGACCTGACTTTTCGGGAGCCGCCCCATGCTGGTGCACCTGTCCATTCACAACTACGCCATCGTCGAGCACCTCGACCTCGAAATTGCCCGCGGCATGTCCGTCATCACCGGCGAGACCGGTGCCGGCAAATCGATCATGCTCGACGCCCTGGGCCTGGCCCTTGGCGACCGGGCCGACAGCGGCGTGGTACGCCCCGGCACCGACAAGGCGGACATCCTCGCCACCTTCGACCTCGTGGACATCCCCGAGGCCCATGCCTGGCTGGCCGAGCGCGACCTGGACAACGACGGCCTGTGCATCCTGCGCCGGGTCATTACCGCCGAGGGCCGCAGCCGCGGCTACATCAATGGCACGCCCTGCCCGCTCGGCGACCTCAAGGCGCTGGGCGAGTTGCTGATCGATATCCACAGCCAGCACGAGCACCAGTCGCTGCTGAAAACCGACACCCACCGCCGCTTGCTCGACGAGTATGCCGGCGCCGTCGACCTGTCCCGCCAGGTGCAGCTTGCCGCCAAACGCTGGAACCAGACCCGCCTGGAACTGGAGCGCCTGTCCAACTCCGGCGACGAGCAACGCGCCCGTCACCAATTGCTGAGCTACCAGCTGGAAGAACTGGACAACCTCGGCCTGGGCGAGCACGAACTGGAGCATCTGGAGCAGGAGCACAAGAACCTGACCAGCGCCGAAGCCCTGTTCGGCATCTGCCGACAGGTCATCGACCAGTGCAGCGAAAGCGACTCGGGCAACGTGCTTAGCGCCCTCACCGCCAGCCTCAATCGCCTGGGCGCCGCCACCAACTCACCCAAGGCCCTGGGCGAAGCGGCCAACCTGATCGCCAGCGCGCAGATTCAGGTAGAGGAAGCCATGGGCGAACTCAACCGCTTTCTCGACAATTTCGACGCCGACCCCATGCGCCTGCAAGCGCTGGAAGAGCGCCTGGATACTATCTATACGCTGGCGCGCAAACACCGTGTGCACCCCACCGAACTGCCCCACCTGCAGCAACAACTGATGGAAGAGATCGAGGGCCTGAACGCCAGCGACGAGTCGATCGAGCAGTTGGGCGTAGAGCTGGCAGCCTTCGCCCAGCATTATAAAGAGAAGGCTCGCGAGCTCAGCGCCCTGCGCCAGCAAGCCGCTCAGCAGTTGGCCGTGGCGGTGGAGCAGGAAATCCAGCGCCTGGGCATGCCTGGCGGGCGCTTCTGCATCGAACTGACGCCGAACGAAGGCTCAGACCTGTCGCCGCATGGCCTGGAGCAGATCGAACTGCTGGTCAGCGCCAACCCCGGCCAACCACTCAAAGGGCTGGCAAAGGTAGCCTCGGGTGGCGAACTGTCGCGTATCAGCTTGGCGATTCAAGTCATCACCGCGCAGACATCACGCATTCCTACGCTGGTGTTCGACGAAGTCGACGTGGGCATCGGCGGCCCTACTGCGGAAATTGTCGGCCAGTTGCTGCGCCGCCTGGGCGAGCGCGGGCAAGTACTGACCGTAACCCACCTGCCGCAGGTGGCGGCGCAAGGGCATCACCACCTGTTCGTGCATAAAGTGCGCAACAGCGATACCACCCACACTGCTGTGGCCAGCCTGGGCAAGCGTGAGCGGGTCGAGGAAGTGGCCCGAATGCTCGGCGGCATCGACCTGACCAAGGAATCCCTGGCACATGCGCGCAAGATGGTGGTGAGCGGCAAGGCCTGATCCCTCCCCGCAAGGCCGGCGCGGTATTTGTGGGAGCGGCCTTGTGTCGCGAAAGGGCTGCAGAGCAGCCCCAGCAATTCGTGCAGGCAACCTGAAATCCCGGGGCCGCCCTGCGGCCCTTTCGCGACACAAAGCCGCTCCCACAAAGGGGCCGGCGTCGTGCTCAGGGAACCACAAAGCACAAAGGCGACCCGAAGGTCGCCTTTGCTGTCCATAACGAAAAATCGTTACTTCTTCTTACGCACGTACAGGACCAGATTGTGGTCCACCAGCTCGAAACCGTGTTCCTCCACGATTTCACGCTGACGCTTCTCGATCGCGGCATCCATGAACTCGATGACTTCGCTGGTATCCACGTTCACCATATGGTCGTGGTGACCGCCATCAGCCAGCTCGAACACTGCGTGGCCGCCGTCGAAGTTGTGGCGAACCACCAAGCCTGCCGCTTCGAACTGGGTCAGTACGCGATAGACGGTGGCCAGGCCTACGTCCTCGCCCGCCTCCATCAGCGCCTTGTAGACATCCTCGGCACTCATGTGACGCTGCTCGGTAGAGTCGAGCATCTGAAGGATCTTGACTCGAGGCAGGGTCACCTTGAGACCGGCTTTGCGCAATTCGCTATTTTCAACCATGGTCAGCTTTCTCGCCGATGCTGCTTCGCAGCTTCTCTTAATACGGGTATGATCGGGGTTTACGTTGTCCAGCCAAGATAGTGGAAGTCGCCCACCGATGCAAAACACCAAGCTCTTGCTAAACAGCCTCGCCCTCGCGGGACTGCTCGCACTCGCCGGTTGCTCGTTTCCCGGGGTTTACAAAATCGACATCCAGCAGGGCAATGTCGTCACGCAGGATATGATAGACCAATTACGCCCGGGAATGACCCGACGGCAAGTAAGGTTTATCATGGGCAATCCGCTGATTCAGGATACTTTCAACACCAATCGTTGGGATTACCTGTACAGCCTGCAGCCTGGTGGCGGTAAACGCCAGCAAGAGCGCATGAGCATTTTCTTCAATGAAAGCGACCAGCTGGTGAGCCTGTCTGGCGACTTCATGCCAGGCGTCAGCAAGGACCAGGAAATCCTTGGTGGCAGCAGCGATACCACGGTCAGCCCAGCCGCCGAGCCAGGCCAGACCGAGCAGCCAGCCGCACAGCCCGAGGAAAAACCGGCCAAGCCTGGCTCGACCGAAGAGTCCATCCAGCGCGAGATCGACACCATCGAGACCACCCCGGTCCCAACCCCGGCACCGCTGGAAACCCGCTAAGCGGGAACAGCAGCCGAAAAAAAGCCCGGACCTGGTCCGGGCTTTTTGTTTGCGGCTATCCGTCAGGCATTCAGTTGCTTGGCGCGCTGGCAGAAAGCATCGACCAGCGTGTTGGCCGCCTGGTTGAACAGCGGGCCCAGCGTGGCGCGCACAATCGGCCCGGCATAATCGAAGGACAGGTCCAGGCTGATCTTGCAGGCCTTTTCTCCCAGCGGCTTGAACACCCACACACCATGCAGTTGGGTGAATGGCCCTTCCTCAAGGTTCATCTCGATAGACTGCCCCGGCACCAGCACGTTACGCGTCACAAAGTGCTGGCTCATGCCTCCCTTGGCCACTTCGAGCCTGGCACGCATGTGCGTGTCACTGGCGTCGATCACCGTCGAGGCAGAGCACCACGGCAGAAACTCAGGGTAGCTGGCCACATCGTTGACCAGATCGTAGAGCGCCTGGGCGGGGTATGGCAGCAGGGCGGAGCGTTGAATATGGGTAGTCATCCAGGCGTCACTTCCAAGGCTGGGTGGCGGCGCTTCGCAGCGTGCCGAAAACAGGTTCTGTGCGTATGACAGGGCTTGTATTGTCCGGTATTCATTCCGGTGGCTCAAGCACACCGAAATCCCATAGCGAACGACGCACGGACTTGCCTATAATGCCGCCCCTATGGCTAAGCAAAAAAAACATCCGACAGGGACCATCGCGCAGAATAAAAAGGCGCGTCACGATTACTTCATCGAACACAAGTTCGAGGCCGGGCTGGTCCTGTCCGGTTGGGAAGTAAAAAGCCTGCGAGCCGGCAAGGCACACCTGACTGACAGCTACGTGCTGCTCAAGGACGGGGAAGCCTGGCTGTTCGGCAGCCACATCACCCCGCTGACCACCGCCAGCACCCACGTCATCGCCGACCCCATCCGCACCCGCAAGCTGCTGCTGAACAAGCGCGAGCTCGAGCGCCTGGAAGCGGCCGTGGCGCAAAAGGGCTACACCTGCGTAGCCCTGGCGCTGTACTGGAGCAAGCACCTGATCAAGTGTGAAATCGCACTGGGCAAGGGCAAGAAGGAATTCGACAAGCGCGACACCATGCGCGAGCGCGACTCCAACCGCGAGCTGCAGCGGGCCGTGCGGAACAAGGGCAAGGAAGACTGATTCTTCTGTAAGCCTGTTCTGGCCTATTCGCGGGCACGCCCGCTCCCACAGGTTATGCGCGACCCTGTGGGAGCGGGCGCGCCCGCGAAGAAGCCCACGCAGCTATCAGCGCCCGCTACGCCGCTCCGCCCGCGCCACCCGCTGCGCTTCCTCATGCGCCTCTTCCAGCACCTCCTGCACATACAGAATGTGCCGGCTGGACACCTCCCGCGCATCGTCCGCCCTGCCCTCGACAATCGCCAGGTACAGCTCCCGGTGCTGACTGATCAGCATGTCCCGGGTCTCGGTCCGTTGCTGGTACATGCCACCAATGTTGGTGACCACGTTGCGCTTGAGCAGGTCGAACAAACCACGAATGGTGTGCAGCAACACCGCGTTATGGCTGGCCTCGGCGATTGCCAGGTGAAAGCTGGCATCGGCAGCACCCTCTTCCGCACGGGTCACTTGATCGACCCGGGTGTAACAGTCCTGCAGCGCGTCAAAGGCCGCCTTCAAGCGCGCACGGTCTGGCTCGGTGGCGCGCTGGGCCGCGTAATAGGCACACGACGCCTCCAGGGTATGGCGGAATTCAAGCAGGTCTCGCTGCGCCTCGGCACTGTGCTCAAGCAACTGCAGCAGCGGGTCGCTGAAGGTGGAGCCCAGGGACTCGGCAACAAAATTGCCTCCACCCTGGCGGCTGACAAGCAGCCCCTTGGCCACCAGCTTCTGGATCGCCTCACGCAGTGACGGGCGGGACACACCGAACTGTTCGGCAAGGGCGCGTTCGGCCGGCAGACGCTGCCCCGAGGTCAGCGTGCCCTCCAGAATCATCCCTTCCAACCGGTCGACGATGTCGTCGGACAGGCGCCGTTGGCGGACCTGATCAAAAACCATCACATGCTCTCCACAAACCCCCGGCAAATATCAGGGGGCGCCTATTCTCGCCGATCCAGCCCGCGCAAACACCCATCAACGCGTGATTTTCCCAGCGCATCAGACGCCCGCTCATCGGCACGCGACCAAAGTTTTGCACAGGACAAATTGACACACCCCTGACAGCGCTTTTAACCTAGCGACCAGCCATTGTAAATTGGTCTTACCAATTATCCAATGCCAGTGCTGACCAACAACAATTAGGGGCCACCCCATATGCAAACCTGGCAACAACTCTATAGCCCGCTTGGTAGTCTTGGCCTGTCCGCACTGGCGGCGGTCATTCCCATCGTGTTCTTCTTCCTTGCCCTCGCCGTGTTCCGCCTCAAAGGCCACGTCGCCGGCAGCATCACCCTCGCGTTGTCGATCCTGGTGGCCATCTTCGCCTTCCAGATGCCTGTCGACATGGCCTTTGCCGCCGCGGGTTATGGCTTCCTCTATGGCCTCTGGCCAATTGCCTGGATCATCGTTGCCGCGGTGTTCCTGTACAAACTCACGGTCAAGAGCGGCCAGTTCGAAGTAATCCGCAGCTCGGTGCTGTCGATTACCGACGACCAGCGCCTGCAAGTGCTGCTGATCGGGTTCTGCTTCGGCGCCTTTCTGGAAGGTGCAGCAGGCTTTGGTGCACCGGTGGCAATCACTGCCGCGCTGCTGGTGGGCCTGGGCTTCAACCCGCTGTACGCCGCCGGCCTGTGCCTGATCGCCAACACCGCACCGGTTGCCTTCGGCGCCCTGGGCATCCCGATCATCGTGGCCGGCCAGGTGACAGGCATCGACGCCTTCCACATCGGCGCCATGACCGGCCGCCAGCTGCCGCTGCTGTCGCTGTTCGTGCCGTTCTGGCTGGTATTCATGATGGATGGCCTGCGTGGCGTGAAGGAAACCTGGCCTGCCGCCCTGGTTGCCGGCCTGAGCTTTGCCGTTACCCAGTACTTCACCTCGAACTTCATCGGCCCGGAACTGCCCGACATCACCTCGGCACTGGCCAGCCTGATCTGCCTTACCCTGTTCCTGAAAGTCTGGCAGCCAAAGCGTTCGTTCAGCGAAGCCAAAGGCAGTGTCGGCGCAGCGGTTGTGCAGCCAAGCGGCAGCCAGCCCACCCCTTACAGCTTCGGCGAAATCTTCAAAGCCTGGTCGCCGTTCCTGATCCTGACCGTGCTGGTCACCATCTGGACCCTGAAGCCGTTCAAGGCAGCCTTTGCCCCGGGCGGCGCGATGTACAACTTCGTGTTCAACTTCGCCATCCCGCACCTCGACCAACTGGTGATCAAGACCGCACCGATCGTTGCCGCCCCCACCGCCATGCCAGCGGTGTTCAAGCTCGACCCGATCTCTGCCACCGGCACTGCAATCTTCCTCTCGGCGCTGATCTCCATGGCCGTGCTGAAGATCAACTTCAAAACTGGTCTGACCACTTTAAAAGAGACCTTCTGGGAGCTGCGCTGGCCGATCCTGTCGATCGGCATGGTGCTGGCCTTCGCCTTCGTCACCAACTATTCGGGCATGTCTTCGACCATGGCCCTGGTACTGGCCGGCACCGGCGCCGCGTTCCCGTTCTTCTCGCCGTTCCTTGGCTGGCTGGGCGTATTCCTGACGGGTTCGGACACTTCGTCCAACGCCCTGTTCAGCTCGCTGCAGGCCACCACTGCTCACCAGATCGGGGTCAACGACACCCTGCTGGTAGCTGCCAACACCAGCGGTGGCGTGACCGGCAAGATGATCTCGCCGCAGTCGATTGCCGTGGCCTGCGCCGCCACCGGCCTGGTCGGCAAGGAATCCGACCTGTTCCGCTTCACCGTCAAGCACAGCCTGTTCTTCGCCACCATCGTTGGCCTGATCACCCTGATCCAGGCTTACTGGCTGACCGGCATGCTGGTTCATCACTAAAGTGAAAGGGGCCGGGCGCCATCGCGCCCGGCACTCCCCACAAGCAACGCTGCGAGAATCCATGATCATTTCTGCCTCTACCGACTATCGCGCCGCGGCCCAACGCAAGCTGCCTCCCTTCCTGTTCCACTACGCCGATGGCGGCGCCTACGCCGAGCACACCCTGCGCCACAACGTGTCGGACCTGGCCGGCATTGCCCTGCGCCAGCGCGTGCTGAACAACATGTCCGAGCTCAGCCTCTCTACCCGCCTGTTCGACGAAACCCTGAGCATGCCGGTGGCGCTGGCCCCGGTCGGCCTCACCGGCATGTACGCCCGCCGTGGCGAAGTGCAGGCGGCGCGTGCGGCGGCAGCCCATGGCATCCCGTTCACCATGTCCACGGTGTCGGTGTGCCCGATCGAAGAAGTGGCCCCGGCCATCGACCGGCCGATGTGGTTCCAGCTGTATGTGCTCAAGGACCGTGGCTTCATGCGTAACGCCCTGGAGCGGGCCAAGGCTGCCGGGGTCAAGACGTTGGTATTCACCGTCGACATGCCCGTACCCGGCGCCCGCTACCGCGATGCCCACTCGGGCATGAGCGGCCGCAATGGCCCGCTGCGCCGTGTGCTGCAAGCCATGACGCACCCCGAGTGGGCGTGGGATGTGGGCGTGATGGGCCGCCCGCACGACCTGGGCAACATCTCCAAATACCGCGGCAACCCCACGGGCCTTGCCGACTACATCGGCTGGCTGGGCAACAACTTCGACCCGTCGATTTCGTGGAAAGACCTGGAGTGGATCCGCGAGTTCTGGGACGGCCCGATGATCATCAAGGGCATTCTCGATGCCGATGACGCCCGCGATGCGGTCAAGTTCGGTGCCGACGGCATCGTGGTGTCCAACCACGGCGGCCGCCAGCTCGATGGCGTGCTGTCCAGCGCCCGCGCCCTGCCGGCGATTGCCGATGCGGTCAAAGGTGATATCAAGATCCTGGCCGACTCGGGCATCCGCAGCGGCCTCGACGTGGTGCGCATGATCGCCCTGGGCGCCGACACCGTGCTGATCGGTCGCGCCTTCCTGTGGGCCTTGGCCGTGCACGGCGAAGCCGGGGTAAAAAACCTGCTCGAACTGTTCGAGAAGGAAATGCGCGTGGCCATGGTACTGACCGGTGCCAAGTCGATCAGCGAGATCACCCGCGACTCGCTGGTACGCGAACTGGGCGCCTGATCGCCTGCCAGAAACACCGCCTGATTGACCCGGGGCATGTGGCGCACAGACGCCACGGCCCCGCGAGGAGACTGCATGAGCCTGCCCGCCGCGTTCCTGCGTGATGCCGAGCGCCTGATACCCGCCGAACGCCGTTTCGACGACCCCACTTCCACCCTGGCCTTTGGCACCGACGCCAGCTTCTACCGGCTGATCCCCAAACTGGTGGTGCGCGTCGAATCCGAAGACGAAGTGGTCGGCCTGATCAAACTGGCCCAGCGCGAGCGGGTGCCGGTCACCTTCCGCGCTGCGGGTACCAGCCTGTCCGGCCAGGCCATCAGCGACTCGGTGCTGATCGTGCTCGGCGACAACTGGAATGGCCGCGAGATCCGCGGCCAAGGTGAGCAGATCCGCTTGCAACCCGGCGTCATCGGCGCCCAGGCCAACGCCTGGCTGGCCCCGTTCGGGCGCAAGATCGGCCCGGACCCTGCCTCGATCAACGCCTGCAAGATTGGCGGCATCGTTGCCAACAATGCCAGCGGCATGTGCTGCGGCACCGCGCAAAATACCTACCACACCCTGGCCGGCCTGCGCCTGGTGCTGGCCGACGGCACCCGCCTCGACAGCGAAGACCCGGCCAGCGTCGCCGCCTTTGCAAGCAGCCACGCCGAGCTGCTGGAATCACTCGCCCGACTGGGCCGCGAAACCCGCGCCAACACTGCACTGGCCGAGCGCATCCGGCACAAGTACCGGCTGAAGAACACCACCGGCTTGTCGCTGAACGCACTGGTGGATTACGACCAGCCGCTGGACATCCTGCAGCACCTGCTGGTCGGCTCCGAAGGTACGCTGGGCTTCATCAGCGCCGTCACTTACCACACCGTGCCCGACCACCCACACAAGGCCAGCGCACTGCTGGTGTTCCCCAGCGTCGAAAGCTGCTGCCGTGCAGTGACCGTGCTCAAGCAACAGCCGGTTTCTGCCGTGGAGCTGCTCGACCGCCGCAGCCTGCGCTCGGTGCAGAACATGCCCGGCATGCCGCTGTGGGTAAAAGGCCTGTCGGACAATGCCTGCGCCCTGCTGATCGAGTCCCGCGCTGCCAGCCAGAGCCTGCTGCACGTGCAACTGCAACAAGTGATGGCCTCGATCGCTGACTTCCCGCTGGAACAGCAAGTGGACTTCAGCGAAGACCCGGCCGTGTACAACCAGCTGTGGAAAATCCGCAAGGACACCTTCCCCGCCGTCGGCGCCGTGCGCCAGACCGGCACCACGGTCATCATCGAAGACGTGACCTTCCCGGTCGAGCAACTGGCCGAGGGCGTCAACCGCCTGATCCAGCTGTTCGACAAGCACCGCTACGACGAAGCGATCATTTTCGGCCACGCGCTGGAAGGCAACCTGCACTTCGTCTTCACCCAGGGCTTCAACAGCGCCGAGGAAGTCGCCCGCTACCAGGCGTTCATGGACGACGTGGCGCAGCTGGTGGCCGTGGAGTTCGGCGGCTCGCTCAAGGCCGAACACGGCACCGGCCGCAACATGGCCCCGTTCGTGGAGCTGGAATGGGGCCATGACGCCTACCAGCTGATGTGGCAGCTCAAGCGACTGCTCGACCCCAACGGCATCCTCAACCCCGACGTGGTGCTGAGTGAAGACCCGGACATTCACCTGAAGAACCTCAAGCCACTGCCCGCCGCCGATGAAATCGTCGACAAGTGTATCGAGTGCGGCTTCTGCGAACCGGTGTGCCCGTCCAAGGGCCTGACCCTCAGCCCGCGCCAGCGCATTGTCATGTGGCGTGACATTCAGGCAAGGCAGCGCGCCGGCATCGACACCCGCGAGCTGATGCAGACCTACCAGTACCAGGGCATCGACACCTGCGCCGCCACCGGCCTGTGCGCCCAGCGCTGCCCGGTCGGCATCAACACCGGTGAGCTGGTGAAGAAACTGCGCAGCCAGGCCGCCGACCATGACAAAACCGCCGACTGGCTGGCCGAACACTTCCACACCGCACTGGGTGGCGCACGCCTTACCCTCACAGCCGCCAATACTGCACGCAAGCTGCTCGGCGCCCCGCGCCTGGGCCGCCTGACCGCCACATTGAACAAAGCAAGCAAAGGCCGCATGCCCCAGTGGACACCGGCCATGCCACAACCCCTGCGCCCGATCAGCTTCGGCCCGGCCAGTAACGACGCCCGCCCCCGCGTGGTGTACCTGGCCGCCTGCGTATCGCGGGTGATGGGCCCGGCCTATGCCGACCGTGAGCAAAGCTCGCTGCTGGACAAAACCCGCAGCCTGCTGGAAAAGGCCGGCTACCAGGTGGTGTTCCCCGAAAACTCCGACAGCTTGTGCTGCGGCCAGCCATTCGCCTCCAAAGGCTACCCCGAGCAGGCCGAACACAAACGCCAGGAGCTGATCAACGCCCTGCTGCACGCCAGCCGCGGCGGCCTTGACCCGATCTACTGCGACACCAGCCCCTGCACCCTGCGCCTGGTGCAAGACCTGGGTGACACCCGGCTGGACCTGTACGACCCGGTGCGCTTCATCCGCACCCACCTGCTCGACCGCCTGGAGTTCACCCCCCAGGACGAGCCGGTGGCCGTGCACGTGACCTGTAGCACCCAGCATCTTGGCGAAAGCCAGGCACTGATCGACCTGGCGCGGCGTTGCAGCAAGCAGGTGGTGATCCCGGAAGGCATACATTGCTGTGGTTTTGCCGGTGACAAAGGCTTCACCACCCCCGAGCTCAATGCCCACTCGCTGCGCAGCCTGAAGGATGCGGTGCAGTATTGCAGCGAAGGCATCTCCACCAGCCGCACCTGTGAGATTGGCTTGAGTAGCCACAGCGGTATCGATTACCACGGGCTGGTCTACCTGGTGGACCGCGTTACCCGGCCACGCAGCATCTAAAGGCCGGCGCCGTCTTCATTTGTGGGAGCAACTGTCTTGCTCATAGTCTAAAAGCTTGCACAGTCTCTGTGGGAGCGGGCGAGCCCGCGAACACCGGCAAAGCCGGTGCCATCCACTGCGTCGCCTGTTTCGCGGGCACGCCCGCTCCCACAGGGACTGCGCTGAATTCGAATTAGCACTGTACCTGTGGGAGCGGCTTCAGCCGCGAACACCGGCAAAGCCGGTGCCATGCCACACCGATCCCGATTGAACCCCCGCCAATCCCCCACAGTCCACCTTACAGGCCCACCTTCCAGAGGCCCCAGAGGAGACACCCATGAAAGGTACCGCGCTTTCGGCCCTGTTCGCGGCCGCCACCCTGCTGGCTTCGCCGGTGTTCGCCGCCGATGACCTCTGCACCACCAACCTGCAAAAGATCGACGACAGCATGGCCACCGCCGGCGCCACCTCCGAAGGCCTGGACAAAGCCATTACCGAGCACGTCGACAAAGCCAAGGCCGCCCAGGCCTCGGGCGACACCAAGGAATGCATCGCCATCACCAGCAAAGTGCTGGAACGCCTGGAAAAAACCGAGAAAGGCAGCGGCACCGGCAGCGGCGGCGCGTGAGCCTGAAAGCGGGCGACAGGACCGGCTGTCGACGTCGCCCGCACAATGCCGTATACTCCACCCCACGTGCCGTAAGGTGCGTTAGCGTAACGCTAGTGTGGGGCCGATTAGGATTCGACGCCGGTAGCGAAACTCTAGGTGCATGCCGAGTTGGTAACAGAACTCGTAAATCCACTGTTGCAACTTTTATAGTTGCCAATGACGAAAACTACGGCGCGGAGTACAAGCTGGCTGCGTAAGCGGCCCTCTTGACCCGTTGCTTCTGGTAGCTTCGGCTCCAGCAATCACTAGGGGATGCCTGTAAACCCGAACTGATTGTCATACAGAACAGGATCGTCGCGTAGCACGTTGTGGGCGAAGTGACTAAAACTTACACAACTCATCCAAAGCACCCTGCCCGTCGGGCGGCTGCGGATTAAATCAGTAGACACGGCTAAGCATGTAGTACCGACAGCGGAGTACTGGCGGACGGGGGTTCAAATCCCCCCGGCTCCACCAAATCCTGGAAAGAAGACGCCCACGGGCGTCTTTTTTTGTGTCTGGGATTTGCGATCTGCGGGTCAAAAAGTCGGATTTAACCCCTTCCTTGTAGGGCGTTTCCCAAAGATACTCCCAGCGCCTGTTTTCCGTTGCGGTCATTTTTTCAGGGTTTTAGTCTCGGTGGGTCGTTGCACATCAACGACCGGCTTTGACAGGCCGCAACGATACACAGCGCGCTCAACCGTTCATGGCGGTTGTGCATGGGGCACGCTCGCGTGCGCCGGTTTCTGTGTTCGCCGGTCTGTCAACCCATGCACAGCTGCCACCTTTCCGTTTGACAGCGGGTTGGCGGTGGCCCCTATCGAGAACACAGCACAATGCTAAAGATTGTTCCTGACCCGCCTCACCTCCACTCCCTGGAAGACACCATCATGCTGGCCTCGGACTACGCACTCTGCGCAGAAGCCGTAGCCCAGCAGGCGATGCTGATGCAGCCGAGATCTCCCGCTTCGGTGTTGATCATGGCGTCAATGCACGAGCTTGAAACCCTGCGCCGATTACTCGAATCAGCGCTTGCGCTAATCCAGCAGCCAGCAAACCCGCAACCGATGCATTGACTCGCATACCGAGCGAAAACCTGTGGGAGCCCGGCTTGCCGGCGATAAGGCCAGCCCAGGCAACCACAAGACCAGGGAGATTGATCAATGACCAGCGAAGACACGAAATGCACAGTCGGTAAAACCGTCTTCTTTCAAGGCGAAGACCAGACTCACCCACTGTTCCGTATCGAAGCAGGTATTCCTTGCCAGAGCGCCCGCGAGCAGGCTTCTGAGCTGATGGGTTATGCACGGGACCTGACCATCGATGGGCTGATGGAAGACAAACCGAAGCTGATCTGGGCGGCACACTACCTCTGTGCTTTGGGCAAAGCACTGCTAGACGATGCCGAGCTCGGCATGATGCGTTGAAGCTGTTTTGGTACGGCTAGTGGCCGGCTTGAAGCAAACCAGATGGCTGCCACATCAACTAGGGAAGGGTAAAGCCGCACATTTACTGAGCAGCTTTTCACGGGCCGAGCGAAGCAGGTGCAAGCGCCTGAATCAAGCGCTAAGATGCCGGAATGCAGCCCCTTAAAAAGCGAAACCCCGGGAGCAGCTTGCGCCGGTCCCGGGGATCTGGATCTAGTGCTGGAGCGCTTGACCGAAGTCAGAGGGGCCTTACCAGCTGCTAGTGAACAAGGACAGTACCCCCTCCATGGCAGAGAGTCAAGCCCCCTACAGCTACACCCAGCCACTGATCCAGGAACTGGAGTTAAATCTCTCATCTCCTAGATTTTCTGCGTATGTCCGCCGTGCTGGCCACCATAGAAACTATGCAATTCAACTCTATCTCTACAACGCTCGGCTGGCAAAATCCATCCTGTTTCCCCTCCACATCATGGAGGTTTCCCTACGAAACGGGATCGACTCGGTTCTCAGCAATCAATTTGGCGAAAATTGGCCTCACGAACAGTCGTTCAGAGATATCCTGAGTGAGAAAAGCAACAACTCACTTCAAAAATCAATTAACCGCTTCAAGAAAAAAATACCGTCAAAGGATGAAGTAATCTCAGAGCTGAGCCTGGACTTCTGGTCAAACTTATTCGGGGACGAATATGACCGATCAATTTGGCAGACGAACATGCCAAATCTTTTCCCGGAGACAACAATTACCCGAAAAATGTTTCAGCCGATCATCAGAGACCTCAATAAATTTCGAAACAGAATAGCGCATCACGAGCCAATTCTTGACGATGATATTAATTGCTGGCTTCGTAAAATTCTTGACGTAACCGCATACAGGTCCGCATCAACGAGCACTTGGGTCAAAGCTCACAGCACCGTTTCGAACATGCTTCGGACTAAGCCAAAAGCTAACGCAGCGGCAGGTCCTTTTTTATCAGATATCGTTGACAGAGACATTGTAACGATCGCACACAATACGACGCTGGATAGCGCCATATCGGCTCCACATCACGTCTATCTGGCAAAAAACCAGGATGGGATTGATTACGCTATCTTCGACAATCTGGACATTGTCAAATACATCAATAGCACGAAAGACGGCGAGTTGATCGATCTCAGCGAACATACCGTCCACGACCTTGTTTTAGCAATGGACTGCTGCAACAGCTTCACATTGTTCGAGGAAAGCGAAACACTTACGGCAGCTACCAAGGCCTTGAAAAAGAAAATCCGTTTCATAGCCTGTATCGATCCATCGAGCCCCGGCCGAATTTCGGGAATTGTTGCCAAAGCTCATCGACGCTATTAGCTTCAGTTAGGTGCTGATAGGAGGAATTACCCGACTCCAATCAAGGAGGCGTCTATAGCGCCCCCTTCCATAACCCGAAATCTTAAGACGTTAGCATTCCCGCCCACCTTGGATTCCAGTTGGCAATGCCCGCCATGAGGCGGGCAGAAAACCATAAAAACCAACTCTTGAGCCTTACCAGCTATAACTCAACTTGGCCGTAACCTCACGCCCCGGGTTGTAGTAGTTCGCCGTCCCCGACCCCACCACATGCTGCTCGTCAAACAGGTTGCTGACATTCAGCGCAAGGTCGGTGCCCTTGGCAATCTTGTAGTTCAAAGCCGCATCAAACAGCGTGGTCCCATCGCTTTTCTTGGTGTTGGCAGCATCCATGTAGTAGCCCCCAACATACCGCGCACCCAGGCCAACGCTTACGTCAGTATCCGGAATGTCGTAGTAGCTCCACAGCGATGCCGTATGCTTCGGCGCTACGGTGAATTCCTTGCCCTTGAGCGAAGAGCCGTCATACAGCGAGCCCCGCAGTACCTCCGTCTCCATGTAGGAATAAGCACCGATCAGGCTAATGTTTTGCGTGACCTGCGCTTTGGCCTCAAGGTCCAGGCCCCGCGCATGTGACTCACCCACCGTCTGCTGCTCGATGATCCCGCTCGGCAGCACCACGGCGATGGTGACGTTTTCCTGGGTCAGGTCATAAACGGCAGCAGAGAACAACGCATCCATGCCTAGTGGCGAATACTTCACACCCACTTCGTACTGCCTGCCGGTCTGCGGGGTTACGCCAACCTGCGGAGGCGAAACCGACTCCACCATGCTCACGTAAGTGGAGACCTCATCGTTGACGATGTAGGTCAGCGCACCGCGGTACGAGGTTTCGGAGAAGTTGTCGCTCTGCTTGCTCACGCCACCGACGTATTCGGTGCTGGACAGGTCCATGGAGTCATTACGCACACCTGCTGTCGCAATCACACGGTCATAGAAGGACAGGTTCTGCTGCAGGAACACGGCCTTGGTGGTGGCGTCGTTCTTCTTGCGGGTATAGGGCGTGACGCCGCCCGGAACGCCGGTGAATACCGGGTTGGCGATGTCGATAGACGGCGCAAGGCTGTAGACCGAGCTCTGTTTGGTGCTTGAGTCGAGGTATTCCACACCCACCAAGGTGCTGCTGTCGATGTGCTCGAACTGCGCATCGTATTGCAGCATCAGGTTGCCGTTGAGCTGGTCGGCATCGCTGTCGGTGCCGAACACGTAGCGGGGAATGACGGTGCCAACACGCGAAGCGCTGTCGCTCAGGTAGACATAGCCGAAATCATCGCTCAGCTCGCTGTAGCGCAGGTTGCTGCGCAAGGTGAAGCCGTTGTCGAAGTCGTGGGTGATATTGCCGCTGAGGCTGGTGCGCTCCACATCGTGGAAGTTGTAGCTGGGCTCACCAAAGAAATCGCTGCGGTCGTATTCCTTGTCCAGTGGGTAGCCACCACTGTTCGGCGAGCTGTTGGTTTTCAGGTAGTCCAGGATCACCGTAGCCGAGGTGAAGTCGGTAGGTGCCCAGGTCAGGCCGCCCATCACGAAGCGGTTGTCGTCCCGCGAATGGTCGTACTCGCGGTCGCTGTTCTGCATCTTGGCGGTGAAGCGGCCAGCCAGGGTTTGCTCATCGTTCAAGGCATCGCCTACATCGATACCGGTCTCGGCGTGATCATAGGAGCCATAGGTCACATAGCCTTGCCCGAACTTTTCGAAGCGCGGCTGCTTGGTCACGAAGTTCACCGAGCCGCCCGGGTCTGCCGGGCCAAACAGCGTGGAGTTGGCACCGCGCAGAATTTCGATGCGCTCGTAGGCAAACGGGTCTTCGCGCACACCGCGCATCGAGCTCAAGGTCAGGCCGTCACGGTAGGTAGTGGCCTGAAAGCCGCGGATCTGGAAGTAGTCGTTGCGGTCGTCCGAGCCGTAGAAGTCGCTGACCACGCCCGGCGTGTACAGCAGCGCCTCTTCCGTGGTGCTGACACTGCGCTGCTGCATTTCCTTGTTGGTCACCACAGACACGGAAGCTGGCGTATTGAGGATGCTGGTCGCCACCTTGCCGCCTACCCACAGCTCCTTGGCAACCACCGAGTTGGTGTCGTCATCGGCACTGGCCTTGACCTTGGCATTGATGATGACCGGCGCCAGGCGGTAGTCCTCGGTCGCGCCCAGCTCCAGCGGGCCGGCAGGCTTTGGCTGCGGCACCACCAGGTAGGCAGCAGGGCCCTGCTGCTCAAGCTGCAACTCGGTCCCTTGCAGCAACGACGACAATGCCGACTGGGTATCCAGCGCGCCCTGCACCCCTTGGGTATTGCGGTTGGCCACGTTCTGCGCATCGAAAGAAAGGCTGATCCCCGCCTCCCGCGCAAAGCGGTCGAGGGCCGGCGCAAGCGGGCCGGCAGGAATGTTCCACTGCTTGAGCGGGCTGCTGTGGTCAGCGCCCGAAGGCTGCGCCAGCGACGGCAAGGCATAGGTGCTGACAACCAGACCAAAGAGTGCGGCGTGCAAGGCACGGTTCAATGGGTGGCGCTGTGGAACCGGGGTAAAACTCATTCTCTCGCTCCGTGTAGGGGGTCGGCGGGGCGGCCTGTAATCCGGCCTTACCTACAAGCCGAACGAGAATGAGAAAACACCTCATTTATTTTTACTGTAATTCACACCTCACCGCTACGAGCCGACCACACAGGCGGGCGGTCTCCCGCACTACATTCAGGACGCAGGATCAGCGTCGTCAGCACCCTGCTGCGGGGTTGCCGATTGCAGCATGGCCATGATGAACCTTTGCGTTTCGGGCAACTGCTTGCCGAACGCCTCATCCAATTCTGGGGTCACCTGGATGTCTCCTTCGCGCAAGCTCAGCGCAACCTCCTGCTGGTAACGCTCCACAAAACGCTCACGGATCAGTTGCGCATCAGGCGTGTCGTCAGCAACCAGCTCTTCCAGCAGCCCTTGTGCCGCATGCATGAACACCAGAGTTCTGTTGTACTGCTGCGTCTTCAGGCCGGACTGCGCAAAGGTGGACTGGAACTGTGCCTCCATCGCCTCGATGGTTGAATGAAGCAACCGATTGGCGTTGCGCAGTGTTTCAACCTCCGCGGCCAGGCCAGCCGCCGGGGTGTCCTGTGCGGCGTGTGCACGGTTCGCCTGTGCCATCTGCGACATTTGCCCGTGCATCAGTTTGATCAGTTCACGCAGGCGCTCCGCTTCGCCCCTGAGCTGCACGGTTTCTTCAAAATACTGGCGAACATACCCACGCAATGGCTCAAGCTTCTCGTTCGCACGCGCAACACCCGCACTCCAGCCCTCTGTATAGCCATGGGAGCGTCCTTTGCGCAAACCCTGCTTGTGTCCGTGACCTCGCCCCTCCTGGTAACCCTTCTGGTAACCCTCTTGGTAACCTTCCTGGCGCCCCTGGTCGCGGCCTACATGGAGGTTGGCAATGGCTTGCTGTACAGAGCCGTTGTAACCGCCGTCCAGGCTCATGTTGCCCTTGCGTGCAGCCCAGTTATGGTCCATCTCGCCACCTCCTTGGATCGGCGTGTCTTCGGGGTCATACGCCGGTAAACCTTAGTCAATGCAGCCTTCATTCAACTTCAGAATATGGGCCTGTATGGCCTGGCCGGCCTTTTCGATGAACTCACCGAAAAACGTTTTGCCCAAGCCCCGCAGCGGTGACCCTTCCAGTGAATCCGCCGCCGCCTCTACCGTAACGATGCCGAACTGCTCGGCAATGATTTCGACACTGTGCTTGCGCATCCAGGGCTCGTCATACGGTTTCTGGTACCACGTGGCGATCTGGTATTGGATGTCGTCCCGCTCAAAGGCCCTGTACAAATGCTCGGCCAAGGCAATAACGGTTTCGCGAATCAGGCCCGGGTCAATATCGTGTGTTTGAGCAACGCCTCGACAGGCGCGTTGGCAACCGCGAGCAGATCTGCAGTGGTGTAGCCTGGCATTGGTGGAAATACGCCGGGAGGCAATTCGACAGCAGGCCCGGCTCCATTGCCTGGTTTGTCTTCGTCATGCATACAAATATCCTTATCAAGGTGCGCACACGATTGCGCGTCACCGTCCAATGCAACCACGAGCGGGTAAAATTCCGCCCTCTGCTGGCAATCGATTCTGGATCGCATCACCAGCAAAAGCCGGCGAATTCACACCCTAGCGCGAAGCAGTCTTGAACTGCCGGGTGCTGTCCCTGCACCCCATGGAGGCAACGGTGAACAACACCTCATACCGCGTGTATGCACTGGCAGAAATGCTTGCTGGCCTGGGCCCCTTGTCGAGCGTCTTGCTGTATGCAAGCACGGCATCGCACGCGATCGCATCCACGACCTGAGTGTTTGCCCGAGCAGCACGCTGGCGCACCCCCAGTTCGAACTGCGCGTCATCCAGCACAACCGGCGTGCGCGCTGGCGTGGTCGCCAAGGCAGCGTACGCCCCTTGAGTCTCCCCCAGCAAACGTACGGAAATCGTAATGCCGCCACCGCTCTCTATCCGCGGGTACCCGGCAAACCGCGCAGTGAACTGATCCGTAGCCGCCAGCTGGCTTACCGTGCGGCCCACCACGTTGGCCCAGTACTCATTTGGCGGATTTGAAGGGTTATAGGCTGGCGCCCCTCGGTCATACGACTTACCCGCCATCCTGAGCTGCTCCTGGCGCAAGAAGTAGCTGGAGCGGCACTTGTTGCTGACCTCTGCATCCAGCGGCCGGCCAGACTTGGCGCTGTATAGCAAAGCGGATGCACATGGCAGCTCGAACTGCCCGTTGAGGTACAACTGCTCACCGGTCCCCAGCGGGCTTGTAGTGGGGATAAGGTTGACCGCCCCCCCACCCGCACTACCCGCAACCCCGGTCACAAGCGCATTGGGCATCATCGAAGTCAGCGAACTGACAGCCTCATCCGAAAAGCGAATCTTGGTGGTCCCGTCCGGCATCTGCTCGGTGGTTACACAGCCCGCCATTGCCGCAGCTGCCAGCAGGGGCAGGATGAGTTTGTACTTGGTCATGCTAGTGTCCTTACTTGGAAAATCTACTTGAGCGCGGTGTGCGAGATGATTCCACCTGCGCCTTGATCGACTCCGGGTCGTTCGCCATCTACTGCGCGCGGCATTTTCAATTGCCGACTGAGAGGAATCAAGGTTAGACAGGGTCGCCATGACCGCAACCACTACCAATGAAGGGACAGGCCAGGGCCGTCTTGCGCCGACGCGATCTGGCCTGCTGCGCAGCGTCACTGGCGGCTTGCTCGCGCGGCTAAAAAAACAAAGGGCACCCATCCCAGGGTGCCCTTTGCCTTACTGCGAGGTGATATGGATCACCCCATCGAACGCACCCCCACGGGTTGCGAATGGCCCCGCGAAGTCACGATCCCCAGGAAGGAAATCACGATCGCCAGGCCCAATGTCGAACTCACCTCTACCCGGTGCTCAGGCGTGTACATCATCACCGCCAGTGCCCCGGCAATGAAGATGATCACCGCCCAGGTCAGGTACGGGAACAGCCACATGCGGAACTTCAGCTCGGTGTTCTCCCGCTCAAGGCGCCGACGCATGCGCAGCTGCGAGATGGCAATGACCATGTACACCAGCAGGGCGATGGCGCCCGAACTGGCCAACAGGAACTCGAACACGCCCTTCGGCGCAAAGTAGTTGAGGATGGCAATGGCTGCGCCGATCAGGGTGCTGCCAAACACCGCAGCACGCGGCACGCCAACCTTGGAGGTCTTGTTGAGGAAGGCCGGGGCGTCACCGCGCTTGGCTAGTGAATACATCATCCGCGAGGCAATGTAGATCGACGAGTTCATGCAACTGGTCACGGCCACCAGCACCACCAGGTCAACCATGAATGCCGCGTTGGGGATGTTCATGATTTCCAGCGCACGCTGGTACGAGCCCACCACGGCTAGCTGCGGGTCGTTCCACGGCACCACCGAGATGATCACGAAGATCGACAGGATGTAGAAGGTGCTGATCCGCCAGATCACCGAGCGGGTGGCCTTGGCGATGTTGCGCGACGGGTCGCTGGATTCCGACGCGGCAATGGTTACCGCCTCGGTACCGATGAAGCTGAACATCACAGTGATGAACGCCCCCACCACCGCCGACCAGCCCTTCGGCGCAAAGCCGCCATACTCCGCCATCAGCCCGCTCAGGCCGCTGACCTCGCGGTTGGGCAACCAGCCCATCAGCGCAGCAAAGCCCAGGCCGATGAAACCCAGAATCGCCGTCACCTTGAGGATGGCGAACCAGAACTCGAACTCACCGTACTTGGCCACGCTGAACAGGTTGGTGCCGGCCAACAGCAACACCGAGGCCAGGGCGAAGATCCAGCTGTCTACCTGGGGGAACCAGGCGTTCAGCACATGCCCTGCGGCCAGGGCTTCGATAGGGATTACCAGCACCCAGAACCACCAATACAACCAGCCGATGGTGTAGCCGGCCCAGCGGCCGATGGCCTGGTCGGCGTAGGTGGAAAACGATCCGGTATCGGGGTGTGCCACGGCCATTTCGCCGAGCATGCGCATGACCAGTACCACCAGGGTGCCGGCCACGAAATAAGAAACTATGGTTGCTGGCCCGGCCGCCGCGATGGCGTGCCCAGAGCCTACGAAAAGTCCGGCGCCGATGATGCCGGCGATGGACAGCATCGTTACATGACGCGGCTTGAAACCTTGTGCAAGGTTGCCATCAGATCCCACGGTGCTCATTGATGTTGTTCTCTTTTTGCTGACACAAGGATGGGGGCAGAGGTAGGCGAAAATATCTCCTTTGAATTGAGTAAGTCGACAGGTTGCTGGCGCGCTGTTGTTGATCTTTGGCGCGCATCACAAAGCAACGTGCCGGTGCGGTTCGGGCTTCATTTAAGCCGCGCAGGGCTGTGGGAAATTACACGAGAACGCCCCGGAACTGTTCGATCACGACAGGGCAGTTCCATTACCGCCAGATGTCGCGAATGGCATGCCCGATCGCGCCACCGGGCCGTATGAAGCTTTTGTTTTCCATTTGGATGTGTATTGCCTGTGCAGGCCTCTTCGCGGGCGCGCCCGCTCCCACAGAGGCTCGTGCAGTACCTGTGGGAGCGGGCGAGCCCGCGAAGAGGCCTGCACTGACGCAACAATTTTCAGCCACAAAAAAGCCCCGGTTTCCCGGGGCCTCTGTTGCCAAGGCGTCTGCCTACGCCTGCCCGGTACGCTCGAAGCGCCGGGCCAGCAACAGGTAAGCGAGGATCCCCAGCACGCCATGGGCGGCCACGAACCAGAGTGCGTTGTGGAACGAGCCGGTACTGGCCACCACATAACCGATCACCAGCGGGGTGATGATGCCGGCGATATTGCCGATGCCGTTGAATACGCCGCCACACAAGCCGACCATCTTCTTCGGCGCCACATCCGACAGCACCGCCCAGCCCACCGCTGCCAGGCCCTTGCCAAAGAAGGCCAGGGTCATCAGGGCGATTACCGCCGCGTTACCCTCCACATAGTTGGCCAGTACCAGGCTGGTCGACAGCGCCATGCCGATGATGAACGGCGTCTTGCGCGCCCTGGAGGGATGCACGCCTCGACGGATCAGCCAGTCGGAAACGAAACCACCCAGGATGCCGCCGGTGAAGCCGCAGATGGCAGGTAGCGCGGCCACCCAGCCCGCCTCCATGATGGTCATGCCACGGCCCTTGATCAGGTAGATCGGGAACCAGGTGATGAAGAAGTAGGTCAGCGCGGTGATGCAGTACTGGCCCAGGTACACCGCCCACAGGTTGCGGCTGGTGAACAGTTGCATGACCTCGGCACGGGTCGGCTTGCTTTGGGTTGCCTTGCGTTCCTGCTCCAGGTCAACCAGGGCGCCACCTTCACGCATGTAGTCCAGCTCTTCGCGGCTCAGCCCCGGTGCGCTGTGCGGCTCGTGGTAAAGGCGGAACCACACCACGCTCAGCACCAGCCCCAACACGCCCATCCAGATGAACACTTGCTCCCAGCTCAGGGTGTGGGTCATCCACGCCATCAGCGGGGCGAACACCACCACCGCCATGTACTGCGCCGAATTGAACAGTGCCGAGGCAGTGCCACGCTCGCGGGTAGGGAACCAGCAACTGACAATGCGCGAGTTGGCCGGGAACGCTGGCGACTCCACCAGGCCCAGCATGAAGCGCATGGAGAACAGCGCCACTGCCGCAGACACACCGGCAAGGCCCATCCAGCCCACAGTCCCCTGCAACAGCGTGAACAGCGACCAGAGGATAAGGCTGATGCCATACACGCGGCGGGCGCCGAAACGGTCGAGCAGCCAGCCGCCAGGCACCTGGCCCAGGGCGTAGGCCCAGGCGAAAGCGGAGAAGATCATGCCCAGCATGACCGGATCCAGGCCAAGGTCCTTCAGCACCTCGGTGCCGGTGATCGACAGGGTGGCGCGGTCGGCGTAGTTGATGACGGTGATGACGAAGATCAGTGCCAGGACCAGGAAGCGATGGCGACCGATCCCGGCCACGGCCTGCGGTGCGGCAACGGCGGATTTGCTGTTCATGTTAACCCTCTTGCTTCTCGGTGGAAGCGATTGTTCTTGTGCGCAGAAGGGGTGGCTCTTGGAGCCTTGTGTTGGCAGTGCCGGCCCTTTCGCGGGCATGCCCGCTCCCACAGGTACTGCACACTGCTCAGGACCTGTGCTTACCTCTGTGGGAGCGGGCGTGTCGAGGCGTCGAACCGCCGCGAAAGGGCCCTAAGGGTGAACCACCCGATTCGGCGGCAGCTCACCGCGGAAACAGGCCTCCAGGTTGAGCAAAACCATGCGCCCCATCTCCAACCGGGTCTGCAGCGTGGCACTGCCCCGGTGCGGTTGCAGACTGACCTGGTTCAGGTCCAGCAACGCTGGCGGCACATGCGGCTCATCGACAAACACATCCAGCCCGGCACCGGCGATGCGCCCTTCGCGTAGCGCTTCGACCAGCGCGTGCTCATCGACCAGCTTGCCGCGCGCCACATTCACCAGATACCCCTGCGGCCCCAGCGCCTCCAGCACCTCGGCCGTCACCAGCACCTGCCCGCCGTCGGCAGCAGCGGCCACCACCAGCACATCCACCGAGCGCGCCAGCGCAACCAGGTCGGGCTCATAGCGGTACCCCGTATCAGGCTGTTCACGCCGCCCGTTGTAGGCAATGCGCATGTCGAAGGCCGCGGCGCGGCGAGCGATGGCCTTACCCACCTGGCCAAGCCCGACAATGCCCAGTTCAATGCCACTGACCCGGCGCGCCAGCGGCAGCTCGACCTTGCCCCACAAGCCATCGCGCACCAGCAGCTCACCTTCGCCCAAGCGGCGCAGGCTGCTGATGATCAGCCCCATGGCCAGGTCGGCGACATCCGCCGTGAGCACGCCCGGCGTGGTGCTGACATGGATGCCGCGGCTGGCGGCGTGGCGCAGGTCCACGGCGTCGGTGCCGATGCCGCTGATGGCAATGATTTCGAGGGCCGGCAGTTGGTCCATCAATGCGTTGGCCAGGCCCTTGGCGCCCCCGGTGACCACGCCACGAATGCGCGGGCCAACGGCGTCAAGCAGCGCTTGCGGGTTGGGCTGCTGATACAGGCGGTGTACCTGATAAGCGCTGACCAGTTGGGCATCGATGGCCTCAGGTACCGGCTGCGTCAACAGCACTTCAATGGGGTTGTTGTTCATCGTAGGCATCCAGCAGTTGCGAGTCATGACCTGATGCTAGGCCTGCAATTGATACAGGTCTAATATAGATAGTGGATCGAATAATTCAGGAATTGAATCATGGAGCTGCACCAGTTGCGCTGCTTCGTCGCCGTTGCCGAAGAGCTGCATTTCGGCCGCGCCGCCACCCGCCTGCACATGACCCAGCCGCCCTTGAGCCGGCAGATCCAGCTGCTGGAGCATGCCCTGGGCGTGCTGCTGCTTGAGCGCAACAACCGCCAGGCGCGCTTGACCCTGGCGGGCCAGAGCTTCCTTGAAGACGCCCGGCGCATCCTGCAAATCGCCGACTCGGCCAGCCACTCGGCACGGCGCATCGCCCATGGCGAAGCAGGCCGGTTGACCCTGGGGTTTACGGCGGTCGGGGCCTACAGCATGATCCCGCGCTTGCTGGTGCATGCCGGGCAAACAGTGCCAGACATCGAGCTGGTGCTCAGCGAGCGCGTTTCCAGCGCCCAGGTGCATGACCTGGAAGCCGGCCTGATCGATGTCGGGCTGGTACGCCAGGTGCTGCCCAGTGCGCGCGTGGAGTACGTGCCGATTCACCGCGAACCCTTTGTCGCCGCCCTGCCTGCCGGGCATGCACTGACGGTGCGTGAGCGGATAAGGCCGAGCGATTTTCATGAGCAGCCGTTCGTGATGTACAGCGCCAACGAAGGGCGCTACTTCCATGACCGCATCGCGAACCTCTTTGCCCGGCATGAAGTGCAGCCCAGGTACCTGCATCAGTTGGGGCAGACGCATTCGATTCTGGGCCTGGTCAATGTAGGGCTGGGGTGCGCTGTGGTGCCGGCCTCGGCGCAGGCGTTGCGCCTGGAGCAGGTGGTGTTCAGACCGCTGGCGGGGATGGAGCAGCAGGCGGAGATTTTTTTGGCGTACTGCCGGGACAACCCCAACCCGGTGCTGGGGGCATTCGTAGAAATGGCGCGGGCGTTCTTTGAAGCAGGATAAAAAGTGATGGCCCATTCGCGGGCACGCCCGCTCCCACAGGTACTGTACATACCCTGTGGGAGCGGGCGTGCCCGCGAAAGGGCCAGCAGCCTTAGCGCACCAGGCAGGGCCGCTTGTTATCAAAGCTCCAACCCGGAATCAGGAACTGCATCGCCACGCTGTCATCCCGCGCCCCCAGGCCCATGTTGCGGTAGCACTCATGCGCCTTCGCCAGTTGGTCTTCATCCAGTTCCACCCCCAGCCCCGGCCGCGCCGGAACCCGCACATGCCCGTCGACGATACGCAGCGGCTCGCGGGTCAGACGCTGGCCATCCTGCCAGATCCAGTGGGTGTCGATCGCGGTGATCTCGCCCGGCGCCGCAGCCGCCACCTGGGTGAACATCGCCAGCGAAATGTCGAAGTGGTTATTGGAGTGCGAACCCCAGGTCAGCCCCCAGTCATTGCACATCTGTGCAACACGTACCGAACCCTGCAAGGTCCAGAAGTGCGGGTCGGCCAGCGGAATGTCCACTGCCTGCGACTGGATCGCGTGGCCCATCTGCCGCCAGTCGGTGGCAATCATGTTGGTGGCGGTGGGCAGGCCGGTGGCACGGCGGAACTCGGCCATCACCTCACGGCCCGAGTAACCGTTTTCGGCACCACACGGGTCTTCGGCGTAGGCCAGGACATCGTGCTTGTCGCGGCACAGCGCAATGGCCTCCTTCAACGACCAGGCGCCATTCGGGTCGAGGGTGATACGTGCTTCGGGGAAGCGCTCGGCCAGCGCCGTCACTGCCTCCATCTCCTCCTCACCACGCAACACACCGCCCTTGAGCTTGAAGTCACTGAAGCCATAACGCTGCTTGGCCGCCTCGGCCAGGCGCACCACCGCTTCCGGGGTCAGGGCCTTGTCGTGGCGCACACGGAACCAGTCGTCATCGGCATCGGCTTCATTGCGGTAAGCCAGGTCGGTTTGCTGGCGGTCGCCGATATAGAACAGGTAACCCAGCATTTTCACCGCATCGCGCTGCTGCCCCTCGCCCAGCAGCGCCGCCATTGGCACATTGAGGTGCTGGCCAAGCAGATCGAGCAGCGCAGACTCGATAGCGGTTACCGCATGCACGGTAATGCGCAGGTCGAACGTCTGCAGGCCGCGGCCCGCCGAGTCGCGGTTGGCAAAGGTCTGGCGCATGGCGTTGAGCACACGCTGGTAGTGGCCGATCGGCTGGCCGACCACCAGGCTGCGGGCGTCTTCCAGGGTCTGGCGAATCTTCTCGCCACCCGGCACTTCACCCAGGCCGGTGTTGCCAGCGCTGTCACGCAGCACCACCACGTTGCGGGTGAAGTACGGGCCATGGGCGCCACTGAGGTTCAGCAACATGCTGTCGTGGCCAGCCACGGGGATCACGCGCAGGTCGGTGACCACAGGTGTGCTGGTGTGAACGGCGGGATTGGTCTGCATATTCATGGTTGTTGTCTCGCAGTCATCAGTGGGTCTGGCCCAGGCCCGCAGGGGCCTTGAGGTCGTCAGAAGGAGCGCCCTTTGGGCGAGTGCGTACAAAGAAGATGGCAATGGCCGCCAGCACCGAGGTTACCGCCAGGCCGTACAGCCCGCCCTGGATCGAGCCGGTCTGCTGCTCCAGGAAACCGAACGTGGTAGGGGCGACGAAGCCGCCAAGGTTGCCGACCGAGTTGATCAGGGCGATCACGGCCGCCGCGATGCGGGCGTCCAGGTAACCCTGCGGGATCGGCCAGAACAGTGACGACGCCGACTTGAAACCGATGGCTGCAAAGCACACGGCCACGAAGGCAAACACCGGCCCGCCGGTGGTGGACATGAACATGCCGATTGCGGCAACCACCAGTGCCCCGGCCACCCACGCCTGCTGGAACTTCCAGCGCGCAGAGCCGGCCGCGAAGGCGTACATGGCGATGATCGAGATCAGCCACGGGATCGAGTTGAAGAAGCCGACCTGCAAATCGCTGAGGTCGCCCATGCGCTTGATAATGCTCGGCAGCCAGAAGGTGGCGGCGTAGATGGTCAGCTGGATGCAGAAGTAGATGAGGCAGAACAGCACGATCTGGCGGTCTTTCAGCAGGCTCCAGGCAGAAGGCTTCACCGCACCAACGGCTTCGCGTTCACGCTGCTCGCGGTCGATGGTGGCCACCAGCGCCTCCTGCTCGGCCTGGCTCAGCCACTTGGCATCCTGGGGCTTGGAGTCCAGCCAGAAGAACACGAAGAAGCACAGCACCACCGAGGCCATGCCTTCGATGAACAGCATCCATTGCCAACCGTGCATGCCCAGGCCCTGAATCTGCATCAACGCACCGGCCAGCGGCCCGGAAATCAGCGAGGCCAGCGCCGAGCCGCTGAGGAAGATGGCAATTGCCTTGCCGCGCTCGGCGCCTGGCAGCCAGCGGGTGAAGTAGTAGATCACCCCCGGGAAGAAGCCCGCTTCGGCAACACCCAGCAGAAAGCGCAACACATAGAACTGGGTTTCGTTCTGTACAAAGGCCATGGCCGTGGCCACCAGCCCCCAGGTGAACATGATGCGGGTCAGCCAGAGCCGCGCCCCCACCTTCTGCAGCAACATGTTCGAAGGCACTTCGAACAATGCGTAGCCAATGAAGAACAAGCCGGCACCAAAGCCATAAGCTGCGGCACTGATGCCCAGGTCGCTTTCCAGATGCGGGCGGATGAAGCCGATATTGACGCGGTCGAGGTAGTTGACGATGAACATGATGACGAACAGCGGCAGGACGTGGCGCTTGACCTTGGCCACGGCACTGGCCAACGCGTCGCCGTCATTCCGGGCAAGCGGAGCGAGGGTGTCGTTCACTTGTGAATCTCCCACTAATTGTTTTTGTGCGGGTATTGGTTGTCTGACAGGGCAGTGGGGATGAGCATATGCGCAGCGCGGTTGTACGACAAGATCAATAACGTCGGCAAAATAGCAAAATACAAGCTGTCACAACGCTAATATGTTGCGATCTTGCAAAAATAGCTTGGTTAAACGCTGCATTGCCCATCGGAAAATTCGGCAAAAAATATTTCTATCGATTAACTTGTCGTACAAGCAAAACAAGAAAGGGATCACACCGTGGAATCCGTACACGCGCACAAACGTGGCCACAGCCGCGCCCATGACCTGGTCTCCAGCCTGACCCAGCAGATTTTGCTGGGCACCTACAAACCGGGTGACAAGTTGCCGTCAGAGAACACGCTGGTGCGCGAGCATGGGGTCAGCCGCACGGTGGTGCGGGAGGCCTTGTCCAAGTTGCAGGCCTCGGGGCTGGTGGAGCCGCGCCACGGTATCGGTACTTTCGTAATGGAGCGCCAGGCCCAGGCCGGGCTGCGCATCGCGGCAGAAAGCGCGGCCAGCGTGCGCGACCTGTTGGAGTTGCGTATTGGCCTGGAGGGCCAGGCCGCCGCCCTGGCTGCGCTGCGCCGTGACGAGGGGCACCTGGCACGCATGCGCCAGGCGCTGGATGACTATCAGGACCTGGCGGCCGCTGGCGATAGCTGCATCGAGGCCGACCGGCGCTTTCACCTGCTGATCGCCGAGGCCACTGGCAACCTGTACTTCACCGAGATGCTGCTGCATCTGGGTAACAGCCTGATCCCGCGCAACCGCATGGCCCTGGCCGAACGCGGCGGGGCCAAGCTGGCGCGGCAGGCGTACCTGGCCAATCTTGAGCATGAAGCGGTGCTCAACGCCATCCGCCGCCAAGACCCGGATGCAGCACGGGCGGCGATCTGCCTGCACCTGTCCAACAGCCGCGACCGTTTGTTGCCCGAATAGGGGCCGCTGAGCGGCCCTTCGCGGGCACGCCCGCTCCCACAGGAAATGCACATGTTCAGGGCCTGTGATAATCCTGTGGGAGCGGGCGCGCCCGCGAATAGGCCAGCACAGGCAGCTACAAGGCCTCAGGCCAACGCTCGGTCCACCAGCACCTGCAAGCGCCCCTGCGAACAACACTCCACCCGCGCCTCCACGCCATACACCTCAGCCAGCAACCCCGGCTGCAATACATCCGCCGGCGCCCCGCAGGCCACCACCCTGCCCTCACGCAACACCACAAGCCAATCGGCATGGCTGGCTGCCAGGTTGATATCGTGCAGCACCGCCACCGCCAGCAACCGATGCGCCTGCACCCGCTCGCGCACTGCATCCATCACCCGCAACTGGTAATGCAGGTCCAGCGCACTGGTCGGCTCGTCCAGCAACAAAACCTGCGGATTGCGCGCCATCAGTTGTGCCAGCGCCACCAACTGCCGCTGCCCACCAGACAGGCCGTCCAGCGAGCGCTCTGCCAACGCTTCGATCCCTAACTGGCGCAACGCCTCGTAAGCACTCCCCAGCAGGTCGTCGCTGCCACTCACGCGCAAGGCCGCGACAATGCTTTCCAGCACGCCCAAGGCAATGCCGGGCGGCAATTGTTGAGGCATGTAGGCCAGGCGCCGCGAGCGTTCGGCAAAACCCAGCCGGGTCACGTCCTGGCCATCCAGGCTCACGCCGCCGCGCATCCGTTCCAGCCCCGCCAATGCCCTCAGCAGCGTCGACTTGCCCGCGCCATTGGGCCCGACCAGCGCCACCAGGCTACCGGCCGGCAAGGCCGGCAGGCTCACCCCATGCAGGATCTGCCGTGCGCCGTACGCCACCGAAACACCCTCGATCAACAGGCTCACAACCTTCTCCCACGGCGGAATACCAACACCACGAACACCGGCACCCCCACCAACGCGGTGACGATACCCACCGGCACGATCACACCCGGCAAGATCGCCTTGCTGGCAATCGACGACAGCGACAGCATCAGCGCCCCCACCAGCGCACTGGCCGGCAGCAGAAAGCGCTGGTCCTCGCCCACTAGCAGGCGGGCGATGTGCGGCCCGACCAGGCCGACGAAACCGATGGTGCCGACGAACGCCACCGCCGTTGCCGACAGCAGGCTGATGCGCAATAGCGAGGCCAGACGCAGGCGCCGGGTGTCCACGCCAAAGCTGCGCGCGCGGTCCTCGCCCATGCGCAGCAAAGTCATGGCGGGTGCCGCCCGTAGCGAGAACGGCAGCAACAGCGCCAGCACCAACGCCAGGATGCCGAGCTTCTGCCAATCGGCCCGCGCCAGGCTGCCCAAGGTCCAGAACACCAGTTGCTGCAACACGTCCTCGGTGGCGAGCAGTTGCAGCAACGACACCAGCGCGTTGCAGCTGAACACCAGGGCAATGCCGAACAGCACCAGGCTTTCCACCCCGGCGCCACGCAAGCGCGACATGGCCTGCAGCAGCACCACCGACAGGCAGGCGAAAACAAACGCCATCACGGTCACCTGCGCACTGGGCGCCAGCCAGGCGATGCCCAGCGGGTAGGCAATCGCCAGCGATGCGCCCAACGCAGCGGATGACGACACACCCAGGGTAAACGGGCTGGCCAGCGGGTTGTCGAGGATCGCCTGCATCTCGGCGCCGGCAAGCGACAATGCCGCGCCCACCAGCACGGCCATCAGCGTGTAGGGCAGGCGCACGTTCCAGATGATTACCCGCTCGGTGGCAGTGAGCGTTGCCGGGTCGCCAAGCCCTTGCAGCAGGCGCCCCAGGCTCATGCCAGAAGCGCCGCTGGCCAAGTCACCCAGCACCGACAGCAGTAGCAACAGGGCCAGGCCCACCACCAGCCAGGTACGACGCCACAGCAACCGGCGGTAGTGCCAGGCGGCCTGCGCGGCGCCCGGATGAGCCTGCGCGGTCACTGGGCGCTGACCCAGTAGTGGCCGTCCAGGCCTACCTTGAGCATCTGGTTGATTTCGCCCATGGTCGCCTGTGGGTCCAGGTCCTTGAAGCGCTCCGGGTGCACCCAGCGGGCCATGGCTTCGATCGCCAGGATGTTGAACGGCGAGTTGTAGAAGTCATGCCACAGGCCATGGGCCTGGCCAGCCTGGATCGGCCGCAGCGGGGCGAACTCGGGGCGTGCAGTGATCTTCGCCAGGCTCTGGCGTGCCGTATCGGCGGATACACCGGCCCCCAGCAGTACCCCCGGCGCGCGGTTGCCGGTGGCGATGTACACGTCCGGGTCGGCTTGCAGCACATACTCGACACTGACATCACCCAATGCCCCAGGCACCACATCGGCACCGATGTTATGCCCGCCAACGGCCTCGACCACGCTGCCCAGGCCGCTCTTGCCGGTGGTATGCCCCGGCGCCTGCCACACACCGGCCAACAGTTCGAGAAACACCTTGGGCCGCTCGCTGTCCTTGATCCCGGCCACGCTGTCGGTTACCCGCTTCAGATGGCGGTCGTACAGGCTCAGGTACTGCGCCGCCTGCGGCTCGCGCCCCAGCAGCGTACCCAGCGCTTGCATGCTCACCCGGGTATTGCGGATCGGGTGCACGCGAAAATCGATGAACAGCACCGGCACACCAGCCTTTTCCAGCAGGTCGGCCACCGGGCTGTGCTGGGTAGGGCCCTCACCGGCGATGCTGAAAATCGCCAAATCAGGCTTGAGCGCGAGAATCTGCTCGGCGCTGACACTCTGCTCGGAGGCCTGGCCGATCAGCGGCAACTTGGCAATTTGCGGATACTTCTGCGCGTACACCTCATAGGTGTGCGGGTCGAGCAGGCGCATGTCGTTCTGCCAACCGACTACCCGCTGGAACGGGTTGTCGCGGTCGAGCAAGGCCAGGGCAAAAAACAGCCGCCCTTCGCCGAGCACGATGCGCTGTGGAGCGTGGTCGACTTCGACCTTGCGCCCAAGTACATCGGTCACTTGCACGGCACTAGCGGGTTGGGTAAAGCCGAGGCAGGACGCCAACAGCATCAAGGCAGGCAGCACACGCCGCCAGGAATGGGGAAGCAAACACATCGGGGCATCCTCTTGAAGAGAATCAGTCGCAACAGAGCGGGGCATTCTAGCCAGCCGCCCTGCGCTGCCGATGTGCGCGAATGTATTGGCTTGTAGAGTGGCCGTTACATCCGGCCGGCTCAACTCACCAGGTCAGGCAGATCTTGCCGAAATGCCGGTTGCTTTCCTGGTAGCGGAACGCCTCGACGATCTGCTCCAGCTCGAAATGCTTGTCCACCACTGGCCGCAGGCCATTGGCATCGATTGCCCGCACCATCGCCTGCTGCTGGGCGCGGCTGCCCACCAGCACACCTTGCAGGCGAATCTGGCGCACCAGCGCCTGCACCAGCGGCAGCTGCCCGGCCACACCGGTGAGAATGCCGATCAGCGACACATGCCCACCGATGCGCGCGGCAATCATCGACTGCTCCAGCGTCGCCGGGCCGCCCACTTCGATCACATGGTCGACACCACGGTTGTCGGTGAGCTCGCGAACCTTCTCACCCCATGCCGGGGTGCTCTTGTAGTTGATCAGGTGATCGGCGCCCAACGCCTTCAGGCGCTCCAGCTTGGCGTCGCTGGACGAGGTGGCGATCACCGTCGCACCGGCCAGCTTGGCAAACTGCAGGGCAAAGATCGATACACCGCCAGTGCCCTGCACCAGCACCGTGTCGCCAGGCTTGAGGTGGTCGTCGCTCATCAGCGCACGCCAGGCGGTGAGGCCGGCCGTGGTCAGGGTAGCGGCCTCGGCATGGCTGAAGCTTTTGGGCGCCAGGGTGAACGCGGTAGCGCGGGCGGTCACCTGTTCGCGGGCATAGCCATCGATGCCGTCGCCGGGCACCCTGGCGAAGCCTTCGACATTGGCCTGGCCGCCGAGCCAGTCGGGGAAGAAGGTGCTGACCACGTTGTCACCAACCTGGAATTCGCTGACACCTTCGCCCACCGCAATGACTTCGCCGGCGCCATCAGCCATGGGGATACGCCGCTCGCTCGGGCCCCACATGCCGCTGACCACGGCGAAGTCATGGTAGTTGAGGGAGCTGGCGTGCAGCTGCACGGTGATCTCGCCGGCCTGGGGCGCGGGGGCCTCGCTGGTGCCGACCTCGACCTTGTCGTAGCCGCCGCCGGGTTGTACGTAGATGGCCTTGCTGGTCATGGGTGGGTCTCCGTATCAGAGGAAAGAATGGGGTTCAGCATAGACAGGTCCGGCCCTTTCGCGGGCACGCCCGCTCCCACAGGGGCGCCACAGGGCCTGAGACGGGCGCAATACCTGTGGGAGCGGGCATGCCCGCGAAGAGGCCAGCACTCCCAACACAGGCATCAGCCCAGCATCACCCTCAATGCCCGGCAATCGGCCGCATGCCAATCCACCAGCTCCGGCCATGGGTTGTCCGGCAAGATCACCAGCACCGTGCGCGCCCCCGCCGCCCGCCCACAGTCCAGGTCGAACCGATAATCCCCCACCATCACCAACTCGCTCGGGGCCACGCCCCAGGCACTGGCAATCTTCAGCAGCCCATCCGGGCTCGGCTTGGGCGCCGCCTCGTCACGCCCAAGAATATGCTCCACCGGGAAGCAATCGGCCAAGCCGATGGCCTCCAGCGTCACATGCGCCAGCTCCCGCGCATTACGGGTCAGAATACCCAGCCGGCAGCCACGCCCGGCCAACTCGCGCACCAGTTCCACCGCCCCGGTGGCCGCGGTGGAGGCAAGCGCCAGGTCGCGCTCGTGCTCCAGCAACCAGGCATGCTTGGCCGCGGCTACGTCTGCCGGCAAGGCCGCCAGATGGGTAAGGATGTCGTCTTCGGCCGGGATGTCCAACGCCACACGAATGGCGGCAAAGTCATGCACGGCCACGGTCAGGGTGCCGTCCATGTCGAACACCCAGTTGCGTACCTCGCCCAGGCTCATGCCCAATCCTTGCGATGGCGAATCAGGCCTTCCTGGCTCGAAGAAGCCACCAGTTGCCCGGCCTGGTTGAAGATGCTGCCACGGCAGAAACCGCGGGAATTACCGGCCCACGGGCTGTCGGTGGCGTACAGCAGCCACTCGTCGGCGCGCAGGTTGCCATGGAACCACAGCGAATGGTCGAGGCTGGCAATCTGCATGTCACGCTGCCAAACCGATTTGCCATGTGGTAACAGCGAAGTGGTCAGCAGACCAAAATCCGAGGCGTAAGCCAGCATGTATTTGTGCAGGGCCGGCACATCGGGGAGGTTGCCGTCGGCGCGGAACCAGGCGTACTTCACCGGGTCGCCGGGCTTGGGGTTGAACGGGTCGCGCTCGGTAACCGGGCGGATCTCGATCGGCTTGGCACACAGCACCTTGTCGCGAATGCGCTCGGGTAACTGGTCGGCCATGGCGCGCGCCAGCTCCACCTCGGTGGGCAGGTTTTCCGGGCCGACCACATCAGGCATCTGCGCCTGGTGTTCGAAACCTTCCTCGTCGTACTGGAACGACGCGCTGCAGGTGAAGATGGTCTGGCCCTTCTGGATTGCCGTCACCCGACGGGTGCTGAAGCTGCCACCATCGCGCACGCGGTCCACCGAGTACACCACCGGCAGGCTGGCATCACCCGGGCGCAGGAAATAGCCGTGCAACGAATGCACATGGCGAGCGTCCTCGACCGTCTGGCTGGCCGCCGACAACGACTGGCCCAGCACTTGCCCACCGTACAGCTGGCGGAAGCCCAGGTCCTGGCTACGCCCACGGAACAGGTTCTCCTCGATGGCTTCGAGGCTCAACAGGTCGACCAGGTCGTCCAACACATGACTCATTGGGGGTTCTCCTCGCAAGGCAACACGTCTCTACAGCGCTCGTAATGAAGGCAAATGATACAGGGTTTGTCATTCGCGCCGGGCATGGCCGTGCATTCAGGGGCGCAGGGTGCGCTCCCAGTGCGCGCGGTCGATGCGGTACAGCACGTGTGGGCGCAGCGGGTGGCCCTCGGCCAGGCGGGGGTGTTCGAAACTGCCGTTCAGGTCCTGCTGCATGCCAATGGCCTGCATCACCTTCTGCGACGGCAAATTGCTCTCGCTAGTGAACGACACCACCTCCTCCAGGCGCAATTGGGCGAAAGCACAACGCAGGCTGGTCCACGCAGCCTCGCTGGCAAAACCCAGGCCCCAGTGGCGCCGCGCCAGTCGCCAGCCAATTTCCACAGCCGGCGCAAAATCGGCATCGAAGCCGACATGCAACAGCCCGGTCATGCCGATGAATGCGCCGCTGTCCTTGCGCTCCAGCGCCCACAGGCCGAAGCCGTACTCGTTGAAATGCCCGCGCACGCGGCCTATCAGTGCAGCCGCTTCAAGGCGCGTCAGCGGTGCCGGGAAATAACGCATTACCTGCGGGTCGGCACACAGCGCAGCGAACTCGCCCAGATCGTCGTCGTGCCATTGGCGCATTACCAGCCGTGCGCTTTCCAGTTCAAGAATGGGGGTCATCGGGCCTGCTCCGGTTTTGCCGTGTTGCAGTTTACAGCGTAGGCGCGAGCGCAGGTTTCACCCAGCCAACAGCCGCCGAATGCAATTTTCACAAGCCCTTCACCGCCTCCCGACAGGCCGCTTGGCAGGATGCCGACATTCACCTTCGCGCCAGCCGCGGCACTGCCAACGGAGCAACGCATGCTATCGAGCAACACCCTGGGCCACCCAGCCATTCACGCCCGGCGCAAGCGGCGCCTGTCACGCAAAGCCCTCGGTGCCGCCCTTGGCCTGTGCATGGTCGTTGCGGCATTGACCACCTGGCTGGCGACGAGGACGCATATCGTGGACCTTGGTAACGAGCAACAACTGAGTGACAGCGGCCTGCTGCAGGACTGGGTCGACGGTGCAGTGATCGTGATGATCCGCCATGCCGAACGCTGCGACAGCGCCCCCGGCCCCTGCCTGGACGACCCCACCGGCATTACGGTGGCCGGTAGCCAGGCCGCCAGCCGCGTTGGCCAAGGGCTGCACCAATTGGGCCTGGACAATGCCGATTTGCTCAGCAGCCCGAAACTGCGCACCCGGCAAACCGCGCACTTCATCCTCGGCCAGGCAGTCGCCAGCGAGGACTGGCTGGAAGGCTGTGACAACCAGTTCGCCAGTGAAGCGTTGTCACGCAAGCGCCCGGGCCACAACCTGGTGCTGGTGACCCACAATGGCTGCATCGACCATTTCGCCCGCCAGCAGCACGTTGCCGGTGGCGAGCGTCAGAGTGGCTATGCCAGTGCATTGTTCGTGTCGGTGGATGGCAACGGCAAGGCACGCATCCTCGGCCGCCTGAACGAACCGGACTGGCAGCGGGTACTGGCCAGCACAGGCAAATAGCATTGGCCTGATCTGGCCTCATCGCCGGCAAGCCAGCTCCCACAGGTCCCCATGGCCTTCGAGGCTTGTGCACTACCTGTGGGAGCTGGCTTGCCGGCGATTGGGCAGCAAAGCTGCCTCGGCCATGGCAAGATCTGCACTGGCCCTGATTGCGAACACCCCATGCCGTTGCCGCTGATCTACCACGAAGACTACAGCCCGGAGTTCCCCGCCGAGCACCGCTTCCCGATGGACAAGTTCCGCTTGCTGCACGACCACCTGGTCGACAGTGGGCTGACCACCGACCAGGCGCTGCTGCGCCCGGACATCTGCCCCAACGATATCCTCGCCCTGGCCCACGACCGCGGCTATATCGAGCGCTACATGAACGGCGACCTGTCCCGCGAGGACCAGCGCCGGCTCGGCCTACCCTGGAGCGAAGCCCTGGCCCGGCGCACGGTGCGGGCAGTGGGGGGGTCGCTGCTCACCGCCGAAATGGCATTGCAACAGGGCATCGCCTGCCACCTCGCTGGCGGTACACACCACGCCCACTACGACCACCCTGCCGGGTTCTGCATCTTCAACGACCTGGCCGTGATCAGCCGCTACCTGCTGGAGGCTGGCCGGGTGCACCAGGTGCTGATCTTCGACTGCGATGTGCACCAGGGCGACGGCACCGCGCGCATCCTGCATGACACACCCGAAGCCATCACCGTGTCGCTGCATTGCGAACAGAACTTCCCGGCGCGCAAGGCGCAGAGCGACTGGGACATCCCCCTGCCGCGCGGCATGGGCGACGCGGCCTACCTGAAGGTGGTGGACGATGCCCTCAACTACCTGTTGCCCCTCTACCAACCCGACCTGGTGCTGTACGACGCCGGCGTCGATGTGCACAAGGACGATGCCCTGGGTTACCTGCAACTGACCGACGCAGGTGTTGCCGCCCGTGACGAAGCGGTGCTGCGCCATTGCGTGGGGCGCGACATTCCGGTGGTAGGCGTGATCGGCGGCGGCTACAGCAAGGACCGCCAAGCGTTGGCCAGGCGCCATGGCATCCTTCACCACAGCGCGGCACGGGTCATCGGTTGTTCACAATGACTGTGGAACCGCTTGTGGATAACCTGCGGGAAAGGCGCTGTAGCCCTTTGTTGGCAAGGCCTGCAGAGAGCTGATTGTTTTTTGACCAGTGCTTCCACAGGCAGCCCTGCGCTAGAATGCGCCTCTTTTCCACAGCCTGCTGCCCACCATGCCCGATCTGAACCCCGCCTCCTCTCCCCTCGCCATCGTGATCGGTGGTGGCCCTGCCGGCCTGATGGCCGCTGAAGCGCTGGCCCAGGCAGGCCTTGCGGTCGAGGTGTTCGATGCCATGCCTTCGGTGGGGCGCAAGTTCCTGCTGGCGGGCGTTGGCGGCATGAACATTACCCACTCCGAGCCTTACCCGGCGTTCGTTTCACGCTATGCCGAGCGCCAGGGCGAAATCGATGCGCTGCTCCGCGACTTCGACGCCGAAGCCTTGCGCGGGTGGATTCACCGCCTGGGCATCGAAACCTTTGTCGGCACCTCGGGGCGGGTGTTTCCCGCCGACATGAAAGCCGCGCCACTGCTGCGCGCCTGGCTCAAGCGCCTGCGCGAAGCCGGGGTAGTTATCCACACCCGCCACCGCTGGCTGGGCTGGAATGCCGATGGTGCCTTGCGCATTGCTTATCCACAGGGCGAGCTTGCCGTGAAGGCTGCGGTCGTGGTGCTCGCACTGGGCGGTGGTAGCTGGGCGCGATTGGGCTCCGACGGCAGCTGGCAACCGCTGCTGGCTGAACGGGCTGTGGATATCTCGCCTTTGCAGCCAAGCAACTGCGGCTTCGAAGTGGCGGGCTGGAGCGCATTGTTGAAGGAGAAGTTCGCGGGTGCGCCACTGAAGAACATTGCCCTCAGCGTGCCTGGCAGCGCACCGCGCAAAGGCGAGTTCATCCTCACCGCGCAAGGCGTGGAAGGCAGCCTCGTGTATGCGTGGTCAGCGCCGGTACGCGAGGCCATCAACCGCAGTGGCCGAGGGGTGCTGCTGCTCGATCTGCTGCCGGACAAGCCTGTGGACAAGATTGCCCTGGCACTGGCCAAACCGCGGGGGTCACGGTCGATGGCCAAGCACTTGCACAGCCAGCTAGGTATTGATGGGGTCAAGGCGGCACTGCTGCGGGAGCTGACCGATCAGGCGACCTTTGCCGACCCACAGGCCCTGGCCCGGGCGATCAAGGCGTTGCCGATCACGCTGGTGCGCACACGGCCCCTGGATGAAGCGATCAGCAGCGCTGGCGGGGTGCGTTTCGAGGGACTGGATGAGGGGTTGATGGTCAAGGGCATGCCGGGGGTGTTCTGTGCCGGCGAGATGCTGGACTGGGAGGCGCCGACCGGGGGGTATTTGCTGACGGCGTGTTTTGCCAGCGGGCTGCGCGCCGGGCGGGCGGCGGCGGATTGGCTAAAAGCCCAAAGCTGATACCGCCCCAACTGCCTTGCATAGAGCCCACAGGCTGCTGCGATCCCTGTGGGAGCGGGCAAGCCCGCGAAGCAAGCGACGCGATGGATGGCACCGGCTGCGCCGGTGTTCGCGGGCATGCCCGCTCCCACAGGAACGAGATGGCTGCAAGTTTACGGCTTACGCTTACGCGGCCCACCATTGAAGCTAGGCACCTTACGCACGGCCTTCACCGCCGGCTCTGCCTCACCACTACTGTCCATCCAGCGCCCCAACCCGCGCTTGGCGCTGTTCTCTTTCGGCTTCTTGGGCTTCTTCGGTTTCTTGATCACCTGGCCACTGGCATCGGTCATCGGCACCCTGTGTTCCGGGATGAAGTCCGGCTCTTCATGGCGCGGCAAGGTCTGCCGGGTCAGCACTTCAATGGCCGACAGCATTTGCACTTCGTCCGCACACACCAGCGAAATCGCCTCGCCCTTGTTGCCCGCCCGGCCAGTACGGCCAATGCGGTGCACGTAATCCTCGGCAACTATCGGCAAGTCCAGGTTGACCACCAGCGGAAGGTCATCGATGTCCAGGCCACGGGCCGCCACATCGGTCGCCACCAGCACCTGGATCTCGCGGGCCTTGAAGCTGTCCAGCGCACGCTGGCGGGTGGCCTGCGGGCGGTCACCGTGAATGCCATCGGCATTGACACCTTCGGCCAGCAAGCGCTCTACCAACTGGTCAACGCCGTTGCGGGTCTTGGCGAACACCAGCACCTGCTTCCAGCGCTGCTTGCGCAGCAGGTGGCAGAACAGGTCGACCTTGCGCTTCTTGTCCACAGGCACCAGCCACTGCTTGACGCTGGCGGCCGTGGCATTGCGCGGGCTCACTTCGATGCTGAGCGGGTCATTCAGCGCCAGCCCCGCCAACATGCGGATCTGGTCAGAGAACGTGGCGGAGAACAACAATGTCTGGCGCTTGCGTGGCAGCGCGGCGTAAACCGATTGCAGTTCTTCGGCAAAACCCAGGTCGAGCATGCGGTCGGCTTCATCAAGCACCAGCGTTTGCACCTGGTTGAACTTCACCGCGTTCTGCCGGAACAGGTCGAGCAAGCGGCCCGGGGTGGCCACCAGCAGGTCGACGCCACGGCGCAGGCGCATCATCTGCGGGTTGATGCTGACCCCGCCGTATACCGCGTAAGTGCTCAGCGGCAGGTTCTCGGCGTACTCGCGCACATTGTTGTGCACCTGCTCGGCCAGCTCGCGGGTGGGCACCAGCACCAGCGCGCGGATCGAGTTGCTGGCCACCTTCTCGCCTTCCAGCGCCAGGCGCTGCAATACAGGCAGGGCAAAGCCTGCGGTCTTGCCGGTGCCGGTCTGGGCGGCGGCCATCAGGTCGCGGCCGGCCAGCACGGCAGGGATGGCCTTGGCCTGCACCGGGGTCGGGGTGGTGTAGTCCAGCTGCTGCAGGGTGCGCAGCAGCGGTTCGATCAGGCCGAGTTTGGCGAAATTCATGGCAATACCGTAAGGGGGTTCAGCGAAGGCGGCAAGTTTACCGCATCGCCCCGACCTACTTGCAGATTTCGCCTTTCAACGGCTGCACAGGCTCGGGGGCCTTGCGCCACTGCGGCAGGCCAATCAGCACCACCGCGCCGATAATCACTGCCATGGCCACGCACTCTTCGGCACCAATCTGTTCGCCGGCAAAGACAATGCCCAGCAACACCGCCACCGCCGGGTTGACGTAGGCATAGCTGGTGGCGGCGGCCGGGCGTACATGCTTGAGCAGGTACATGTAGGCACTGAACGCCAGGATCGAGCCGAAGAACACCAGGTAGGCCAACGCTCCCCAGCCGGCTGCGGTCGGCATCTGCGTCATGCGCTCGCCCGACAGCACGCTGCCCAGCAACAGCACCGCACCGCCCACCAGCATTTCAGCAGCACTCGCCATCGGCCCCTGAGGCAGCGGCAAGGACTTGCTCCACACCGAGCCAAACGCCCACGACGCCGCAGCAAAAATGATCAACGCCGCGCCAACCGGGCTTGCCTGCAGGTTGGAGCCCAGGTTCAGCAGGCCGATACCTGCCAGCCCCAGGGCAATGCCCGCCCATTCCAGCTTCGAATTGCGGTGCCCGAACAACAAGCCGAACAGCAAGGTGAACAGTGGCACTGTGGCCACCGCCAGCGCTGCCACGCCCGATGCCACGCCGGCATGCTCGGCCACCGTCACGCCGCCGTTGCCACAACTCAACAGCAGAAAACCGATCGCCCCTGCCGCTCGCCACTGCGGCCAGGTAGGTGCCGGCACACCGCGCCAGCGCAAGAAACCGTACAGCAGGCCACCAGCAATCAGAAAGCGCACCCCGGCCATGAGCATCGGGGGCCAGCTCTCCACACCAATGCGAATGAACAGGTAGGTAGACCCCCATACCAGGTACAAGGCCAGGAAAGCACCAATGAGCAACAACGGGAAGCGACGGGCGGCAGGCATGGGAAAACTCGAAATCCGTTTACGGGTGATTCAGTTTAATAGCCTGCCTGGGTAAACATCAGTTACAAAATGGCTCGAAATGAGCGGCACACTTTTGGTGCGTCCGGTTTCGGCGGTGGTGAGCCTTAACGGTATTTGGCCAGGGTTTCGCGGATCTTCGCGGCGGGCACTTTCTGCAAGCGGCACAGGAAGTCGTGCGAAAGTTGCTGGATACCATGGGCCTGGCGCAGTTCGCCAGCCAGGTATTGCAGCAGGTTGGCAGCCATCTCGGCATCGGCCATGGCCCGGTGCGCGGTGCCGGTGTCCGGCAGGCCGGCCCAACGGGTCAGTGTGCCCAGCTTGTGGTTTGGCGCCATCGGCAACAGGCGCCGCGACAGCAGCAGGGAGCAGGCGAAAGACTGCCTGCGGCTACGGCCGATGCGGCTCAGCTCGTAGTCCCAGAACTTCTGGTCGAAAGCCGCGTTGTGTGCCAGTAGCGGGGTGTCGCCGACAAATTCGGCCACTTCCTTCATTACCTTGTCCACCGGCGGCGCGCTGCGCAGCATGGCGGTGGTGATGCCCGTCAACCCGGCAACGAAGGCCGGTACCGGCACACCCGCATTCATCAGGCTCTGGTAGCGCTCGACGATGCGCCCGTCCTCCAGCATCACCACCGCCACTTCAGTGGCGCGGCAGCCTGCACTGGGGGTAATACCGGTGGTTTCAAAGTCGATGACAGCAATACGTTCCATGAAAGGGCCTCAATGTTTGAGCAACAGCTTACCCTCGATGGGCACATAACGGGTGGCTGCACGGATCAGTGACAAGGCGGTAAGCCCAGGCACCCCATACACCACGGCCTCGGTACCGTGGCGCTGGATCACCCGCTCCAGCAGCAGGTCGAAGTCGCCATCACCAGAGGCCAGCACCACCTGGTCGACCCGGCTGGCTGCATCGATCACATCCAGGGTGATACCCACATCCCAGTCACCTTTGGCCGAGCCGTCGCTGCGCTGGATGAAGGGTTTGAGGCGCACATCGAAGCCGAGGTTGCGCAAGATCTGCTGGAACTGCTGTTGCTTGCTGTCGCCACGGTCGATGGCATAGGCCACGGCTTCGACGATCTGGCCCTCACGACTCACGTCGGCCCACAATGCGGTGTAGTTGAAATGGCAGCCATGGGCCTGACGCACGGTGTAGTAGAGGTTCTGCACATCGGCGAACAGCGCGATCTTTTTCACCTTGGAACCTCATGTCTGGCGTTGAGTACCAGGGGCCGCTGCGCAGCCCTTCGCGGGCACGCCCGCTCCCACAGGTATCGCGCGTACCTCTGTGGGAGCGGGCGTGCCCGCGAAGGGGCGCACAGCGCCCCCAAAAATGCCAGCAGTATGCCAGACCTGTCAGACGTACGAGTCGTCGTCCGAGAAGAACCCGCCATCGTCGCTGCCGTAGTCGGTGTCGGCATAACCGCCCTGGTCACTGCCCCAACCACTGTTGTCAGCCACTTGCTGCTGCCCGCCCTGGTCGTTCCAACCACCATTGTCACTGGCTGGCGTTGGCTCTTCCTTGATCACCTCGACCACTTCTTCGGGCTGCGAGTTGTGGTTGAACAGGCTGCTGATGCCCTGCGCCAGCAACACACCACCGGCCACACCGGCTGCAGTCTGCATGGCACCACCGAGGAAGCTGCTGGCACCGCCACGCGCCGGCGCGGCGCCAAAACCGGGCTGCTGCGCCTGCGCTTGCGGCTGGGAGAAGCCCGGGGCCGATGGTTCACGCCAGCCACCACCCGAGGCCACCGGGGCGGCAGCAGGGCGCTGCGGCTGTGCGGCTGGAGCCGTGCTGCGCCCGCCCGAACCAAAAATGCTCGACAGGAAGCCACCGCCACCATTACTCGGCGCACTGTTGCCAGCTTGTGCTGCCTGAGCCTGGGCCCGAGCCTGCTGCAATTCGGCTTCCAGCTGCTTGTTCTGCTCGTCGAGGCGCTTGATTGCGGCCTCCTGCACCAGAATCGCCTGGGCCATGTAGTAAGGCGCTGCCGGTTGCTGACGCAGGTGCTGCTCGATGCACGCCTGCGCCTGCGCGTCACGCGGCTGGCTCGGATCTTCGGCTTGCTTGATGCGGCCGAACAGGCCGTCGATCAGGGTTTGTTCTTCAGTGTTCATGGGGCGACCTCGTGGGGTAGCGGGACAACGGACAGCGTCAAAGATGGGGTGTAGCGGCACGGGATTCAATCACTGGCGCCGTGAAACTTTTTTCAGCAAGTGACAGCCCCGGGCCTGCTTTGGGCTAAAGTTACGCCCCTGTTTTACTGCCATGCGATGTTGACTGATGAATCCGCTGAGCGTTCTGCGCGACTCCCTGTACTTCTTCCGCCGCCACCTGCCGAACATCCTCCAGCTGTGCCTGCCGCTGGTGGTGCTGGAGGCCTTGCTCACCCAGCTGCTGTATCGGCAGATGGGCGACCAGGCATCGCCGGCCTACGGCATGCTGGTGAGCCTGCTGTTCTATCCGCTGTACAGCGCCGCATTGATCCTTTACCTGCACACCCGCAGCAATGGCCAGGACATCGGCAAACGCGACCTGTTCGCCCGCGCCGTGCAGCTGTGGCCGCAGCTGGCCTTGCTGATTCTCATCAGCTCGCTGCTGATCATGGCCGGCCTTGCGCTGTTCATCTTCCCGGGCGTGTGGATCATGATCAACCTGGTGTTCGCCGAGTACCTGCTGGTACTGCGCGGCCGGCCGGTGGTGCAGGCGATGCGCGAAAGCGCCAGCATGACCACCGGGCACTTCATGCGCATCATGATCTGCGTGGTGGCGGTGCTGGCACCGATCTGGCTGATCGACGGGCTGTTGCTGATGGCCTTCCCCGAGCCATCACCTGGCATGGAGCTGGCCATGGACAGCCTCAGCGGCTTCCTGCAACTGTTCAGCACTGTGGTGCTGTACCGCCTGTTCATGCTGCTGGAAGGGGAAGCGAGCAACTGATCGAGCTCACGCCGGGTCACAGTGGAAGGTTTACAGGCTGCCCAAAGCATTGCATTTGAGCGAAAAAACAGCCTGTAACCCACCACAGGAAGCGTCCCATGACCAACTACTGGGCTGAAAAAGACGAAGTCTTTCTCGGCACCCTTCATGTACTCGACTCAACCACCCCGACTGACCATATACCTGGCGGGCCTCGACAGGCGGTATACCTGAGCCGCTTCACGGATGCCGACGGCGAAAGGATAGCCGGGCAAAGTGACTGGCTGATCACAGGCAAGCAGCAGCCACCCTGCGTGTTCCGCTTCCTCTTTCAATCAAGCACAGAGGAGCGCCTGCATTTCATGATCACCGGCAGTGGTGAGGATCACGACAAGAAGCTCGGGATCAGCCGCAATGGTTACCTTGGGCTCTATAAACACGCCAGTGTCACCGACTACATCAAGCTTCAACCGCTGTTTTGGACAGAGAATGCCCTGCTGTGCCGAATACGCGATCATCAAGGCCACGCAGTGCGCACCCATCATGAACCTTCGGAACACACGCCCAACTTCGAGTACCTGAGAATCAACGAAGGCCAGGAAGTCATGTTCCTCCTCGAACGCACAACCGGCTGACCCTGTTTTTGTGACTCAGGTACCCCGCGGCTTGGCCCGCGCCGTGGCCTCGGCCACCAGCGGGTCGTCCGGCCAGTAGTGCTTCGGATAGCGGCCCTTGAGGTCCTTTTTAACCTCGGCATAGGTAGTGCGCCAGAAGTTGGCCAAGTCCTGGGTCACCTGCACCGGCCTGCGTGCCGGTGACAACAGGTGCAATTTGACCTGCTGCCGGCCATTGGCGATGCGCGGGGTGTCGGCAAGGCCGAACAACTCTTGCAGACGCACGGCGAGAATCGGTGGGTTTTCGCTGTAGTCCAGGCGAATGTTCGAGCCGGAGGGCACCGCCAGGTGAGCGGGGGCCTGTTCTTCCAGACGCTGCGGCAAAGGCCAGGGCAACAGGTTGCGCAGTAACGACGGCAGGTCCAGTGCGGCGAAGTGGCTAAGGCGGGAAACCTTGCCCAGATAGGGCTGCAACCACGCTTCCAGGCTGGCGAGCAGCGCTTCGTCACCCAGGTCGGGCCACTCGCTTTGCCCGTCCCTGTCCATGTCCAGTTGGCGTAGCAGGGCCACCCGCGCCTGCCACTGGCGCAGCTCCGGGGTCCAGGTCAGCAGGTTCAGGCCTTTGCGCCGTACCAGGCCAAGCAGCGCCTTGGCACGCGCTTCGTCGCTCAGGCCGGTCAACGGTTCGCGGCTGAGTATCAGTTCACCGACCTTGGTCTGGCGCTCGGCACGCAGCACCTGCTCGCGCTCATCCCAATCAAGCAGGTCAACCCGCTCGACCTGTTCGGCCAGCACGTCATCAAGCAACGCTGGGTCGAACTCTGCCGCCAGGTAGATACGTTCTTCGCGCTGGCCTTGGCGGCTGCCCAGGTCGGCGATCACCAGCCATGGGTATTTCATCAACGCATCGACCTCGCCGAACAAGGCTGCACGGCCATTGGCCAGGCGATACTCGGCGCCCCCTTCACGCCGCTGCTGTGCGACCCGGTCGGGGTAGGCCAGCGCCAGCAAGGCGCCAAGCCAACGTGGATGATCCGGGTCGGCAACGGCGGCCTCGGCCTTGCCGCGCAACAGGCCACGGTACTGTCGCGCCAGCTGCCGGGCACGCTGCACGCCACCCTGGCCGCCACGGCTGGCCTTGCTCTCGCCACTGACCAGGGCCAGCCGGCTGTGCAGGTCGGCACCGCCGCCGCGCTGGATATCCCGCTCCCCCAGCAACGCCGCCACATCACAGGCCATGGTGGCCAACCCCAGGTACTGACCACGCAGCAACAAATGGGCGATACGTGGGTGAGCCGGCAGTTCTGCCATGGCCTGGCCGTGGTCGCTGAGGTTGTCGCGGCTACCCGCTTTGAACGCCCCAAGCCGCGCCAGCAGGTCCTGGGCCTGGGAGAACGCCGCACTGGGCGGTTGATCGAGCCAGCGCAACTGGTCAGGTGCAACGCCCCAGCGCGCCAGTTGCAAGGCCAGCCCAGCCAGGTCGGCCTGCAAGATTTCGGCACTGCCATGGGCCGCCAGCTGGTCATGCTGGGCCTCGGACCACAGGCGGTAACACACGCCCGGCTCCAGGCGCCCGGCGCGGCCTGCGCGCTGGGTGGCACTGGCACGAGAGATACGCTGAGTGTCCAGGTGGGTCATGCCACTGCCGGGGTCGAAACGCGGCACCCGGGCCAGGCCTGCGTCGATCACCACACGCACGCCGTCGATGGTCAGACTGGTCTCGGCGATGTTGGTCGCCAGCACCACCTTGCGCAGGCCCTTGGGCGCCGGGTCGATGGCAGCGCGCTGGGCATTGAGGTCGAGTTCGCCGTGCAGCGGGCACAACAGTATTCCGGGGCGCTCGCCCAGTGCCTCCTGCAAGCTCTGGTGCACCCGGCGGATCTCGGCCTGGCCCGGCAGGAACACCAGCACACTGCCGGTTTGCTCGGCCAGCGCGTGCAGCACACTGTCCACTACCCGTGGTTCGATGAACTCGCCCGGCTGGAAAGGCCGGCCCCAGCAGATATCCACTGGATGCATGCGGCCCTCACTGCTGACCACCGGGGCATCGTTTAGCAACCGCGACAGGCGCTCGCCTTCCAGGGTGGCGGACATCAGCAGAATCTTCAGCGGCGGGTCGTCACGCAGCAACTCGCGGCCGTTCAGGATCAACGCCAGGGCCAGGTCGGCATCCAGGCTGCGCTCATGAAACTCGTCGAAGATCAGCAAGCCCACGCCTTCCAGCGCCGGGTCGGCCTGCAGGCGGCGGGTGAGGATACCTTCGGTTACCACTTCGACGCGGGTGTTCGGCCCGACCTTGCTGTCCAGGCGTATGCGGTAACCCACGGTCTGGCCCACCTGCTCGCCCAGTTCGCTGGCCAGCCTTTCGGCAGCCGCACGCGCAGCCAGGCGCCGGGGCTCCAGCATGAGAATGGTTTGCCCGGCCAGCCACGGCTCGTTCAGCAAGGCCAGCGGCACGCGGGTGGTCTTGCCGGCACCGGGTGGTGCTTCGAGCACGGCTTCGTCTCGTTTTCCCAAGGCTTGGCGCAAGGCGGGCAAGACGGCATCGATCGGTAATGAAATCATGGTGGTCCTCGAACAATCTCGCGAGTATAACGGCGAACCCAGCCTGCTCTATCATGGTCTTAAGCTTCAGGCGCAGGCGCTTCGCTTGCCCTGCTGAATACCCTTTCGGAGATTTACATGCGCATCCCATCCCGCGTCATCGGCGGCGCCCTGATTGTCACCCTGCTGACCCAGCTGACGGCCTGCGGCACGATTTTCTATCCAGACCGTCGCGGCCAGATCGGCGGCAAGATCGACCCTGTGGTCGCTGCCATGGATGCCATCGGCATCCTGTTCTACGTGATCCCGGGGCTGATCGCCTTCGGCATCGACTTTGCCACGGGTGCCATCTATTACCCAGGCGGCCGAACCGCCCAGGTAGACCCGGCAAAACTGCAAGAAGCCGTAAGCGCTGACGGCAAGGTCGACAACCTGAAGTTGCAGGCCATCATCGAAAGCGAACTGGGCCAGCGCCTGCCGCTGAACGACCCGCGGCTGATCCAGCACCGCGGCAGCATCGAACAGCTGGCCAGCCTGGGCCTGGTACCGGCCGCCTGAACCCCGCACGGACGTTGACCACGGATGATCACCCCAGCCGAACACCAGCGCCTGCTGCGCCTGGCCACCCGCGCCTCACTGGCAGTGGCCAGTATCCTGGTGCTGAGCAAGGCGCTGGCCTGGTGGCTGAGCGGCTCGGTAAGCCTGCTGGCCGGGTTGACTGACTCGGCCTTGGATGCTGTTGCCTCGTTTCTCAACCTGCTCGCCGTGCACTACGCCTTGCGCCCGGCCGACGACGACCACCGTTTTGGCCATGGCAAGGCCGAAGCGCTGGCCGGCATGGCGCAGGCGCTGTTCATCGCCGTCAGTGCGGTGCTGATCGGCGTGCAGGCAGCCGAACGCCTGCACACGCCACAACCCCTGGGCGATACCGGTATCGGCATTGCCGTGATGCTGTTGTCGCTGGTGCTGACCCTTGCCCTGCTGGCACTGCAGCGCAAGGTCATTCGCCTGACCGGCTCCACCGCCGTGCGGGCCGACTCCCTGCATTACCGCTCGGATCTGCTGCTGAACAGCAGCATTCTGCTGGCCCTGTTGCTGGCACGTTTTGGCTGGCCGCAGCTGGATGCGCTGTTCGGCCTGGGCATCGCCTTCTACATCCTCTGGAGCGCCTTGCAGATTGCCCGCGAAAGTACGGCGATCCTGATGGACAAGGAATTGCCGAGCGATGTCGGCGAAGGCATGGCCGCGCTGGTGCTGGCCATTCCCGGCGTGAAAGGCGTGCATGACCTGCGTACGCGGGTGTCGGGCAACCAGTGGTTCGTGCAGTTGCATCTGGAGCTGCCGGGGCAGTTGCCGCTGCATGAGGCGCATGGGTTGTGCGTTCAGGCATCAAAGGTGATCCGCCAGCGTTACCCACAGGCGGATGTGATGGTGCACGCCGACCCGGTGTAAACCTGCAAGGGCCCTATCGCCGGCAAGCCAGCTTGTATGGTTAGACTTGAAGGGAGGAGGAGGGACAAAGCCAGCTTCTGACTGTTAGCGCAGTACAGACCGTG
>NZ_JBIBGE010000034.1:0-67425 GCF_042956345.1 Pseudomonas sp. NPDC008258
TTGTGATGCTGATAATCTTTTTGACTATCAGTCCGTACTCACAAGCACCCACACGAATTGCTTGATTCAATTTGTTAAAGAGCGTTTGGTTAAGATCTTTTCGTCTCAACCGAGGCGCGCATTCTACGCTTTCCTCATTTGCTGTCAAGCGTTTATTTTGAAGTTTTTTACCACCGCTTTCTTTCGAAAGCTAACAACTTCAAACACTTACCGCCTGCCCCGAAGCGTTCATCGCTGCGAGGAGGCGAATAATACGCGCTTTGAAATCAGAGTCAACACCTTGTTCTAAAAAAACTTTCTCGACGCGTTTGGCGGCTACCTGGCAACTAATGAAAGCGCCGGGAATCTGTAAAGAAACACCCCCACGGAGCGTAGCGGCCATGAGCGATGCGCAAAGCGAGAAAACCCCGGGCCTGTCCGCAGATGAAGAGCAAGAGGTCAGCCACAACCAGCCGCCGCGGGCAGCAGTGCTGCACGAGATCATTCGCTACCAGGGCGACCAGGAGCTTGAACGTACCCTTGCCGCGCTGTGGTGGTCGGCACTGGCGGCAGGCTTGTCCATGGGCCTGTCGCTGATGGCCATGGGGCTGTTCTACGCCCGCCTGCCGGAAGGTGACGGTGCCCAGGTGATCGCCAGCATCGGCTACAGCACCGGCTTCCTCGCGGTGATCCTTGCGCGCCAGCAGCTGTTTACCGAAAACACCCTCACCGCTGTGCTGCCCATCATGACCTCCCCTACCCTGGCCAATTTCGGTCGCCTGCTACGCCTGTGGGGCGTGGTGCTGCTTGGCAACCTGGCCGGCACCCTGCTGGTAGCCTGGGTCATGCTGGAGCTGCCGATCTTCGACAGCAAGACAGACGTGGCCTTCCTGGAGGTTGGCCGCAAGGTCATGAAAAACGACGTGGGCCAGATGTTCGCCAAGGGCATCGTTTCGGGCTGGATGATCGCCACCATGGTCTGGATGATCCCATCCATGGAGCACGCCAAGATCTGGATCATCCTGATGATCACCTACCTGATGGCACTTGGCGACTTCACTCATATAGTAGTGGGCTCGGTCGAAGTGTCGTATCTGGTGTGGGCTGGGGAAGAAACCTGGCGCACCTTCTGGCTGGAATTCGCCATGCCGACCCTGGCCGGCAACATCATTGGTGGCAGCTTCATCTTCGCCCTGATCAGCCATGCGCAGGTACGCAGTGACAGCGGCAAGCCGCCCTCGCAGCTCTTGAAAGACCAAAAAGCCCGCCCCCCACGCAGCAAGGAAGGCACTGAATGAGGTTCAGCGTGTCGCTACCGTGCGTTCACTCGCCTGGCCCCGCTGTCGCACAGGCTTGGGCTGCCACCAGTTCTGCCCGGCATGCGGTGAGTCAAGGCTGATCCGCTCGCCCATCTGCGGCGTGCTCAAGCGCACCTGAGCCTGGTTGGACAGCGCCAGTATGCGTTCGAAGGGTTCCTGCCAGCCGTGGGTAGACAAGTCGAAGGTGCCGTTGTGAATCGGCAGCATCCAGCGCCCGCGCAAATCCAGGTGGGCCTGCAGGCTTTGCTCCGGCTGCATGTGTACGCTGGGCCAGGCCACGTTGTAGGCCCCGGTTTCAATCAAGGTCAGGTCGAACGGCCCGAAGCGTTCGCCTATCTGCTTGAAGCCATCGAAGTAGCCGGTATCGCCGCTGAAGAATACCCGCACATCTTCATCGACGATCACCCAGGACGCCCACAATGTCCGATTGCTGTCCAGCAAGCCGCGCCCGGAAAAGTGCTGCGCCGGGGTGGCAACGAAGCGCACGCCCTCCACGATGCTTTCCTGCCACCAGTCCAGCTGCCGCACCTTGGCAGGTGCAACGCCCCAGCTCATCAACCGGTCGCCCACGCCCAATGGCGCCAGGAATACTCCGGTGCGCGGTGCAAGCTGCCGAATCGCCTGCTCGTCGAGGTGGTCGAAATGATCGTGCGACAGCACCACTGCAGCCAGCGGCGGTAGTTGGTCCAGGGCCAGTGGCGGCGCATGGAAGCGCAATGGGCCAGCCCACTGCACGGGGGAGGCGCGTTCGGCGAACACCGGGTCGGTAATGAAGAAGCGCCCGCGCAGCTTGAGCAATACTGTTGAATGGCCCAGGCGCCACAAGCTGTGGTCAGGGGCGTCGAGAACCTGCTCACGGGTCATGGGCTGGAGGCTGATCGGCATGGACGGCCGGGTGTACGGCGGTTTGCGCAGAAACAGGTACTTGAGCCCGATGCGCAGTTTTTTCAGCACGCCATCCTGCGGCAGCGATGCCTGGTTGTGGAATCGTCCACCCTGCTGTGGTGCCGGCTCGCCGGCAGCATTCGCCAAAGGGGCCATCAGCAACACTCCGAGCAACAGGAAAGCCTTCATCTTACCCCACAGTGATCAGATCAACCGTGAATTGGCTTGCAAGGTCATTTTTCGCCGATGAAACAGTGTTCAACAATATTCATGCAAGTTATGCGATAAACGGTACCCCGGCAGAAGAACGATGAACATGATGGACAACCGCAGCGGCAAAGGGCTTTCATTCGTCAAACGCATCTACTTGCCGCGCGTCATCGGCCTGGGTATCGGCCTGTTCAGCGTCATGGCGGGCATCGCACCGCTGTCGCCCCCCACCTGGGCATGGCTGCTGATGCTGTTCAACGGCCTGCTGTGGCCGCACGTGGCCTACCTGTGGGCTGCCCGCTCGGCAATGCCCTATCAGGCGGAGCAGCGCAACCTGTTGCTGGACTCGCTGATGGGCGGGTTCTGGACCGCCGCCATGCACTTCAACCCGCTGCCCAGCGTGACCGTGCTGTCGATGATGACCATGAACAACGTAGCCGCTGGCGGCAAGCGCATGGTCTTTCGCGGGATGCTGGCCCAGCTGGCCGGCATGCTCATCGCCATCCTGTTGCTGGGCCCCGGCCTGCAGTTGAACGCCACGCCCCTGCAGGTTTATGCCTGCCTGCCGATGCTGACGCTGTACCCGCTGGCGTTGGGTTGGGTGTGCTTCCAGCTGGCGATCAAGCTGGCCGAGCACAAACGCCGGCTCAGCGCCCTTAGCCTTACCGACAGCCTGACCGGCCTGCTCAACCATGGTGCCTGGAAAGACCTGCTGCTGCTCAAGTTCCAGGCATGCAAACAGCAGCAGGGGCACGCGGTCATTGCCCTGATCGACATCGACCATTTCAAGACCATCAACGACACCTTCGGCCACGTGGTCGGTGACTGCGTACTACGCCAGCTCAGCGCTGAACTGCGGCGCAACCTGCGCGAAGGCGACCACGCCGGGCGTTACGGCGGCGATGAATTCTGTGTGATCCTGCCAGACACCCGTGAAGCCCAGGCCTGCCACGCCATGGAGCGCCTCCGCGAACGGGTGGCCAATTACCGCAACCCACAGCTGCCGCACCTGCGCATCAGCCTGAGCATCGGCCTGTCCCCCTTCGAGGTTGGGCTGGAATCGCCCGAACACTGGCTCGATCAGGCCGACAAAGCGCTTTACACCGCCAAGCACGCTGGCCGCGACCGGGTCAATTTTGCCCGCAGTGAAGCCTCAACGCTCAAGCTGGCCTATCCTGAGTAAACCTCCTTCCTGACTGCCTGGCGGGAGGCTGCTTGAAGGAGCCGCTCGCGCATGGCCAGGACCGCCAACCTTCCCTCCACCAGCCCCACACCGCGCTTCCAGGTGCGCCGCCTCATTGCTGGCTTCAGCGCTGTTTTCGGGCTGGCCTGCCTGGTCACCCTCAGCGCGCTGTTCAATATCGCCGCCACCCTCGACCAACAGGAGCGCCAGCGCAGTGCCTTCCAGGCCAACCAGGCGCTGGAGCAACGGCTGCTTGCCTCACGTCAGTTCCTGTCCAGCTACGCGGTGTGGGATGCAGCCTTTGAGCACCTGGCAGGCCAGGCTGACTGGAAATGGGCCTACGACGAAAAGAACGTAGGCGAATCCCTGTACAGCGCCAGCGGCTATGAAGGGGTATTCGTGGTGGATGACACGCGCACCACCTACGCGCTGTTCAAAGGCCAGCCCAGCCAGGCGGGCGCCAACACCTATATAGATGCCGCGCTGCAGCCGATCATCGACCAGGCCCGTGCAGCCGCGATCCCCCGTGAACAAATCACCCACTTCGTGCTGTTCAACGGCTGGCCCGCCGTGCTCAGTGCCGCCGCCGTACGCCCGGACCGCGATGTCACCGACAATGAGGTGCGACAAGCACCGGTGATGTTGTTTGTCGACCAGCTCACCGAAGACAAGCTGGAACGGCTGGGTACCGGTGCCGGCCTGACCGGCATGCATGTGGACAAGAACACCGTGGGCGAACACGGCCACCTGCGCATCGAGCTGGGCGACACCGGCTACCACCTGGCCTGGAACAGCCCTCTGCCCGGGCGCCAACTGCTGTGGGCCGTATTACCGCCACTGCTGAGCGCGCTGCTGATTCTCGGCCTGATCATGCTGTACCTGTTCCGCCTTACCTTGCGCAGTTCGCGGGCAATCGGCCTTACACTCACTCACCTGCAACAAAGCAATCAGGCCCTGGAAGCCAGCGAGCAGCGTTTTCGTGCCGTGGCCGAATCGGCATCCGACTGGATCTGGGAAACCGACCGGCACCAACGCCTGAGCTACCTGTCGCAGCGCTTCGCCAACGTCACCGGTTACCCGGTGGACGACTGGCTCGGCCAGCCGCTCAACCAGTTGCTGGCCTGCGACACCACACCGCTTTCACCCTGGCTGGATTCCCTGACCAGTGCCGACCCGCAACAGCTGGCCACCCTGCGCTGCACTTACCGCGACCAGAATGGCCAGAACCGCTACTGCAGGATTTCCGCCCGCGCCATCTGGTATGACGGCAAGCCCATCGGTTTTCGTGGCACCGCCAGCGACATCACCGACGAAGTCGATGCCCATGCGCGCATCCAGCACCTGTCACTGCACGACCCTCTGACCGGGCTGGCCAACCGTAACAAGCTTGCCAGGCACCTGGAGCAGGCACTGCTGCGCGGCAATGATTCGCCACCATTGACCCTGCTGCTGCTGGACCTGGACAACTTCAAGCCGATCAACGATTCCCTTGGCCATGCCGCTGGCGATGCCGTGCTCCAGGAAGTGGCGACGCGCCTGCGCGACACCACCCGTGATGGCGACCTGGTTGCGCGCCTGGGCGGCGACGAGTTCATTCTGGTGCTCAGCGGCATGGACAACCGCAGTGAAGTCGACCGCTTCTGCGCACGCCTTATCAGCCTGCTGCAGCAACCCATCACATTCGATAGCCAACCGTTGCATGTCGGCGCCAGCATCGGCGTCGCACAAACCCGTACCCAGGGTTTTGATGCCGGCGAACTGATCCGCTGCGCCGACATCGCCCTGTACCAGGCCAAAGCCGATGGCAAGAATACCTGGCGCTACTTCGCCGCTGAAATGAACCAGCAGATCCAGTACCGTCGGCAGCTGGAAAATGACCTGCGCCGGGCCCTGCGCAACCAGGAATTCGAACTGCATTACCAGCCACGCTACCGCGTCAGCGACCGACGCATCGTCGCAGTCGAAGCCTTGCTGCGCTGGCAGCACCCGCAAGAAGGGTTGTTGGGCCCGGACACCTTCATCCCGCTGGCCGAACAGAGCGACATCATCGTCGCACTGGGCCGCTGGGTGCTGCGTGAAGCTTGCCGCACGGCCCATGACTGGCCCGCCGACGTTCTGGTGTCGGTAAACTTGTCGCCTGCGCAGTTCCTGCGCAGCGACGTGGTCGCCGACGTGCGCGAGATCCTGCTGGACACCGCCTTCCCGGCCCAGCGCCTGGAGCTGGAAATTACCGAAAACGTGATGCTCAACGACATCGAGGGCGCACTGGGCACCATGCTCGCGCTCAAGGAGTTGGGCGTACGCCTGAACATGGACGACTTCGGCACCGGCTACTCATCGCTGGGTTACCTGCGCACCTACCCGTTCGACAGCATCAAGATCGACAAGCGCTTTATCAGTGGCCTGAACAGCAACGGCGGCAGCGACCGCGCCGTGGTTCAAGCCATCATCAACCTGGGTGAAGCGATGGGGTTGACGGTGACGGCCGAGGGGGTAGAGAGCGAACAGCAACTCAAGGCATTGGAGAATGACCGATGCCACGAGGTACAGGGCTACTACATGAGCCGGCCGCTGGACAGTGCGGGGCTGGAGGCGTTATTGCGCCAAAAAACCCAGAGCACTGCACAACCCTTGTAGGTGCAGCCTTGTGCTGCTCCTACAACGGCCGGGTGTTTGGCTGGAGGCTGCGCTCGGCCATGATTTCTGGCAGGTCGCGCCGGCGCAGGTACGCACGCAGCGGCTCACCGATGTTCAAGCGGTCATCCACATGCTGTTCCAGCAACAGCGCCAGGCGTTCACGGCACAGCGCCATGCGCTGCCCTTGCTCGGGCCGCCAGACAAACTCGTGGCATGGGGTAATGCTGTCGTCGGCCACATCCATGCCGAACGAGTCTTCGGAAAAACGCACGATATGTACACCGCGCTTGCCATGAAAACCGACAAAGCCCTTGAGCTGGTCGGCAGCGTTGCAGATGTCCTGGGACGTGATGGCCATGACGTAACCTCGCAATGAAATCGGAAGATACGCACGCCTGGCGGGGATGGGTCACCTCTACCGGGCAACTCGCAAGCAACAGCCTAACGCAACTGGCAGCCCGTTCGCCAAATCTTTTCGTAGCCCCCTGTTCAGCCTGCATCCGGCGCTGGGTCAACCTGCGAAGCCAGCAATGCCGTCAGCCACTGCATGAACGCCTGGACCCGCCGCGGCACATGCCGTTGCCGGGCATACAGCAGTGACACCGGCATGGCGGGTGCTTGCCAGCCTTCAAGCAGTGAAACCATTTCGCCCCGCTGCAAATGCTCGGCCACGCCCACTGCTGGCACCTGGATCAACCCCAGCCCGGCCAGGCAGGCCGCCGAGTAGGCCTCGGCGTTGTTGACCGTGACCACCCCGGCCATCGCCTGGTAATGCACCTCACCCCCTTGCACGTATTCGAAACCGGCACTTCGCGCGCCCAGGGTACGCACGTAATGCACCAACTGGTGCCCGGCCAGGTCCTGTAGCGTCAGCGGCACCCCCTGGCGGGCCAGGTAAGCGGGGCTGGCGCAGTTGCGCATGCTCAGTTGCCCGACTGGCCGCGCCACCACGTCCAGGTCATGCAAGGCACCGATGCGCATCACGCAGTCAAACCCTTCGCGCAGCAGGTCGACCTGGCGGTCGGTGCAACTGAGCTCCACTTCAAGCCGCGGGAAACGCTGCAGAAACTGCGGTAACGCCGGAATGATGACGCGCCGGGCCATCATGGTCGGCAGGTCGATGCGCAGGCGCCCGGCCAACTCGGCATCGTCAGCACTGAACAGGTTCTCGATCTCGTCCATGCCGGACAGCAGGTCCTTGCTACGCTCGTACAGCAAGGCGCCATCCTGGGTCGCTCGTACCCTGCGGGTCGTGCGGTTGAACAACTGCGTGCCCAGCAATCGTTCAAGCGTCTTTACTTGCTCCGACACCGTCGACCGTGGCAGCCCAAGGCTTTCGGCAGCCAAGGTGAAACTGTTGACTTCACTGACCCGCACAAAGGTACGCAACAACTCCAGCTTGTTCACTAAAAGGCCTCGACTGTCCGGTTTTATCGAACAGTATTTCCATTTCTGCAGGATTTAACAGCCTAACGCCGACCAATAACCTGTCGTCATTCACCCACCATGAGGTTTTCACCATGACCCGCAAGATTGCCCTGATCACTGGCGCCAGCCGCGGCCTTGGCCGTAATGCTGCCGAACACCTGGCCGCACGCGGTATCGATGTCATCGGCACATATCACAGCAAGGCGGACGAGGCCCAGGCCGTGGTTGCCCGGCTGGAGCAGGCCGGGGTCAAGGCCGCCATGCTGCAACTGGACGTCAGCAACAGCGGCAGTTTTGCCAGCTTCGCCGAGCGCCTGGGCACCACCCTGCAACAGCACTTTGGCCGCGAAGATTTCGACTTTCTGGTGAACAATGCCGGGATCGGGCTGAACGTGCCGTATGTGGACACTACCGAGGCGCAGTTCGACCAGTTGCTGAACATCCAGCTCAAAGGGCCGTTCTTCCTCACCCAGCGCCTGCTGCCGCTGCTGGTCGACAATGGCCGCATCGTCAATATTTCCACTGGCCTGGCGCGTTTTGCGCTGCCGGGGTATGCCGCCTATGCCTCGATGAAGGGGGCCATGGAGGTGCTGACCCGCTACCAGGCCAAAGAATTGGGTGCACGTGGCATTCGCGTGAACATTCTGGCGCCGGGGGCGATCGAGACTGATTTTGGCGGCGGTGTGGTGCGGGATAACGAGCAGGTGAATGCGTACATCGCCGGGAACACGGCCCTGGGGCGAGTCGGCTTGCCGGATGATATCGGGGCGGCGATTGCGCTGCTGCTGGAAGACGGCAATGGCTGGATTACCGGGCAGCGGCTGGAGGTTTCGGGCGGGATGTTCCTCTGACTTCGGGATATTGGGGCCGCGTTGCGGCCCATCGCCGGCAAGCCAGCTCCCACAGGTTTATCACCGCACCTCAAAGTACCGCCGTACCTGTGGGAGCTGGCTTGCCGGCGATGGGCCACAACGTGGCCCCGGGAGCACTATTCATGCACCTGCACGCTGGCGGTCATCCCGGCACTCAAAGTCACCCCTTCCGGCACCTGGTCCAGACGGATCCTCACAGGAATCCGCTGGGCCAGCCGCACCCAGTTGAAGGTGGGCTCCACCTCCGGCAGCAACTGGCTGTCCGGGTTGCTGTTGCGGTCGGTGATGCCGCGGCTGATGCTCTCCACATGCCCTTGCATCGGTTCGCCCGCGCCCATCAACCAGACTTTCACCGCGTCCCCTACGCGAATACGCGGCAGCTTGGTTTCCTCGAAGTAGGCCTGGATATAGAAGGTTGAATCATCCACCAGGGCCATTACCGATTGCCCGGTGTTCACATAGTTACCCTCAGCCAGACGCAGGTTGGTGATGTGCCCGCTGCGCGGTGCCCGCACCTCGCTGCGCGCCAGGTTGATCTTGGCCACCTGCAACTGCGCCTCTGCCTCATGCAGTTCACCCCGTGCGATAGCGGCATTGATCTGGGCGTTCTCACGCAGCTCGGCACTGATCGCTTCCGGCCCCAAGGCCGTACGGCGGGCTGCCTCACGCTCACGCAGGCGCAATTGCTGGGCGCGTGTTTCAGTCACCGCGCTGGCCTGGTCGAAGGCAGCCTGGAAGCGCTCGCGGTCGATGCTCATCAGCAAGTCGCCTGCCTTGACCTGCTGGTTATCATGGGCCTTGAGCTCGCGCACCCAGCCGGACACGTCAGGGGCGATCACCACCACGTCGGCGCGCACACGGGCATCACGGGTCCAGGGGGTAAGCATGTAGTACTGCCACAACTGGTAGCCGGCCAACACGGCCAGCGCCACCACACACAGCGTCACCAGGGTACGTACGACCGCACGCATCGAAACACTCCTTTACAAAGCTCCCAGCAGCCTTACCACCAGGAACAACACACAAACGAACAGCGCCGTGTCGAACAACGCTTCATGCCAGATCCAGCGCCCCAAGGGCGTAGCCTGCACCACCAGGCGCAGCAGGCCCGTGAGCAACAGTGCCAGCAATACATACAACAGAAACGGACTGAGCAGCACGCCGCCCACTTCCCATTCACGCAACCCCATGGGCGTCCTCCTGCCAGCGGCACCACTTGCCCCAACTTTTCTGCAATTGCAGCACCGCACCTTCGGCCAGCCGCAGCGGGTCACTCGAAGGTAACCGGCGTAAAGCGGCAATGAATTGTTCACTGGCAGCATCCAGGCGCTGCCCACGCCCGGCGGCAGGCCCATTGGCCAGTACCGCTTCCACCTGCTGCAAGTAGTCGCGCTCGGCCCGGCCCAAGGGGGCCTGGGCGACCGCAAGACACATGCGCAGGTGCACCAGCTCATCACCGATATCCAGCCCATGCAGGCCATCATCCCAACGTTTGCGCTCGCTTTCGGGCAGCTCGCCAGCATGCCGCGCCAGTTGCATCAGGCGGTCAGCCATGCGCCCGCCAAACCAGCTGTCGGCCCCGCGCAGGTCGCGCCGGGTCAGGCGTACAAGGTCATTCTGGGTGGCTGCACGCAGGCGCCGGCCCAACCAGGCCGGGTGGCGGAACACCAGTAAACGGAAGGCCATTACCGCCGCCGATACCCCTACCAGCATCGCAAGAGCGCTGTTGAGCATGGTCGCCACACCAAACTGCATGGCGTTTAGCGGTGACACCAACACAATGAAGTGCAGGCAATAGGACGTGGCAGTGGCCCCCGTACGCGGATGGGCCATGCCCAGAGCGCCAAGAAACAACGGCACGCCCATGCCCAGGCACAGCATGGCGAAACTGCTCCATTGCGGTAGCAATATCTGCCCCACCAGAAACGCCGCCGGTATCGCCAGGAAAATCCCGCGCAGGAAGCTCAGGCCAATCTGTGCGCCGTTCTCGCGGCTGGCGAACAGGCTGCACACCACACAGGTAAGCACCAGGCCGCCCGGCGCCGAAGGCCAGGCCGTGGCCAACCAGAAGCCGCTCATGACCAGAAAGGCCAATGCGCTGCGTGAGCCGAACAGCAAGGCCAGCGACCAGTCGCGGTGCGCGGCCAGGCCCTGGGCTATATCCTTGGGCGCCCTGCCCGCTTCCACGTCCTCCAGTGCCAGGCTGGCAGCCATGGCGTAATCGAGCAGCAAGGCCATGCGAGCCAGGCAGAAGTGCTCCGCCGAGCTGATCTGCTCGTCATGGGCGGCATCCCAGATGCGCTGGCGCAGTAGCAACAGGCTGGGTTGATCGGGGCTGGCCAGAAGCGCACGAACCTCTTCCAGCCAATGCGCAAGGTGCGCGACCTCCCGCTCATCAAGCTGGCGCCACTGCCGGCGCACCGAGCGCGAGATACGTAACAGCACCATCAACTTCTGGCTCAAGCCCTGGATGGCGCGAGCGCGCTGGCGCCCGCGGCTACCTTCGAACCAGGCATGTTCGCGCTGGCTGTCGATGGCCACGATGCGGCCCAGGCTCTCCAGCAGGCCTTTGCGCGCCTCGTCCTCGCCGCCCAGCATGGCACTGGCGGCCTGCAAGCCATTCTGCCAGGCCTGGCGGGCCTGCCCGCCCAATTGCTGCTCCACCCGCATTGGCCAGAGCAAGGCACTGCTGGCAGTAGCGCAGAAGATGCCCAGACAAATCTCGGTGCAACGCGCCACGGCCTGGTCGAACACCTGCAACGGATGGTCGATGGCCGGCAAGGCAATGATCGCCGCCGTATAGCCAGCCAGCACAAAGGCATAGGCCCAGGCACTGCGCAGTTGGGTAGAGGCAGCCGTGCACAGGGCCAGCCACAAGGCCAGGGTTATCAGGAACAGGCCCGGGGTTTGGGCAAACAGGCCGATAAACAGCACCGACATGACCGTACCTACCAACGTGCCTGCCAGCCGCGCCAGGCCCTTCTGCACCACCATGCCCGACAGCGGCTGGGCAACGATGAAGGCCGTCATCAATGCCCAGGCCGGTTGCTCCAGGCCCCAGCGCATCGCCAGCCACAACGCCAGCCCGCCACCGAGCAGGGTCTTGATCGCAAACTTGAGGGCTAGGCTGCTGGGGGCAAACAGCGCCTGGAGGGTGATGGGCACTAGACGGACCTTGCGGGGGATGGTCTTGTTGAAACGATAGACAATGGCGGGCAGGATAAGGTGTAAATGAATAATTAGCTAGCTAATCATCTTTTCTGTGCCGGCCTCTTCGCGGTTCTTGAGGCCTGTGCAGTACCTGTGGGAGCGGGCAAGCCCGCGAAGCGGCCAGTACAGACAGAAACAAATGCCAGGCAAAAAAAATGGGCGACCGAAGTCGCCCTAAATGCCTTGCGTGCTCGTGTACCCGGAAGGTCAGCGCGGCTTGCGCTTGTTCGAGTCCTTCCAGATGAAAATGCCCAGACCGGCAAAGAAAGCGAACATCAACCCGACCGTTACCACACCGGCGATAACCACGTTGTCGAAGAACATGCTGGCCTCCCCATTCGTTTGCCGTTGTCCGATGGGTGCAAGGTAACCAATGTGGCGGGGGAGAAAATTGATCGGGATCAATGGTGCCCGGGGCCGGGCACGCGAGGGGGTGCAGGTTTGACTTACGTCAAGTTTCAGCGCTTCTTGGGCTTGCCCTTGGGTTTCTTTTTCTTGCTGGTGCTCAACGGCAGGGCCTGCTCGAACGCGTTGCGCATTTCGTTCAGGCGCTTTTCCTTGAGGTCATGCACGCGCTTGGCGCGTTCTGCATCGAAATCGATGAGGTTGTCTTGGCTCATGGGTGGGCTCGACGATCAACTGAGGCTTGCATGATGAAGCCAGGCGCAGGCGCTGACCAGCCCCGCGTCAGACTTCGATGTCCACCAGCAGCCCCTGGCGCACATGCTCGTCTATCAAGGGGGCCACGGGCACGGTGTTGTCGGCGTTGACCTCGTCGCCTGGCATGGCGCTGTAGCGGTCCTGATCGCCCTTCTGCCGGCGTTGCTGCTGGCGACGCTGTTCATCGCGCAGCAACAGTGCCTGCTCCTGCGGGTCGCGCTGCTGCTTGAGGTCGATGGCACTTTCGCTGGACGCAGGCTGCGCCGGCACCACCGGCTTGATGTCGGGGGTGGGCTTGACCGGGTCCTGTTGCGAGGTCACCGGGGCGGCACTGAGCGGGATGATCGGCGGCAGCATGGACGTTCTCCTATGCCCACTGTATCGGCAGGCGAGGGTTCAACTTGATGTCATGCACTACATTTACTCGGCTTCGTCGTCAGGCTCGTCGTCGACTGGCGGGCTGGTTTCGCTCCAGGGCCGCTTGTAAACCTGCTGCCAGACCGCATCCATGTGATCGCGCAGCACCTGCGGCGCGGTTTTCAGCGAGGCACTGTCATCACGCTCGCCGCCGACCGGTTCTTCACCCGCCGGAGTGATCAGCGACTGGCCGGTGATGGTGTAGCTGGCCTTCCCTTCACGCATCTCGATGGCAATGTCATGCGGGTCGATGCCACCGCCACAGAAGGCATGGCTGGCCACCGTCACCTCGGCCACGCCGTCTTTGTTCAGGTCGCTGACATCACTGACGTCCGTATAGAAGTCCACGTCCAGGTCCAGCCCTGGGCAGGTGGTTTCCTGCTCGATCTGCCAACGCGCCTTGAAAGCGTCGCTTTCGCCAGCACGCCCGTACAAGGTGGCCTTGAGCACCACCTTGTCCACTTCCTGTTCGCTTTCCGGGTCGCTGGCCTGCCCATCGCTGCGGCTCAGCACCAGCAGGCCTTCACCGTCGCGATCACGAAAATGCACGCTCTTGATCGGGGTCTGCACGCCCAGTACCTCAAGCTGCTCCATCGGGATGGCGGGCAAGGTCTCGAAGTTTTTCTGCTCGCAGGCAGCCAGTAGCAGCAGGCTGCCCGCGGCCATGGAAAGGCTGATCCAGCGGTGCTTGGCAGACATAGTGATGCAGGGCCCTCGTCGACGGCACAGTGCGGGGCGATGAAACGGCTAGACTGACTTACTTCCTGTTGTCGTTCGGCACCTTTCGGTGCGTTCGCACTTTGGTCTGACCGGCCGATCCGTTAACATAATCGGCTTTTTCATCGCGGGAGTTCAGGCAGTATGGCGCAGCAGTATCAACCGGGGCAACGCTGGATCAGCGACAGCGAAGCAGAGCTCGGCCTGGGTACCATCCTGGCGCAGGATGGCCGCCTGTTGACCGTGCTCTACCCGGCCACTGGCGACACCCGCCAGTATTCCCTGCGCAATGCGCCGCTGACCCGCGTGCGCTTCTCGCCAGGTGACCAGATCACTCACTTCGAGGGCTGGAAACTGACCGTGCGCGAGGTCGACGACATCGACGGGCTGATGGTCTATCACGGCCTGGACGGGCAGAACCAGCCACGTACCCTGCCCGAAACCCAGCTGTCGAACTTCATTCAGTTCCGCCTGGCCAGCGACCGCCTGTTCGCCGGGCAGATCGACCCGCTGTCCTGGTTCAGCCTGCGCTACAACACCCTGCAGCACACCAGCAAGCAGATGCAGTCGGCATTGTGGGGCCTGGGCGGCTGCCGTGCGCAACCGATCGCCCACCAGTTGCACATCGCCCGCGAAGTTGCTGACCGTAGCGCGCCTCGGGTACTGCTGGCCGACGAAGTGGGCCTGGGTAAAACCATCGAGGCCGGCCTGGTGATTCACCGCCAGCTGCTGTCGGGCCGCGCCAGCCGCGTGCTGATCCTGGTCCCGGAAAACCTCCAGCACCAGTGGCTGGTAGAAATGCGCCGTCGCTTCAACCTGCAGGTCGCCTTGTTCGACGCCGAGCGTTTCATCGAGAGTGATGCCAGCAACCCGTTCGAAGACGCCCAGCTGGCACTGGTTGCCCTGGAATGGCTGGTTGACGACGAAAAGGCCCAGGACGCGCTGTTTGCCGCAGGCTGGGACCTGATGGTGGTCGACGAAGCCCACCACCTGGTCTGGCACGAAGACCAGGTCAGTGCCGAATACAGCCTGGTCGAGCAACTGGCCCAGGTAATCCCGGGCGTGCTGCTGCTCACTGCCACCCCCGAACAACTCGGGCAGGACAGCCACTTCGCCCGCCTGCGCCTGCTCGACCCCAACCGTTTCCACGACCTGGCGGCCTTCCGCGCCGAGAGCGAGCACTACCGCCCAGTGGCCGAAGCCGTGCAGGAACTGCTCGACGAAGGCCGCCTTTCGCCCAAGGCCCATGCCACCATCCAGGGTTTCCTGGGTGCCGAAGGCGAAGCCTTGCTGGCTGCGGTCAGCGACGGTGACACCCAGGCCAGCGCACGTTTGATTCGCGAACTGCTCGACCGCCACGGCACCGGCCGCGTGCTGTTCCGTAACACCCGGGCGGCGGTTCAGGGCTTCCCTGAGCGCCAGTTGCACCCCTACCCGGTGGCCATGCCCGAGCAATACCGCGAACTGCCGCCCGGTGAAAAGGCCGAGCTGTACCCGGAAGTGGCCTTCCAGGCCCAGGGTGATGTTGCCGATGACGAACGCTGGTGGCGCTTCGACCCACGCGTCGACTGGCTGATCGACACCCTGAAGATGCTCAAACGCACCAAGGTGCTGGTGATCTGCGCCCACGCCGAAACCGCCATGGACCTGGAAGACGCCCTGCGCGTGCGCTCCGGCATTCCGGCCTCGGTGTTCCATGAAGGCATGAGCATTCTTGAGCGTGACCGCGCCGCCGCCTACTTCGCCGATGAAGAATTCGGCGCTCAGGTGCTGATCTGCTCCGAGATCGGCAGTGAAGGCCGCAACTTCCAGTTTTCGCACCACCTGGTGATGTTCGACCTGCCGGCCCACCCGGACCTGCTGGAACAGCGTATCGGCCGCCTCGACCGTATCGGCCAGAAGCACACCATCCAGCTGCACGTCCCGTACCTGCAAGACAGCCCGCAAGAGCGCCTGTTCCAGTGGTACCACGAGGGCCTTAACGCCTTCCTCAACACCTGCCCCACGGGCAACGCCCTGCAGCACCAGTTCGGCCCGCGCCTGCTGCCGCTGCTTGAAGGTGGCGAAAGCAAAGCCTGGGATGCCCTGGTGGCCGAGGCCCGTGGCGAGCGCGAGCGCCTGGAAGCCGAACTGCACACCGGTCGCGACCGCCTGCTGGAGCTGAACTCTGGTGGTGCCGGCGAAGGCGAGGCACTGGTCGAGGCCATTCTCGAACAGGACGACCAGTTCGCCCTGCCGATCTACATGGAAACCCTGTTCGACGCCTTCGGCATCGACAGCGAAGACCACTCCGAGAACGCCCTGATCCTCAAGCCTAGCGAGAAGATGCTCGACGCCAGCTTCCCGCTGGGTGACGACGAAGGCGTGACCATCACCTACGACCGTGGCCAGGCACTGTCGCGCGAAGACATGCAGTTCCTGACCTGGGAGCACCCGATGGTTCAGGGCGGCATGGACCTGGTGCTGTCCGGCTCCATGGGCAACACCGCCGTGGCGCTGATCAAGAACAAGGCGCTCAAGCCAGGCACTGTCCTGCTCGAACTGCTGTTCGTCAGCGAAGTGGTGGCACCGCGCAGCCTGCAACTGGGCCGCTACCTGCCACCGGCAGTATTGCGCTGCCTGCTTGACGCCAACGGCAACGATCTGGCCGCACGCGTGGCTTTCGAAACCCTCAACGAACAGCTTGAAAGCGTGCCGCGCGCCAGTGCCAACAAGTTTGTCCAGGCCCAGCGTGACGTGCTGGCCAAGCGCATCAGTGGCGGCGAAGAGAAAATCATGCCGACGCACGTCGAGCGCGTAGCCGAAGCCCAGCGCCGCCTGGCGGCCGAGGCCGACGAAGAACTGGCCCGCCTGGTGGCATTGCAAGCGGTCAACCCGAGCGTGCGCGACAGCGAGATCGACGCCCTGCGCAAGCAGCGTGAAGAGGGCCTGGCGATGCTGGAGAAAGCCGCCCTGCGCCTGGAGGCCATTCGCGTGCTGGTAGCTGGCTAAGGCAAATCAGGCACCGCTGCCCTTGTGGGAGCGGGCATGCCCGCGAACACCGGCGCAGCCGGTGCCAACCACCGCGTTGGATTCTTCGCGGGCCCGCCCGCTCCCACAGGGATAGCATACAGGCCCAACGCTATATTCCTGGCTGCGATTAGCTTGATAACCAAATCGTAGAAATCAATATGCCATTATTCAGGAAGGCTTAAATACTCCTTCCTATACTGCCTCTGGACAGTCTGCACAGGGTCGTAGCGCAGACGAGTGAAAACTCGATCAAGAGGCATTCCATGGAGTGGCTGGGGCTGCAACTGTTCGCCGACTTGCCGGCAACCGGGCGCATCGTTATCGATTGCCGACATGAACCGCTGCTGGTTCTGCTCGCCTACTTCGTCGCCTGCGCGGCTTGCTTCGCCACCCTCGACATGGTCGAGCGCCAGTCCCACAGTGAAGACCCCACTGCCCACCGACAATGGAAAATGCTTGGCGCCTGTTGCCTGGCCGGTGGCATCTGGGCCATGCACTTCATCAGCATGCTGGCCTTCCAGGCCCCTGTAGAGGTGCACTACGACGTATCCCTGACCGTACTTTCCCTGCTCATTGCCCTGGCCGTTGCCTGGCTGGCAATGCAAAGCCTCGACCGCAGCCACATGCGCGCGCATCACCTGCTGCCAAGCGCACTACTGATCGGCCTGGGCATCGTCCTCATGCACTTCGTCGGCATGGCCGCGATGGAAACCGGCGCCCGTCAGTACTACCAGACCGGCCTGCTGCTGGCCTGCATCGCCATTGCCCTGCTCACCAGCCTGGCCGCACTGTGCCTGGCCCGCTACTTCCGCAACGGCAGTGGCACGCGCCACCAGTTGATGAAATACGGCGCAAGCTTGCTGATGGCCGGCGGAATCGTCGCCACCCACTTCACCGCGATGTCGGCCATGACGCTGGTCATCCCGGCCGATACTGCCCTGCGCCTGCCCTCGGGCTACAACAGCCTGCAACTGGCGCTGGGTATCGGCTTCATCACCCTGTTGATCAGTGGCGCCAGCATCAGTGCTGCACTGGCCGACAAAAAGCTGCAAAGCAAGGAGCACGACCTGCGCCGGGTCAGTGTGCTGCTCGGTCAGCTGGACCAGGCCCGTGCCTCGCTGCAGCAGGCTGCGCACTACGATGCCCTGACCAACCTGGTCAACCGCCGCGGCTTCAACCAGGTGTTCGCCGAGCGACTCGCCGAACACAAGGCCACACAAAGCCGTCTGGCGGTTATGTTCCTCGACATCGACCATTTCAAGCGCATCAACGACAGCCTTGGTCATGCTGCAGGCGACGAGTTGCTCAAAGTGATTGCCAGCCACATCAAGACAGCCACCCGTACCCACGACCTGGTGGCGCGGCTGGGCGGCGACGAGTTCTGCGTGGTCACCAGCCTGAACAGCTGCGACGAAGCCCGCCACCTGGCGCAACGCATCATGCAGCGGATGAAAGAGCCCATCGACCTGGGTGGCCGGCGGATGGTCATGAGCACCAGCATTGGCATCAGCATCTTCCCCGACGACGGCAGCAGCGCCGAAGAACTGCTCAAGCATGCCGACCTGGCCCTGTACCAGTCGAAGGACAGCGGGCGCAACAGCCTGCACTTTTTCAACGACAACCTGAAAACCCAGGCCTCCCTCGCCTTGCAACTGGAGGAAGAGCTGCGCCTGGCCCTGCTCGAAGAGCGTGGCCTGTGCGTGCACTACCAACCCATCTTCGATATGCGCAGTGGGCAAGTGGCCAAGCTGGAAGCGCTGGTGCGCTGGCATCACCCGCAACATGGCCTGCTGGGGCCCGACCGGTTCATAGCCATAGCCGAAGCCAACGGCCTGATCGTCGACCTCGACTTGTGGGTAATGCGCCACGCCTGCGCCGACCTGGCCCAGCTGCAGCGCCACGGCTACGGTGACGTCAAGGTCACGGTCAACTGCTCGGCAGTAACCCTCAGCCATGACGAGCTGCCCGTTGAGGTGGAAAAAGCGCTGTTCCTCGCCGGCCTTGCAGCCCGCCAGTTGGAACTGGAAGTGACCGAGAACGCCTTGATGGGTGACATCCAGCGCACGGTCAACCTGCTAAAACGCATTCGCGCCCTGGGCGTGGCCCTGTCGATCGATGACTTCGGCACTGGCTACTCGTCACTGGCCTACCTCAAGCGCCTGCCGCTGGATGTGCTGAAGATCGACCGCACCTTCCTGCAAGATGTGCCGGGCAGCCAGAAGGACCGGGAGATCGTCCAGGCGATCATCGTCATGGCGCATACCCTGCACCTGCAGGTCGTCAGCGAAGGCGTGGAAACCGTCGAACAGCAGGCATTCCTTGAAACCCATGGCTGCGACTACCTGCAGGGCTACCTGCTGAGCCGCCCGGTACCGCTGGCCGACGTGCGGCTTCTGCTGGAGCGAGTGCAGCGTGAGAGCAAGGTGCTCAACCCTTGCGGCGGTAAAGTTCTACAAGGGTCGCCGGATCTTTTTGCAGGTAACCCTGGCTACCGTGCAGGCGCATCAGCTGCGCGGCGAGGCCACTGAGCGGCGTTGCCGCCCCCTGCTCACGGGAGAACTTGACCGCGCCATCAAGGTCCTTGAGCAGCGTACGCACGTGCCACTTGATCGGCTCGAAGCGGCTTTCGGCCATTTGCGGCGCAAGGATCTGCAACGGCTTGGAATCGGCAAAACCACCCGCCAGCGCTTCGGCGATCAACGTCGCGTCCACCCCGGACTGCTCGGCCAGCGCAACCACTTCGGCGATCACCAAGGCATTGCACGCCACGATCATCTGGTTGCAGGCTTTGGTCACCTGCCCCGCGCCCACCGCCCCCATGTGCGTCACGCGCTGCCCCAATACCTGCAGCACTGGGCGGGCGCGCTGCAAATCGCCAGGTTCACCGCCAACCATGATCGCCAGCGTACCGGCTTCGGCACCGGGTGTGCCGCCGGAGACCGGGGCATCCAGCCACGCCATGCCACACAGCACCGCGAGCTCGGCGGCCATCTCACGGGTGGCGGTGGGTTCCAGGCTGGAGAAATCGATCAGCAACTGCCCGCTGCGGCCACCTTCGGCAATGCCTTGTTCGCCGAACACCACCTCTCGCACCACCGCGGTGTCGGCCAGGCACAACAGCACCATGTCGCTGTCGCGGCACAGTTCGGCAGGGCTGCCGGCCAGCCGTGCGCCGGCGGCAACCAGTGCGGCGCACTTGTCCGGGCTGCGGTTCCACACGGTCAGCGGGTAGCCCGCGGCCAACAGGCGCCGGCACATCGGCAGGCCCATCAGGCCGATGCCGGCGAATCCAAGCGAAGGTAGTGCAGTGCTCATCAATGACTCCAGACAGATTCGATATCGATCCGGGCCGCTTTGCGGCCTTCGCGGGCACGCCCGCTCCCACAGTGCCGGTGCTGGTCTGAAGAACAACATCCAACCTGTGGGAGCGGGCGTGCCCGCGAAGGGCTGCAAGGCAGCCCCCATTACGCATCCCGTAAACTGTTACCGCCACGCCGAATTGTTACTTACCTCTACCCGCCTTGAACGCCCTCAAGCACCAAAACGGGGCTGCTGCGCATTTTCGCGCACCAAAAAAGATCACACCTCAGCCGGGCCCTTCGTTTGAATCACGATGAACGGCGAAACCACCACCGCCCAGATCTCTGGATCGCGGCTTTGCAGGTCCAGGGCCTGCTCTGCCGACACCGGCCCAACAGTGCCATCACTACGCCACTTGGCGAAGATCTCGCTGCGATTCTCGGCCATCGCCTCGGCAACGGTGATCAGGTCCAGGCTGGGGTCGACCCAAATCAGGTCACCCTTGGCCCAAAAGCGCTCCAGGGCTTTCCATTCGATGATTGCCGTCTCGCCAAGCAATTTGGCATAGAGGGTGCTTGTTTGATCAGTCATGGGTTGCTACCCGCAAAATTCGGCCAATAAAAAGGCCGCTATTTTTGCAGAAAAACCCGGTTTCAAATATGTAATTTGGTCGATCGGCCCCGAACAGGTGGGGTTGGGCCGAGAATACAGGCAATTTGATGGCGCTTTTCTGTATTTTTATGTCGACCATGCGACAACCCAGGAAACAGGCACTTTTCGACGGCTTTTCAAGCGCTCGAACAGCGCTCTACACTGTACCGGTACAGTTCCGGGACATGTTCCGGGGGAAGGTGGGCTTGCGCGTTGGCATGGCCACGCCGCAAATCCCGCCCGGTCTGTAGCCCTGGCCGCCAGGACTATAAGAATTACAACAGAATGAGTGGAGCACTATGATCAAGATTTCCAAGCTGTTCGCCGCAATGGTACTGGCCGGGGTAGCCAGCCATTCGTTTGCCGCCGATACCATCAAGATCGGGATCGCAGGCCCTAAAACCGGCCCTGTGACCCAGTACGGCGACATGCAGTTCATCGGCGCCAAGCAAGCCATCAAGGATATCAACGCCGCGGGCGGCGTCGATGGCAAGATGCTCGAAGCCAAGGAATACGACGACGCCTGCGACCCTAAACAGGCCGTGGCAGTCGCCAACAAAGTGGTCAACGACGGCGTCAAGTTCGTCATCGGCCACCTGTGCTCCAGCTCCACCCAGCCGGCGTCCGACATCTACGAAGACGAAGGCGTGATCATGATCACCCCGGCCGCCACCTCGCCGGAAATCACCGCCCGTGGCTACAAACTGATCTTCCGCACCATCGGCCTGGACAGCGCCCAAGGCCCGGCTGCCGGCAACTACATCGCCGACCACGTGAAACCGAAAGTGGTTGCCGTACTGCACGACAAGCAGCAATACGGTGAAGGTATCGCCACCGCCGTCAAACAGACCCTGGAAGGCAAAGGCACCAAGGTTGCTGTATTCGAAGGCCTGAACGCGGGTGACAAGGACTTCTCCTCGATCATCCAGAAACTCAAGCAGAACAACGTCGATTTCGTCTACTACGGCGGCTACCACCCGGAGCTGGGCCTGATCCTGCGTCAGTCGAAGGAAAAAGGCCTGAACGCCAAGTTCATGGGCCCGGAAGGCGTGGGTAACGACTCCATCTCGCAGATCGCCCAGGACGCCTCCGAAGGCCTGCTGGTCACCCTGCCGAAGTCGTTCGATGCCGACCCGGAGAACAAGAAGATCGTCGACGCCATCAAGGCTGACAAAAAGGACCCAAGCGGTCCGTTCGTGTTCCCTGCCTACTCGGCTGTCGAGCTGATCGCCCAGGGCATCAAGGCCGCCAAGTCCGAAGACACCGCCAAGGTGGCAGCCGCCATCCACGCCGGCTCCTTCAAGACCCCGACCGGCACCCTGTCGTACGACGAGAAGGGCGACCTGAAAGACTTCAAGTTCGTGGTCTACGAATGGCACTTCGGCAAGCCGAAGACCGAAGTTTCCCCTCAGTAACTGCGTGACTAATAGCTGACCGTAGAAGCCCACTGTGCGAGCAGTGGGCTTTGTTTTACGAGGTTCATGGGCCCGATCACCGCGATCCGGGGGCGGGCCCACCTGAAAATCTTAAAACCGTCACCCGCGGTTTCCTGGCACACCCCCGCCAGCGAAATGCAAATCAGGTTTTTAGGAGCGCTGTAATGCCTGAGATCTACCATTTCTTCCAACAACTGGTTAATGGATTGACCATCGGCAGCACCTATGCCTTGATCGCCATCGGTTACACGATGGTGTACGGCATCATTGGCATGATCAACTTCGCCCATGGCGAGGTGTACATGATCGGTTCCTACGTGGCCTTCATCGCCCTGGCGGGCCTGGCCATGATGGGTATTCATTCGCTGCCGATCCTGATGACCGTTGCCTTCGTCGCGACGATCTTCGTCACCAGTGCCTACGGCTACAGCATCGAACGGGTTGCCTACCGCCCCCTGCGCAACAGCAACCGTCTGATCCCGCTGATTTCTGCCATCGGCATGTCGATTTTCCTGCAGAACACCGTGCTGCTGTCGCAAGACTCCAAGGATAAATCCATCCCCAACCTGATCCCCGGGAGCTTCTCCTTCGGGCCAGGTGGTGCTGAAGAAGTACTGATCAGCTACATGCAGGTCCTGGTGTTCGTGGTCACCCTGGTGGCCATGACCCTGCTTACCCTGTTCATCTCCCGTTCCCGCCTGGGCCGCGCCTGCCGCGCCTGCGCCGAGGACATCAAGATGGCCAACCTGCTGGGCATCAACACCAACAATATCATCGCCCTCACCTTCGTCATCGGCGCTGCACTGGCAGCCGTGGCGGCCGTGCTGCTGAGCATGCAGTACGGGGTGATCAACCCCAACGCCGGTTTCCTGGTGGGCCTGAAGGCCTTTACCGCGGCGGTGCTGGGTGGCATCGGCAGCATCCCGGGCGCCATGCTCGGCGGGCTGGTGCTGGGCGTGGCCGAAGCGTTCGGCGCCGATATCTTCGGCGACCAGTACAAGGACGTGGTGGCATTCGGCTTGTTGGTTCTTGTCCTGCTATTCCGGCCGACCGGCATCCTGGGCCGCCCGGAGGTTGAAAAAGTATGAACAGAAATCTCAAACAGGCGTTCTTCAGCGCCTTGCTGGTATGGGCCGTGGCCTTCCCGGTGCTGGGCCTGAAACTGAGCATCGACGGCATCAGCCTGATCGTGCACAGCCAGGGCTCGTTCACCATCAGCATCATTGCCGTGTGTTCGGTACTGATGTTCCTGCGCGTGCTGTTCGACAAGCAGTGGAGTGCGGTGATGGGCAGCCGTTCGGATCGCAAATTGATCCCGCCGGCCGTAAGCAACTACCTGACCCTGCCCAAGACCCAGCGCTATGTGATCATCGGCTTGATCGTGGCGGCACTGGTATGGCCGTTTTTCGGCTCGCGCGGTGCGGTGGACATTGCCACGCTGATCCTGATCTACGTGCTGCTGGGCCTGGGCCTGAACATCGTGGTCGGCCTGGCGGGCCTGCTCGACCTGGGTTACGTGGGCTTCTACGCCGTCGGCGCCTACAGCTACGCCATGCTCTCGCACTACCTGGGCTGGAGCTTCTGGGTGTGCCTGCCGATCGCCGGCCTGATGGCCGCCACCTTCGGCTTCCTGCTTGGCTTCCCGGTGCTGCGCCTGCGCGGTGACTACCTGGCGATCGTGACACTCGGCTTCGGCGAGATCATCCGCCTGTTCCTGCGTAACCTCACCGACTGGACCGGCGGCCCCAACGGCATCAGCAACATCCCCAAGCCAGAGTTCTTCGGCCTCACCTTCGAACGCCGCGCCGCCGAGGGCATGCAGACCTTCCACGAGTTCTTCGGGCTGGAATACAACTCGATCAACAAGGTCATCTTCCTCTACTTGGTGGCACTGTTGCTGGCCCTGCTGGCCCTGTTCGTCATCAACCGCCTGCTGCGCATGCCGATCGGCCGTGCCTGGGAAGCCCTGCGTGAAGACGAGATCGCCTGCCGCGCACTGGGCCTCAACCCGACCGTGATCAAGCTGTCGGCCTTCACCCTGGGTGCCTGCTTCGCCGGTTTCGCCGGCAGCTTCTTTGCTGCGCGGCAAGGCCTGGTGACGCCGGAGTCGTTCACCTTCATCGAGTCGGCGATCATCCTCGCCATCGTCGTGCTTGGCGGCATGGGCTCACAACTGGGCGTGATCCTGGCGGCCATCGTGATGATCCTGCTGCCCGAGCTGATGCGTGAGTTCAGCGAATACCGGATGCTGATGTTCGGTGCGCTGATGGTATTGATGATGATCTGGCGTCCGCAGGGCCTGCTGCCTATGCAACGTCCACACATGGAGCTGCACCGATGAGCCGCGAAATTTTGCAAGTCAGCGGCCTGAGCATGCGCTTCGGCGGCTTGTTGGCGGTCAACGGCGTGGCCCTGACCGTCAAGGAAAAACAAGTGGTTGCACTGATCGGCCCGAACGGCGCCGGCAAGACCACCGTGTTCAACTGCCTGACCGGCTTCTACAAGCCCAGCGGCGGTACCATCCTGCTTGATGGCCAGCCGATCCAGGGCCTGGCCGGCCACCAGATCGCCCGCAAGGGCGTGGTGCGCACCTTCCAGAACGTGCGCCTGTTCAAGGAAATGACCGCGCTGGAAAACCTGCTGATCGCCCAGCACCGCCACCTGAACACCAACTTCTTCGCCGGCCTGTTCAAGACCCCGAGCTTCCGCCGCAGCGAGAAGGAGGCCATGGAACGCGCGCAGTATTGGCTGGAGAAGGTCAACCTGACCGAGTTCGCCAACCGTACCGCCGGCACCCTCGCCTACGGCCAGCAGCGCCGCCTGGAAATCGCCCGCTGCATGATGACCCAGCCGCGCATCATCATGCTCGACGAACCGGCTGCGGGCCTGAACCCGAAGGAGACCGAAGACCTCAAGGCGCTGATCGCCTACCTGCGTGAGTCGCACAACGTCACCGTGCTGCTGATCGAGCACGACATGAAGCTGGTGATGAGCATCTCCGACCACATCGTGGTGATCAACCAGGGCACCCCCCTGGCCCACGGCACGCCGGAAGAGATCCGCGACAACCCTGACGTGATCAAAGCCTACCTGGGGGAAGCGTAAATGCTGAAGTTCGAGAACGTTTCCACCTTCTACGGCAAGATCCAGGCGCTGCACAGCGTCAACGTGGAGATCAACCAGGGCGAGATCGTCACCCTGATCGGCGCCAACGGCGCCGGCAAGTCGACCTTGCTGATGACCCTGTGCGGCTCGCCGCAGGCGCACAGTGGCAGCATCAAGTACCTGGGTGAAGAACTGGTCGGCCAGCCGTCCTCGCACATCATGCGCAAGAGCATTGCCGTGGTGCCGGAAGGCCGCCGCGTGTTCGCCCGCCTGACCGTCGAGGAAAACCTGGCGATGGGCGGTTTCTTCACCGACAAGGGCGACTACCAGGAGCAGCTGGACAAGGTGTTGCAGTTGTTCCCGCGCCTGAAGGAGCGCTACATCCAGCGTGGCGGCACCATGTCCGGTGGCGAGCAACAGATGCTCGCCATTGGCCGGGCGCTGATGAGCAAGCCCAAGCTGCTGCTGCTCGACGAGCCCTCGCTGGGCCTGGCGCCGATCATCATCCAGCAGATCTTCGACATCATCGAACAGCTGCGCCGTGATGGCGTGACGGTGTTCCTGGTGGAACAGAACGCCAACCAGGCGCTGAAGATCGCCGACCGCGCCTATGTGCTGGAGAACGGCCGGGTGGTGATGCAGGGAACAGGTGAAGCACTGTTGACCGACCCGAAGGTGCGCGACGCGTACCTGGGGGGTTGATCGGGAAAGGGCCTTCGGGCCCTTTTTTACGCCTGCCAGAAATGTATCGCCAGTGCGGGCCTCTTCGCGGGCTTGCCCGCTCCCACAGAAAACCCACAACCGTTAGGAACTGTGCAGTACCTGTGGGAGCGGGCAAGCCCGCGAAGAGGCCAGCACAAGCAACCATTAACTTGAGATCCACCGCCAGCCTGCGTAACGTGGCCAGCTTTCACGGCAAAGATTCCGGAGCCCACCCCATCATGCGCCTCACCCCCACCCTGCTGCTCACCGCCCTGCTGCCCCTGTTCGCCGGCTGCCAGTTGATGGCTGACGCCCCCAGCGACCCGAACATCGGCACCACGCGCATGCAGGGCGAGCTGCGCGCCGCCGGTGGCCAGTTGCTGTTCAAACCGTGCAGCGAGAACCGCACCTTCGTGATCAACGACGTCGGCGCCACCGGTATCCTGCAAGAAGCCGCCAACCTGGCCAAGGACGCCAACGCCAAGTTGTTCGCCGACGTCCGTGGCCGCCTCACCGGCAGCAAGCAGGCCAACAACGACGGCCAGCTGGAAGTGCGCCGCCTGTATCGGCTGGAGCCCACCACCCGGGCCTGTGAAGACCCCAACTTCAAGCAGCTGACCCTGCGCGCCAGTGGCCATGAGCCCGAATGGGACATCAAGGCCAGCGGCAAAGGCATGGTGCTCAACCGCGTCGGCCAGGAACCTCTACCCCTGCCGTTCCTGGAAGAAGAGGTACCCGGCGGCGGGTTGACCCTGACCAGTGAAGCCAACAACCAGCACGTGGAACTGTGGGTCTCGCCGCAGCGCTGTGTCGACAGCGCCACCGGTGCCGTCCAGCACCTTCGCGCGGAGCTGCGCATTGACGGCAAGACCCTGCAAGGCTGCGGTTACTACGGCGGCGCACGCGACAACTGATCGCCGGGCGCTTTTATCCTGCCAGTCAGGGCGGCGAACAGCTTATACTTGGCGGTTTGTGTAAAGCCGCCGGCCGCCCATGGCCGGGATACTGGACCCTGCCATGCTACGAATCACCGAACTGAAGCTGCCCCTGGACCATCCCGACGAAGCCCTGCGTGAAGCCATCGTCCAGCGCCTGGGCATCCGCGACGAGCAACTGCTCAGCTTCAACCTGTTCAAGCGCAGCTACGATGCGCGCAAGAAGAACAGCGAACTGCTGTTCATCTACACCATCGACCTGGAAGCCAGCAACGAAGCTGAGCTACTCGGCAAGTTCGCCGACGATCGCAACATCGGCGTGGCACCAGACGTAACCTACAAGTTCGTCGGCCACGCCCCCGCCAACCTGCAGGAGCGGCCGATCGTGGTCGGTTTCGGCCCGTGCGGCATCTTCGCCGGCCTGTTGCTGGCGCAGATGGGCTTCAAGCCGATCATCCTCGAACGTGGCAAGGAAGTACGCCAGCGCACCAAGGACACCTGGGGCCTGTGGCGCAAAAGCGTGCTCAACCCCGAGTCCAACGTGCAGTTCGGCGAAGGCGGCGCCGGCACGTTCTCCGACGGCAAGCTGTACAGCCAGATCAAGGACCCGCAGCACCACGGCCGCAAAGTGCTGGAAGAGTTCGTCAAGGCCGGTGCGCCGGACGAAATCCTGTACATCAACAAACCGCACATTGGTACTTTCCGCCTCACCGGCATGGTCGAGCAGATGCGCCAGGACATGATCGCCCTGGGTGCTGAAGTCCGCTTCCAGGAGAAGGTCACCGACCTGCTTGTCGAAGACGGCCAACTGACCGGCGTGGTGCTGGAGAGCGGCGAACAGCTGCACTCGCGCCATGTGGTCCTGGCCCTTGGCCACAGTGCCCGCGACACCTTCCGCATGCTGCATGCCAAAGGCGTGTACATGGAAGCCAAGCCGTTCTCGGTGGGCTTCCGTATCGAGCACCCGCAAACGCTGATCGACAAAGCGCGCCTGGGCAAATACGCCGGCCACCCGAAACTGGGCGCCGCCGACTACAAGCTGGTGTATCACGCCAAGAACGGCCGCTCGGTCTACAGCTTCTGCATGTGCCCGGGCGGCACCGTGGTCGCAGCTACCAGCGAGCCGGGCCGAGTGGTGACCAACGGCATGAGCCAGTACTCGCGTAACGAGCGTAATGCCAACTCTGGCATTGTCGTCGGCATCGACCCCGAGCGTGACTACCCGGGTGGCCCGCTGGCCGGTATCGAACTGCAAGAGCGCCTGGAAGCCCACGCCTATGTGATGGGGGGCAGCAACTACCAGGCGCCCGCGCAGTTGGTTGGCGACTTTGTAGCTGGCCGGCCATCGACCGCGCTGGGCAGTGTCGAGCCGTCCTACAAGCCGGGCGTTACCCTGGGCGACCTGGCACCTAGCCTGCCGGACTTCGCCATCGAGGCGATCCGTGAGGCGCTGCCGGCGTTCGACCGGCAAATCAAGGGCTACAACCTGCATGATGCGGTGTTGACCGGGATCGAGACACGGACCTCGTCGCCGCTGCGGATTACCCGGGGTGAGGATTACCAGAGCCTGAACCTCAAGGGGCTGTTCCCGGCAGGTGAAGGGGCTGGGTATGCGGGTGGGATCCTGTCGGCGGGTGTCGATGGCATTCGCATTGCCGAGGCCGTGGCGCGGGATATGCTCGGCCTTTGATCTTGTATCGCCCTGGCTGAAATGAAAAAAACCCCGACTGGCAGGCGCCATGTCGGGGTTTTGTTTTACTGCGCGACGGTTAGTGCGAAACGCGGCTGGTACCGTCAACAGTCATGATGCGCACGCGGTCGCCGACACGGAAGATTTCATTCTCCTGCACAGCCTGAACGTAGGCACGCATGCTGCCATCGTCTTCCCGCACGGTGATCTCGACGCCTTGGGTACGGGTCAGGCCCTCTTCGGCGGCGGAGCCGGCCAGGCCGCCGGCAACGGCACCGATCACGGCAGCCACGATGCTGCCACGGCCACCGCCTACGGCGCTACCGGCAACGCCACCCACGATGGCGCCAGCGCCACCGCCGATCGGGGTCTTGGTACCCTCGATCTTGACCGGGCGCAGGGATTCGATGGTGCCCATGCGCACAGTTTGCACACGGCGCGCCTCGTCACGGGAGTAGCTATCACCGGTCAGGCTCGAGGCACAGCCCCCCAGCAGCAGCGACATGGTGGTAAAGGTCGCCACCAGCAAAGCGGATTTACGCATGGGTAAAGTCTCCATAAGTCAGGTGCTCATTAGACGCTGCACGTTGACGGCTGTCACGGTACAAACGTAATAAAATTGTTTTCATTCAGCCGAGGTACAGCCAGTACAGCTGTGCCATGGTGCTTCAATTGAGACCAAGGATAGCCATGGATTACTTCATCGTCGTGGTCACCACCGTTGCGGGGCTGTATTTCCACGGGTGGCTGTATGTGCGCATGCGTCGCTGGATGGACCGGGATCTGGCGTTGTCGCTGGCGGGGGCGGATCCGGCGAAGCGCGAATACATGCTGCTGAGGTTGCAACAGGCGCGGGTCGAGAAGGTCGGGCGCAAGCAGCTGGCGAGATGGTTGGAGCGGGAGGCGGCGGGTTACTCAGACCAGGATCGGGGTCCGTGTACCCACCGTGTGGGAGCGGCCTTGTGTCGTGAAAGGGCTGCGGAGCGGCCCCAGGATTTCACAAACCATGCATAGAATGCCGGGGCCGCTTCGCGGCCCTTTCGCGACACAAGGCCGCTCCCACACGATCGCGTCAGGCGGTCTAAGGCGCCAGTCGCTCGCGCAACCATTGCCCATCAACCAAACGGTAGTTCAACCGGTCATGCAGGCGGCTCGCCCGCCCCTGCCAGAACTCGATGCGCTCCGGCAGCAACCGGTAGCCACCCCAATGCTCCGGGCAATGCGGCTGGGTATCGGAGAAGCGTGCCTCAGTAGCCTTGACCAGCCCCTCCAGCTCTTCACGACCAGCAATCACCCGGCTCTGCGGGGAAGCCCAGGCCCCCAGGCGGCTACCCAGCGGGCGCACCTGGTAGTAGTCGTCCGACTCCTTGGCCGTTACCTTTTCCACACGCCCTTCGATGCGCACCTGGCGCTCCAGCGCCGGCCAGAAAAACGTCATGGCGGCGAAGGGGTTGGCCTGCAGTTGCTGGCCCTTGGCGCTGTCGTAGTTGGTGAAGAAGGTGAAGCCCTGCTCATCGAGCCCCTTCAGCAACAGCACGCGACAGTGGGGACGGCCTTCGCCATCGACAGTAGCCAAGGTCATGGCATTGGCTTCTACCGGCGCCTGTTCGGTTTTCACCGCATCGGCAAACCATTGGTGGAACAACGCGAACGGCTCCCCCGGGGCCTGGGTTTCAGCCAGGCCATCACGGGTGTAGTCGCGGCGCATATCGGCCAGGGATTGGGTCATTGCTGCGTTCCTTGACGATCAGTTGGTCTTCGCAGGGCTGTTGGCAGCTACTTTCTTGTCAGCGGTAGCTTTCTTGGCGGCAGGCTTGGCCGGCGCAGCTTTTTTCTTGGCCGCAGTCTTGGCTGGGGCCTTGGCTTTGGCTACCGGCTTCTTCACAGCAGCCTTGGCGGCCGGTTTGCTGTCGTTGGCCTTGGCGGCTGGCGCCTTGGCATCCTGCACCGCAACCATCGATGCCGGCACTGGCGCCGGGGCAGCCTGCTGGTACTTGGCCAGCAGTGCGACCATGGTGTTCTGCGGGGTCAGCAGCATTTCAACACGACGGTTCAAGGCACGGCCTTCAGCACTGTCGTTGGCGGCACGCGGCATCACCGAGCCCATGCCCTTGAGGGTCAGGCGATCACGCTGCAGGCCGCTAAGGCGGAAGATTGCCGATACCGAAGCGGCGCGCTCCAGGCTGAGTTTCTGATTGGCGGCAGCGACACCGCTGGTGTCGGCATGGCCCAGTACCAGTACGGCAGTCTTGGGGTCACCTTCGACGGCCTTGGCCACCCGGGTGATCGGGCCAAGGGTCATGGGCAGCAGCATGTTCGGGCGGTCGGGGTTGTACGAACTGTCCACCGGCAGGGTTACCGCCAGCACATTGTCGCGACGCTCCAGCTCCAGCTTGCTGTCCTTGATCGCTTCGCGCAGCTTGGGCTCGTACTCGTCCAGCCAGGCCTGGGTAGCCTTCTGGTCGATCTTCGGCACGACCGGCCCTTTGGCTTGCTTGTCGTCGCCACCGAACGGCCACCACCAGCGGCTGGCACTTTCGGACTTGGCATCGGCTTTGGCCACGTTTTCAGTGACAGCTGCCTTCACTTCCTGCTCGGCAACCTTGTCCGAACCGAAAGGCCACCAGCTGGAGCCACCTTCCTTGGAGCCGTCCGGGGAGTGGCTGGCGCAGCCCGTCACGGCGGTCAGGCACAGGGCGAGTGCTAAGGTTTTATGTGAAGACATCAGCGATACACCATGAAATTGAAAGAAATTTTGCCAACGCACTTCAGGCGTTGGCATTGAGGATAGACAAAGGGGTGGGGCATTACCCGCATTACCCGATCAAAGGCAAGTGGCAAGAACGCGTACCAGTTTCTGTGCGCGTGGGTCCATGAGCACGTATGGGCCAAGCGTATTGACCACGAAACCGAAGGCCACATCGTGTTCCGGGTCGGCAAAACCTACCGAACCACCGGCACCAGGATGGCCAAACGCACGAGCACCGAGGCCAAAGGTGGCATTGGCCACATCAGGCTGGTCGAGCATGCAGCCCAGGCCGAAACGGGTCTGGGTAAGCAAGGTACGGTCCTGACCGATGCTGTGCTCGCGGGTCAGTTCATCGAGCAGCTCGGATTCGAGCAGGCTGCCGTCGAGCAAGCCGGCATAGAAGCCCGCCAGGCTGCGCGCGTTGCCATGGCCATTGGCCGCTGGCTGCTGCATGCGCCGCCATTCCGGCTTGTTGGTGCTGGTCAGGATCGCCGGCGGGTTGGTGAAGGCACGGGTCGACAATGCCTCGGGTTCACGCATGGTCACTTGCAGCAAGCGCTGAGCTGCGGCGTCCCCGGGGTTGCCTTTGCCACGGGCGATATGCGCCACGCGATAGAATTCTTCGTCTGCCAGGCCGACATGGAAATCCAGCCCCAGCGGGCGGGCAGTACGGGCCACGATCGAGTCGCCAGGGCCACGGCCATCGGCGCGGCGGATCAGCTCGCCGATCAGCCAGCCGTAGGTAATGGCGGCATACCCATGTTCGCTACCGGGTGCCCACCAGGGCGTTTCAGCCGCCAGGGCATCGACCATGGCCTGCCAGTCATACAGCGCTTCGGCTGGCAGCAGGTCACGGATGGCCGGCAAGCCGGCGCGGTGGCTGAGCAATTGGCGCAAGGTGATCGACTGCTTGCCGGCCTGGGCGAACTCAGGCCAGTAATTGGCAACTGGGGCATCCAGGGCCAGCTTGCCCTCGCCTACCAGTTGCAGGGCGGTAACGGCGGTGAATGTCTTGGTGCAGGAAAACAGGTTGGCGATAGTGTCGCTGTGCCAGGCCTGCTGGCCATCCTTGTCAGCGCTGCCGGCCCACAAGTCAACGACGGTTTCGCCACCGACCTGGATGCACAGCGCCGCGCCACGCTCCTGGGGATCATCGAACAGCGCAGCAAAGGCTTCGCGCACGGCTTCGAACTTCAGCTCATAGTGACCCTGGATCTGCACCCGCTGTACTCCGTACGACCATGTCCAAAAAAGGTGTGCATTGTTTCAGTAGTTGGGTGTTTTGCAAACTGGCTTGGGCCAAATGGTCGCGACGAACGGTAGCCTGAGGTCAGGGAGCCGGCTTTTCCAACTGGCCGCGCAATTGCCCCATGGCCTGCAAGTTGCTCTTGCGCACCGCATCGACAAACCCCGGGTACGGCACATCGGTGATGGCCACCAGCCCGAGGTGCCCGTTCTCGCCATCGAGCAGGCGACCGCTGGCTGGCTGGTCGAGGTACTGGAACCAGTGCGCACCCACGATCATCGGCTGCGCCAGGGCCGCCTTGAGGAAGTTGCCGTAGGCCGGGCCACGGTCTTCTTCCCGCGCCAGCTCCAGTGGCCCCGGCCAGAACGGCCCGCGGTCACGCGAGCCGAACTGGAACTCGGATACCAGCACCGGCTTGTCCAGCTCCGCAAGCCGGGCGAAGTCGTAGCCGTCCTGCGGCTTGAGGGTATAGAAGTTGAAGCTGAGCACATCGCAGAACTCGGCACAGGCCTTGACTGCCTCCGGCGTGCTGACCGCATAGCGGCCGCCGAGCAGCAGGTGATTGGGGGCATGCCACTTCAAGGAATCGGCAATGGTCTTGAAGTAGGTCTCGGCGAATACCTGTTGGAAGTGCTGGTAGTCACGCTCGATTTCCGGGTGCTCCGGGTTGGGCAACGGCGCCTCGAAGCCCGGGTCTTCCATCAGTTCCCAAGCGGTCAGTTCAATGCCCCAGGCCTTGGAAAGCCCTTGCTGGTTGCGGTACTTGTCGCGAAGCTGCTTGAGGAAGGCGCGCTTGGCTGGCACATCGGTGGTCAGGCGCAAGGTGCCGTAGGCCAGGCCATAACGGGCTTTGGGGTCATTGCCTGGTGCAGCCCAGGCCAGTTCGTTGTCGGCGAAGTAGCCGATCAGCCAAGGGTCGTCACGGTGATCACGTGCAGCGATCGCCACGGCGCGCTCGGTAGCCATGGCAAAACGCGGGTCGAACGGGTCGGGCATGCTGCCCCACCAGTCCATGCCGGTGCTGATGCTGGCGTAATCACCCACGATCGACAGCGGCAAGGTGTAGGGCATTCGCTTGGCCTGGCCCAGGGCGGGCTCGCTCCAGTTGCCGACCGTGTTGAAACCCCATGCCTGCAAACGGTCGAGTGCATGTGCCTGCCAGCGGTCGGCATCGAGCACCAGTGGCGGGCAGTTGGCGGGCTGCCCTTCCATGGCGGGCGGGCACGGCTTGCCGTAGGTGCGCTGCAGGTTGGCGGCGTAGAAATCGAACCAACGCCCTTGCTTGAAGTTGCGCCCTTGCGACGAGGCGTTGCCATCGTCGTTGTTGCCTTCGCCATAAAATGCGGCCAGTGCTTCACCTTCGCCCGGCAACGCCTTGAACATGCCCTCACGGCCTGCGACGTATGTGCGCCCGCCGTCTGCTGCTACCGCGTTGACCCCCAGGGAATAGAACGGGTGCCCCTCTGGCGTTACAAGGTACCAGCGGCCGTCACGCTTTTCGGTGCGGAAGAAGCCCTTGGCCTCGAACGCAGGCCCGGCCAGCAGCCCGCCATATTCGTCCAGGTGCTGCTTTGCGCGCTCAGCCAGCCAGCCCTTGAGCTGTTGTTGTTCGCGCGTATCGGCCGCCTTGAGCTGCTCGTCATTGCCAACCTTTTCCGGCCAGTTGGCGCGAGTGGATTGTCCATAAGCATCAATCAGCTCCTGGTACGCCGCCTTGTAGGCCTGGTCGTCATCCTGAATACCCACCCGCTCGATCAGCAGGTTCTGCGCCACCTTGGGGCTGGGTATGCTCAGGCTGACCGAAGCCACCTGCTTGAGGTCTACCGCGCCCGCACTGCTGGTCAACAGCAAGCGTTGACCGCCATGGTTCCATGGCATGGGTGGACCGGCGCGCATGCCCTGGCTCAGCGGCGAGCTGGCAGTCAGGGGCACCATCACCGTTTGCGCAGGGCCGGCAGGCAGGTCGATACGGCTGGTCAATGTGCGGCCATCGCTGCCTTGCACCGTGACATCCACAGTAAGCGCCCAGTCCATGGCACTTTGCAGGCGCAAGGTGAGAAACTGCCCGGCAGACCAGTCCCACACCCCGCCTTGCGGGCTCAGGCGCAAGGTCGGCCGCTCGGCCGGGTTGAACACCACGCGCCGCAGTACCTCGCCCTCGGCCGTTTGCTCCGCGTTGTACTGCGGCATGCCGGTATCCTCGGTCGCCACATTGACCACCGAGGCCGGGCGCACGAAGCTGAACAGCGTCTGCTGCCCAGCCAGCAAGGGCGAGCTGAACAACAGGGCAAAAACGGCAGGCAGGGTGTGGCGGACCATAAGGCTGGGGCTCTCCTTCAGGCCCCTCATGGGCCCAAGACTGAGGAATGGACAGCACGCCGGAGCAATTGCTCCGGCGGTCAGGAAATCTCCCGCCGGAATGGCGGCAGCGCGTTGAGAATAGCCTTGCCGTAGCGCTGGGTGACCAGGCGACGGTCAAGCAAGGTGATGACGCCGCGATCCTGTTCGGTACGCAGCAGGCGGCCACAGGCCTGGATCAGCTTCAGCGAGGCGTCGGGCACGGCAATTTCCATGAACGGGTTGCCGCCTCGTGCCTCGATCCACTCCGCCAGCGCAGCCTCGACCGGGTCATCGGGAACGGCAAAGGGAATCTTGGCGATGACAACGTGCTCGCAGTACGCACCAGGCAAGTCGACCCCCTCGGCAAAGCTGGCCAGGCCAAACAGTACGCTGTGCTGGCCGTCATCAACCCGCGCCTTGTGCTTGTTCAGCGTTTCCTGCTTGGACAGGTTGCCCTGGATCAGCACCAGCTTGCGCCAGTCACGGTCCAGCCCGTCAAACACGTCCTGCATCTGCTTGCGCGATGAGAACAGCACCAATGCGCCGCGGGCATCTTCGACAATGTTCGGCAACTCGCGGATGATCGCCGCGGTGTGTGCCGCCGCATCGCGGGGGTCTGCCTTGAGGTCGGGAACCCGCAGCAGGCCGGCGTCACCGTGTACGAACGGGCTGGGCACCACGCAGGTGACCGCATCACGGGGCAAACCGGAGCGCATGCGGAAGCGGTCGAATTTACCCAGCGCGGTCAACGTCGCCGACGTCACCAGCGCACCGTGGGCAACGCTCCACAGGCTGCGGCGGAGCATTTCGGCGGCAAGAATGGGGCTGGCGTTGACTTCGATATCGAACATCGCACCACTCTCGGCCAGCGTCAGCCAGCGCGCCATGGGCGGGCTGTCTTCCGGGTCCTCGGCGGTAAAGGCCGTCCACAGTTCCCAGTTGCCCTGGGCCCGCGTAACCAGGCTGCCGAACAGCGGGTACCACTCCTCGGCCTGGTGGCTGGCGATGCCGATGCTGACCTCGCCATCCATGCCTTCCTTGAGCAGGTCGGCCAGGCGGGTGAACAGGTCGTTGAGGCGGGCAAAGCCCTTTTTCAGCTCGATGCCCACTTCGCGGATCTGCTCTGGCACCACCCCGCCCTCGAAACGATAGCGCGGGCGTTCACGGCCTTCGGTGTCCTCGCTGGGGCGGAAGTCCGCAACCTGCTCGCACAGGGTGAACATGAACTGCTGCTGGGTGCGTACTTCCCGCGCCAGCTCTGGCACCTGCTCGATGTACTTGCCCAGATCGCCGGGTAGCGGGTGCTGGGCCAGCAGCTTGGTCAGGTTCTTGGCCGTCTGCTCCAGCCAGTCGGACGTGGAGCGCAGGCGCGAATAGTGGGCGAAATGGCCAATGGCCTTGTCTGGCAGGTGGTGGCCTTCGTCGAACACGTACAGGGTGTCGCGTGGGTCGGGCAACACCGCGCCGCCACCCAGGGCCAGATCGGCCAGCACCATGTCGTGGTTGGTGACGATCACGTCGACCTTGCCCATGCCTTCACGGGCCTTGTAGAACACGCACTGCTGGAAGTTCGGGCAGTGGCGGCCGGTGCATTGGCCATGGTCGGTGGTCAGGCGTGCCCAGTCCTGGTCTTCCAGGGCTTCGGGCCAACTGTCACGGTCACCGTCCCAGCGGTTGCCGGCAAGCTTCTCGATCATGCTGTTGAACAGCTTCTGGCTGCGCTCGTCGACTTCGATGCGAAAGCCTTCTTCCTCGAACAACTGGGCCGTGGCCGACTGGGCGTGGCCCTCCTGCAACAGGATGTCGAGCTTGGACAGGCACAGATAGCGGCCACGGCCCTTGGCCAGGGCGAAGCTGAAGTTGAGCCCGCTGTTGCGCATCAGGTCGGGCAGGTCCTTGAAGACAATCTGCTCCTGCAGGGCCACGGTCGCAGTGGCAATGACCAGGCGCTTGCCAGCAGCCTTGGCCGCTGGAATGGCAGCCAGGCTGTAGGCCACCGTCTTGCCGGTACCGGTGCCTGCCTCGACCGCCACCACGGCAGGCTCGCCGGCACGGCAGCCTTCGTCGTCGCAGGCGATGTCGCCAAGCACCTTGGCCACTTCGGCGATCATCAGGCGCTGGCCATAGCGTGGCTTGAGGCTCTTGGCTTCTAGAAAACGCGAGTAGGCGCCCTGGATGGTGGCTTTGAGTTCGTTGCTGATCATGGTCTGCAGGTGCCCGGAGGGCTGGATATATTTTCAGTGTTTCGCATGGGGCGGCTATCATACCCCGCTATTGCCCTTTATGCCGCATGGAGATCCGGATGCTCGCCTTTGCCCTGCCCTACACACTGCATGTTCTGGCTGCCCTGGTATGGGTCGGCGGCATGTTCTTCGCCTGGCTGGTGCTGCGCCCGGCAACGGTTGCAGCCCTTGAAGGGCCTGCGCGGTTGCGCCTGTGGGTGGAAGTTTTCCGACGCTTCTTCGGCTGGGTCTGGCTGGCCGTGGCGATATTGGCGATAAGTGGTATCGGCATGTTGCACGTGCGCTTCAGCGGGTTCGAGACTGCGCCGAAGTACGTGCAGGTGATGATCGGCGGCGGGATCGCCATGTTTGCCTTGTTCATGCGCATTCAGGCGTTGCTGCTACCGGAGTTGAAGGCGGCGGTGCAGGCCGAGGACTGGCCGACCGGTGCGGCGGTGCTGGGGCGAATCCGGCGGATGGTGGGCATCAACCTGCTGCTGGGCCTGGCCGTGGTTGCGGTGGCCAGTTCGCGGCTGATGATCTGATGCTGCTTGCACCGGCCCTATCGCCGGCAAGCCAGCTCCCACAGGTACTACACATGGCTTAAGGCCGGTGCGGTCAAGGTGGGAGCTGGCTTGCCGGCGATAGGGCCAGTGCAGGCTTTTAGAGGCGCTGCAAGATCAGCTCACCTGCGGCTCCTGCCAGGCCCGGCTGGCCGGGCTGACCCGGCCGGCCATTGGCGCCGGCATCGGTGCGGTACACCAGGCACCCTTTGCTGGCCCCGCCTTTACCTGCCTTGCCGGCCGCCCCGGCCTTGCCCGGTGCGCCGCCATCCAGGCGCACCACGATGTGCTCCTGCGGGAACCCCTGCGGCAGGCTCAGGCGAATGCGCCCACCCGGTGCGCCATCGTGCCCGTTACCGCCGTCATCGCCATTGGCACCGCGGCTGGCCTGGCCCCAGGTGCAGCCCCCGGCCTGGCCGTTGCCGCCATCAAGCCCCACGTAACCCGGCGCGCCCGCGCCACCGCGTGCATCGATCGCCACCCGTTCGGCATCCAGCTCAGCCAGTTTCAGGTCCAGGCTGCGGCCTGAGCGGGCTGCCCGCTGATAATTGCCCGCCGCCCCGGGGGCACTGAATTCGCTGCCCTCGCCCAACCTCGCGCTACGCGCCTCGATCAGTAACGGGCTGTCAGAAGGGGCAATGGCGATACGCGCATCACGCCCCAGTTCCAGCTGGTCGACCGTCAATTGCGCAAGCGAGGCTGGCAGCAGCAGGGTTGCCGAATCGGCGACACGCAGGTGCGTGAGGTGCACGCTGGCCGATTTGTCAGGCAAGCGCAGCATGGAATTGGCGGCGACCTCAAGGCTTTCGGCCTGGGCCAGGGGTGCGGCCAACATGGCCAGCAACATCAGATTACGCATTTCGCGGCGCCTCCTGCGCACGGGGAATGGACATGACATGAAAGATACCCGTCAACAGGATCTGCAAGCGGTCGAACCAACGGTGGCTACGCCCACGCAAGCTACCATTGAAAAACAGCACTTCGAGCAGGTGCAGGCCGAACAGCAAGATGCCAGCGGCATTGATCAGCAGATTGAAGGGCAAGGGTTGTGGCATCAACTGATTGAACAACACCACACCCCAGAAAGCGACCGTCAGGACCTTGCCCAGGCCCAGGATGAACTTCATACACCGCCCCCTATGGATTGTTGTTATGTCGAGACGGCCCGTTCGAGCGGGCCGTGCGGCCAACATTAACTGCAATGCCAAGGCAGGCGCCAGCACCGCTCAGTTCAGGTGCAGCTCCACCCGTCGGTTGCGGGCGCGCCCCTCTTCGCTTTCGTTGTCGGTGATCGGCTGGCTTTCCCCACGCCCTTGGCTGGTGACCTTACCCGCCTCCAGCCCCTGGCTGATAAGGTATTCGGCGACGCTGCTGGCACGGCGCTCGGAAAGCGCCTGGTTGTAGCTGTCGGAGCCGACGCTGTCGGTATGCCCGATCACGGCAACCTTGGCTACTGTCGGTGAATTGAGCTTCGCCACCAGGCCTTGCAGCCGTTGCTGGGCAGCCGGCGTCAGGTCGGCTGAATCGAAGGCGAACATCACCGCGCCGTTGTCATCCAGGATGATCACTTCAGGTGACGGTTCGGGCGCAGTGGCAGGCGGCGCTGCCGGGTATTCCTTCAACGGGCAGCCCATGTGGTCGACCGCCGTGTTGGCGGGGGTGTCAGGGCAGTGATCGCGGCGGTCGAAAATACCGTCGCCATCTTCGTCACCATCCTGGGCGTAACAGATCAGCCCCCCGGTGACGGCGCCCAGGGCCCCGACACCTGCGGCCCAGGCAGAGCTTTCGATAGCGCCCAGGCCGCCACCGACCAGGCCGCCCAGCAGGCTGCAAACAGGCCAGGTCCTTTGGTTGAGGGGCGCGCTGCCATCACTGTGCGTGGCGCAGCCTGCGAGCAGGCTGGCTGCCACCAACAGCGGCAATGCCGCCTTCGACGTCACACTCATGCTGAATGCTCCTGTGTCATTGGCCACAAACGGCTAACCGGCATCAACACGCGCCCGTGCCACTGCTCAAGGCACGGGCGCACGCCGGCTTACCGCTGGATCTTGATCTCGGTACGGCGGTTCATGGCACGCCCTTCGGCTGTAGCGTTGTCTGCCACCGGCTGGGTTTCACCAGCACCGACCACCGACACGAAGCTGCTGCGCGGTACGCCGCTCTCGACCAGGTAATCGGTCACCGAGTGGGCACGGCGCTCGGACAGTTTCTGGTTGTAGCTGTCAGAGCCAACGCTGTCGGTATGGCCGCTGACGCTCAGGCGGGCGGATGGCGCTTCCTGCTTCAGGCGCGTGGCAATGGTATTGAGGCGCTCTTTGTCGCGGGCGGTCAGCTTCGCAGAGTCAAACTCGAAGTGCACATCACGGATGACGATGACTTCTTCCTTCTGCACCACCACTTCCTCGACCACGGCTGCCGGCTCTGGCGGGCACCCGTTGGCATCGACCTGCACACCACGCGGCGTGCCCGGGCACTTGTCCCGGCTGTCCGGCACGCCGTCGCCATCCTCGTCGCCATCGCCATGGGCCCAGCAGTAGCCCGCCGCCAGGCCACCGCCCAGCAACGCACCCCAGCCAGCCCAGCTGGAACTTTCAATCGCGCCCAACGCGGCGCCGCCTACACCCCCGACGGCAGCACACTTCGGCCAGTCGGTTTTTTGCAAACCTGCACAACCAGTCAACACACTGGTGAGCAGTACCAGGGGTATCGCTGTGCGTACTATGCTCATTTCATTGCTTCTCCTAGGGGGAATCGGCATAAGACCGATCTCTGGGAGTAAAGACCGCGCATTCCAACCCTGCCAGCAATAAGCCACGACGTGGCCACATGCCTCTTTGCCCGCAGGCTGCGGACCGCTAGTCTTGGACGACTTCAATGAGGACAGGCAATGACCGAAGGTTTCTCCCAACGCACCCCACAGCAAGCTTTGGCGGCCTTGCTGGAGCGCTTCACCCCGCAACGCCTGCTGCTGGTAGGCACACGCTTCCCGGCGCTGGACGCCTTCGCCCAGGCACACCCGCAGGTGACCATCGCCACGGCGGCACCGGGCCCGCTGCCCGCCGAACTGGCGGCCCAGCGTTTTGACCTGGCGGTACTGGTGGACTGCCTGGAGCATCTGCCCAAACGCACCGGGCTGGAACTGCTCGGCGGCATTCGCAACCTCAATGCCAGCCGGGTTGCGGTGCTGGCGGATCTGGCCGCCAGCGGCTGGCAGGACACCGACTTTTTCGCCCTGGCCATGTCGGCCAGCGAGAAATTCTGCCGTGACCAGCAGGTTTTGAGCCTGTTCACCTATGATCTACATGACTACAAGCAAGTCCCGGACTGGCTCAACGCCAGGTTCTGGGCCAACCCTGAAAACTTCGGCAAGTACTGGTGGTGATGATGAGTGTCTCGGTCTGCCCTTGTGGCAGTGGCAACCTGCTCGATGCCTGCTGCGGGCATTACCATGCCGGTACCCCGGCACCGGATGCCCAGACGCTGATGCGCTCACGCTACAGTGCCTACGTGCTTGGCCTGGTCGACTACCTGGTAGCCACCACCCTGCCCGCCCAGCAAGCCGATCTGGACCGTGCCGGCATGGCTGCCTGGAGCGCCCAGAGCACCTGGCTGGGCCTGGAGGTGGAAAGCGCCGAAATACTGGGCGGCCAGCCAGAGCACGGTTTTGTCACCTTTACCGCGCGCTGGCACGACCAGGAGGGCGATCACCAGCACCGTGAACGCTCAGCGTTCGTACAGCATGGCGGGCGCTGGTACTTCATCGACCCAACCGTTGGCCTGAAGGCCGGGCGCAACGACCCCTGCCCCTGTGCCAGCGGGCAGAAGTTCAAGAAATGCTGCGCCAGTTACGTGGGTAGCTAAGCATGAGCGCCCGCCTGCTGTTGCTCGCCCCCTTGCTGGCGCTGCTGGCGGGCTGTGCCAGTTGGGGCGGTGACGAGTGGCGCGAGCCCGAGGTGCACCTGGTCGAGGTCGAAACGGTCAAGGCCAGGTTGCTGGAGCAGGAATTCGTGCTGCACCTGCGGGTCGACAACCCCAATGACAGCCGCCTGTTCATCCGCAACCTGTCGTATGCCATACGCCTCAACGACTTGCTGCTGGTACAGGATGAAACCAGCGTATGGCGCAGCGTGGGCGGGCATGCCCGGCGCACCTTCAAGATCACCGCGCGAACCAACCTGTGGCAGCACCTCAAGCCACTGGCCAAGCTGCTCAGAAGCAAGCAGCCGCTGCACTACACCCTGCAGGGCGAGCTGGCGACCGGGTTGCTTATCCATCGAGACCTGCACTTATCGCGCAGTGGTGAGATAATCCCCGGCGATCACATCCCGGAGTAACCCTGCAATGTCCCAACAACCCCACGTTCATGGCCCTGACTGCAACCACGATCATGATCACCACCATGACCATGGCCATGTGCACGGCCCGCACTGCAACCACGGCCACCAGGAGCCGGTACGCAACGCCCTGAAGGACGTTGGCCGTAACGACCCGTGCCCGTGCGGTAGCGAGAAGAAATTCAAGAAGTGCCACGGCGCCTGACCTGACCGCCCCCTGCTGCGGGCTCTGCCCTAGGCGGCCTTGCGCCGGCTTGCCCCCAGCAGGTCCTGGTACCAGAGGCCGGCGTCGTAGGCGATGGTCACCACGGTGGTCGCGGCATAGCGCGGGTGCTGGGCCATACGCTGGGCAACGGCAAGGCAGGCAGCGGCGGTGTTGCCGACGAAAATGCCACTTTGCATGTAGAACCAGCGCTGTGCGGCCAGCATTTCTGCATGCTGCACTTGCGCCCGCTCATCCACCAGCGACCAGTCCATGAAGGGCGGGCATACGCCCACCGCCATGCCTTCGAAGCGATGATCGGCAAACACCCCCGCCCGTGAGTCACACCCGCTGGGGTCGACCAGCACCGTCGACACCTCGAAGCCATGATCTTTCAGCCCCAGGGTAATGCCCGTGAAACTGGCACCTGTACCTGCGCACCCGACAAACAGCACTTCCCGCCCTGCCCCGGCGTTGGTCAGCTGCACGGCCAATTCGCTGGCTGTCTGGTAGCGGTGGGCCTCGATGGCCACCGGGTTGTTGAACTGATCGGTGTAAAAGTACGACTTGCCCAGCGCAGCCTGATTATCCAGGTGATGCATCACTACATCCTTGGGGGTGGCGCCAGCGATCAGCATTTCCTTGCCAATCAGCAGGGCGCCGAAACACTCAAGCAGATCCCGCTTGGTCTGGCTGAAACCCAGCCCGACCGCCAGCTCCACGGCGACCTGGTACTTGTGGCACGCCGCCAGCAGGCCAAAACCGAAACTGCCACCGGTTTTTTCGATAACGGTTGTTACCCCGGGAATGATGTCGCCATTGCGCACGGCATGCTCGACGATACGTTGTGCTGCCCGGTATTTGTGGCTCCCGCCCGGGTTGTTCATCTCCAGCTTGGTATAGATGCGATCGCTGACGCTGATGAGCTCGCTCATTTGCGGCTACCTTCCATTGAAGTATGCAGGCTGGCCTTGTTCTGCAGCAGGCCGGCAGTGGCAACCAGCAGCCCGATGCACAGGACCATGCAGATGGCGTTGGTGCCGTCCCAGCCGACCGTGCTCAACAACAGCGACGGGCTAAACGCACCAAGGGTGGCGAAGATGGCGATGGCCAGGTCGTTCTTGCCCTGCATCTGCATCGCCGCCGGGCTGTTCTGCAGCGACTGGGCCAGCAAGGCGCCGCCGCCCACATACGTCAGGTTCCACCCCAGCCCCAGGGCAATCAGTGCCAAGGTCATCATCGCGTAGCTGTGCGACCAGATATTCAGCGCCGAGCAGCCGATCAACAGGGCCAGGCCCGCGCAAATGGTGGTCTTGATGCCTAACCGCTGGATGATCGCACCGGTGAAGAACGACGGGGCGAACATGGCAATCACATGCCACTGGATGGCCAGGCGCACATCAGAAAAATCCTCATGCATGTGTTTCATGTGCATCGAAGCCTGGATCATCAACAGGTTCATGATCCCGTAGCCCAGCGCAGCAACGGCCATTGCCACGACCACGCTCGGGCTTGGCGGCTCGGTACGCGCGCCAGCCGCCTTGGCGGCACTGTCGACCGCGCGGGCCATGCCGGCATCGTCGGGTAGGCACAAGGCAATCAGCAGTGACAGCAGCGCCAGGCCGACGAAGGCTGCATAACACAGCGAAAACAGTGGGTAGCCCCCCACATCCCGCAGCCATTCGGTAAGCGTCGGCCCGACCACAGCGGCCAGAACGCCCCCTGCCACTACCAGCGAAAGGGCTTTGGGCTTCAGGGCCTGGGGAAGGTTGTCGGTGGCCGCAAAGCGGTTGAAGTTGGCGAAGGCGATATACACACCCAGCGCCGAGTGGCTGAGTACCAAGGTTGCAAAGTGCTGATGTTCCACGGCCAGAAAGCCACTGACACCAGACAATGCCAAGGGAATTGCGCCCAGCATGAAGGCCTTTTTGCGGCCGATGCGGCTCATCAGCCGGGAAACCGGGTAGGTTGCCAGCATCAGGCTCAAAAACTGAAAGCCGTATGGCACCGTCGACCATGCAGCGTCTGGCGCCAGCGCCGCGCCGACGATGGCGGCCATGGTCACCGACATGACGGCAGTGGTCAGGTTGATCGACTGTGCGGTGAAGTACAGGTACGTGCGCCGCGGTAACGTGCTGTTCATAGTGCGTGCTCGTGGTAGGTGGACACGTCGACCTCGGCATCGGGGAACGCGCAGATCAGCCGCTCCTTGCCTTTGCCCAGGCGCTTGCGCCTGACGCTCAGGCGCCCGATACGCCGAGGTGAGTCGAGGTGTGTGCCACCGCACGGAATTTCGATACCGTTGTAGGTCCACAAGCGCGCGTCTTCCAGGCCCTCGACCGCATAGTGCTCGATGGGCGCATCGCAGCCGATCAGTTCGTTGGCCCGCCGCTCTATCTCAACCACCTCCTCGGCGGTGAAGGCGTCCTCGACCAGGAAGTCGAAACGTGCCGAATCCTCCTTGATGTGGCAGCCGATGGTCCATTGCTTCAGTTCTTCACGCAGCCCGACGGCAGCGGCATACAGGAAGTGGCTGGCACTGTGGGACAGCGTCAGCCGTTCGCGCCGTTCGATATCGATAGTGACCCGGGCAGGCATGCCTACAGTGACCTCATCCAGCAGGTGCAGGTCATCAGGGTGCACGCTATGAATAATGATCCCGCCCAGTTTTCCGCCTTTGAAACCTTCAAGTCGAATAGGGCTGCCATAGAGTTTTTTAACCCAGACGAAACGCACGGTCCCTATCGGTAATTCAATGGTGCCAATATCAGCTTCCTGACCGCCACCTTCCGGATAAGCCACGGTACTCTGCAATTCGATACCGTCACCATGCACCCGCGTTACTTGAGTATTCGCACCCGCCAGGTATTGGTCTTTGTAATACAGTTTTTCGGTATTGCGCAAAACTTCATAGTTCAGAGCATTCATGATTCGAGTACCACCTGCAATGATGTTTTAACCTGTACCCGGGCAGCGGCTGGTACATCTTTGGTAATAATGCAACCCGGCCCGATAAATGCGCCGTCACCCACGTGAATAGCCCCCAGCACACTGGCGAAAGCGCCGACTTGTACGCCGTTGCCCAGGGTCGGGTGCCTGCGGCTCGACGGGTTGCCACTGATACCCCGGGCACCCAGCGTGACGCCGCCAAGCACGTAGCAATCGTCACCAATGGTCGACGTTTCGCCGATGACAGTGCCCATGCCGTGGTCGATGATGAAGCGTGCACCGATGCGGCTGCGGAAGTGGATTTCCGCTCCCGAGAGCATTTTCCCGCGCCTGGAGATCATCGCCGCCAGGCATTGGCCACCGGCGCCGTAGGCCGCAGTTGTATTGTTGTAGATCCAGTGGGCAAGCCGATAATGTAAAACCGCAGAATACGAAGTGTAGGTTTTTGCAATGAATACCAGGTCGCGGCCAGCCGCCGGGTCCTTCAGGGCAAAGGCCTGCAAATCAGCATGGGCCTGTTCGGTGACGGACTGAATAACCGTGGTTTCTTTCAAGGTTTCAAATTCATCAATTGAACAACACTCCAATAGCGCCGATGTAACAAGGTTCCTTACAACCTTGAATGTTTCCGGTTCATCAGGCACAGGTAGCCTGGCAATGACGGCTGATTGCATATCCATAGAGTGCATGGGCTCGATATCCAGTTGTCTGGTTGCACAGACGCTTAAGGTGCTGCCTCCGCGGGCAGCCAAAACTTCCGACACGGGGATAGTGGCATGTACTGGCCATTTGCAAACGAACAGTCGACAAGCATTTCCGTTAACTGTTAGGCTTTTTTTTCTAACGGTTCGAGACCTGCCATGAACCCCAGCAGCCTTCATCATCAGTTGAAACAACGCCTGGATGCGGGGGAGTGGCTGCCCGGGCAGCGCATGCCCTCCATCAGGAAACTGACGGCTGCGGTCGAATTCAGTTACCACGACGTTGTATCGGCCTATGCCCAGCTGGTCAGCGAGGGTGTGTTGACGGCATCGCCGGGCCGCGGCTACTTCGTCGCGACCCGGTCACGTCAAACAGGCGTGATCCACGAACCCGAGTGCATGGCAGGCGACCCACTGTTCAAATTGCTACAAGGTGGCCAGCACTACACCAAGCTGGGCAGCGGCTGGCTCCCCCCCGCCTGGCGTGACACCGAGTTGCTGGCCAAGGCCATTCGCCGCACGGCGCGGCTGGAGCAGAGCTCGCTGGCCGAGTACGGCGACATCCAGGGCTACCTGCCCATGCGCAAACAACTGTGCGTGCACATGAAGCGGCTGACCCGTGTCGATGTGCGGCCCAACCAGTTGCTGACCACGCTGGGCGCCACACAAGGCCTGGACCTGGTCGCGCGGCTGCTGATAAAACCGGGCGATCACGTTTTCGTGGACGAGCCGGGCAACGGCAACCTGATCAAGCTCATCCAGCTGGCCGGCGGGCATGTGGTCGGCATTCGGCGTACTCAGGACGGGCCGGATGTAGAAGAAATGCGGCGCTACCTGGTGCACAACAAGGTCAGGGCGTTTTTCTGCAACAGCACCTTCCACAACCCGACCGGCAGCAACATCAGCCCGCACAACGCGTTCAGCGTGCTGCGCCTGGCGGTGGAGCATGAGTTCTTCGTGGTCGAAGATGACGTCTATGGCGACTTCAGCCCTGCCGTGCGCCAGACTTTCGCCGAGCTGGATAACCTGGACCGGGTGATCTACATCGGCAGCTTCTCGAAATGCCTGTCGGCATCCTTGCGCGTGGGTTTCATCGCCTGCTCGCTAGACCTGATAGAACCGCTGACACGCCTGAAACTGCTGACCTGCGTTGCGGTACCGGCGTTTTGCGAACGCTTCGTCAACACCATACTGTCGGATGGCACCTATGCGCGGCATATGAAAGATGTGCAGCAGCGCATGATCAGGCAGCAGGTGCAGACCCAACGGTTACTGCTTGAGCGCGGCTGGCAGTTTGAAATCGCACCGCAAGGGGGCATGTTCCTCTGGGTGTATCACCCAGACCTGCCAGACCTGCAACCCTTGGTGCGCAAACTGGAACAACACAAGATCCTGCTGATGCCCGGCTCGGCGTTCGCCGTCACCCGTGACTACCGCCGCTATGCACGTATCAACTGCACGCACTTTTCCGACACGCTGGCAGACCACTTCATCGTTTGAGTCAGCGCTGACAAATAAACCGCCCGCGGACCTTGCACGGCGCCTGCCCGCTTACTACCTTAGCGCCTTTCGAAACCCGCCACGCCTTGCAGGAGCCCTTGCCATGGCCGCCCCCGCCCTTCCTCCCTTCCGCCCGCGGTTTGCAACCGCTGCCACGCTGCTCGGCATGCTCGGGCTGGCCGGCTGCCAGACGGGCGGCTACCAGGACAGCGTGCCACCGACCAGCGGCGTGCAGCCGCTCAAGGGCCTGGCACAGAACGTCTCGGTGCGCCGCAACGCCATGGGCGCCCCGCTGATCGAAAGCAGCAGCTTCCATGACGCGCTGTTCAGCCTGGGCTACGTGCACGCAGGTGATCGCATCGAACAGATGGTCGCCATGCGCTTGCTTGCCCAGGGCCGCCTGGCGGAACTTGCCGGCAGCGACGCGCTGGACATCGACCGCCTGATGCGCGCCGCCAACCTCAAGCAGAGCGCCGCGCAGCAATATGCCGACGCATCGCCGCGGCTCAAGCGCTTCTTTGAAGTGTACGCACGCGGGGTCAATGCCTACCTGTTCCGCTACCGCGACAAACTGCCTGCCGGCCTGGCCAACAGTGGCTATCGCCCGGAGTACTGGAAGCCTGAAGACTCGGCGCTGATCTTCAGCCTGTACGCGTTCAGCCAGTCGGTGAACCTGCAGGAAGAACTCAGCGCCCTGACCCTGGCGCAGAAGGCCGGCAGCGACAAACTGGCCTGGCTGCTGCCCGGCGCCCCGGACGAGCCGCTGGCCGACGGCGAAGTGGACAAACTCAAAGGCCTGAACCTGGCCAGCCAGTTGCCAGGCTTGCCAGCACTGGCCGCCGCCAGCCAGAAGCTGGCCGACCTCGACCTGCTCGGCAGCCCGGGTTCGGCCAACCTGGCCCTGGGCCCGCAGCGCAGCCGCAGTGGCAAGAGCCTGCTGGCCAGCGACAGCCGCGCCGCCTGGGCCCTGAGCCCGGTACAGATCCATACCGGCAAGTACCAGGTCGCCGGCCTGTCGTTGCCCGGCCTGCCGATTGTGCTGGCCGGCTACAACGGCAAGCTGGCCTGGAGCAGCAGCGCAGTGATGGCCGACAACCAGGACCTGTACCTGGAGCAACTGCGCCGCCAGGGCAGCCAGCTGAGCTACCTGGCCGATGGCAAATGGCTGCCGGCCCGCGCCCGTAGCGAAACCTTCTTTGTCCGTGGCCAGCGCCCGCTGCGCGAGGTGATGTACGACACCCGCCACGGCACCCTGTTGGCCCAGCCCGACAACGCCAGCCTGGGCCTGGCGCTGAACTTGCCGCAGTACAAGGCAGACCGCAGCCTGGATGCATTGTTCGACCTGACCCGGGCCAAAAACGTGGAGCGCGCATTCGACAGTACCCGTGAAGTGACTGCCGCTGCCCTCAACTTCGTGTTCGCCGAGCCTGAGCATATCGGCTGGCAGGTCAGCGGCCGTTACCCCAACCGCCGCGAAGGCCAGGGCCTGCTGCCCTCGCCGGGCTGGGAAGGGCGCTACGACTGGGACGGCTATGCCGACCCGATGCTGCACCCCTACGACCAGGACCCACCTGCCGGCTGGATCGGCCACGCCAACCAGCGCAGCCTGCCGCGCGGTTATGGCATGCAGCTTTCAAGCACCTGGTACTACCCGGAGCGTGCCGAGCGCCTGGCGCAGCTGGCCGGCAATGGCCGCCACGACAGCCGCAGCCTGATGGCGCTGCAAAACGACCAGGTAACCTTGCTGGCCGACAAGCTCAAGCAGATGTTCGACGCCCCTGGCATGGCCCAGCCACTCAAGCAGGCAATTGATGCCCTGCCCGGCGCACAGCGCGACAAGGCCCGTGACGCGCTGGCCCGGCTCAAGGCCTTCGACGGCCGCCTGAGCCCGGTGTCGGCGGATGCCGCGCTGTACGAACTGTTCCTGCAGGAAGTTGCGCGGCAGACGTTCCTCGACGACCTCGGCCCGGAGTCCGGCCCAGCCTGGCAGGCCTTCGTCAGCAATGCCCGGTTGTCGTTCTCGGCGCAGGCCGATCACCTGCTGGGCCGCGACGACAGCCCGTTCTGGGACGACCGCAGCACCCCGCAGAAAGAAGACAAACCCGCCATTCTCGCCCGCAGCCTGGCAGGTGCAGTAGATGCTGGCACCACGCAACTCGGCGCCGACCGCCGCGCCTGGCAGTGGGGCAAGCTACACCAGTATCGCTGGCCGGCCCCGGCCTACCATGGCCTGGGCGACCCACTCAACCGTGCGCCGCTGGCCGCAGGTGGCGACTTCACTACCCTGGCCCTCACGCCCTACGCCTGGGGCAGCGACTTCGACACCCGCCTGCCGGCCTCGGCGCGCATGATCGTCGACTTCGGCCAGGCCGAGCCGTTGCAGGTGCTGACCAGCAGTGGCCAGTCCGGTAACCCGGCCAGCGCGCATTACAGTGACGGGCTGGATGCCTGGTTCAAGGGGCGCTTCATGAGCCTGCCGCTGCAGCAGCAGAACTTTGGGCGGGCGTATGGCAGCCAGCGACTGACCTTGGTGCCTGGGAAGTAAACGGCATCGCCTGTTTTGGGGCTGCTTTGCAGCCCTTCGCGGGCACGCCCGCTCCCACAGGTACAGTGTTGGCTCGAAGCCAGCTCAGTCCCTGTGGGAGCGGGCGTGCCCGCGAAACAGGCGACGCGGTGGCGCTGGGTTGCCGGCGACGGGACACAAAACGGCCCCAACCATTTCCAGTCGAACTTCCTTTCTCCTGCATGGTTCCTAACTGGTAACTCCAAACCAGCGCCCACGCCATGGACCTCGTCATCGCCCGCCCCGAAGGCCTGTACTGCCCGCCCGGTGATTTCTACATAGACCCGTGGCGGCCCGTGGACCGCGCCGTGATCACCCACGGCCATGGTGATCACGCACGGACCGGCAATGCCCACTACCTGACCGCAGCCCCAGGCGCCGGCATCCTGCGCAGCCGGCTGGGCCAGGACATCAACTTGCAGACCTTGCCCTACGGCGAGCACCTGCTGCACCACGGGGTGACCCTGAGCCTTCACCCGGCCGGGCATGTACTGGGCTCGGCGCAGGTCCGGCTTGAGTACCAGGGTGAAGTCTGGGTTGCGTCCGGTGACTACAAGGTTGAGCCCGATGGCACCTGTGCCCCCTTCGAACCGGTGCCGTGTCACACCTTCATCACCGAATCGACCTTCGGCCTGCCGATCTACCGCTGGCCCAGCCAGGGCGAGATCCATGCCGACATCAACGCGTGGTGGCGGGCCAACAGCGTACAGGGCAAGGCCAGCGTGCTGTTCTGCTATGCCTTCGGCAAGGCCCAGCGGATTCTGCATGGGCTGGACGACAGCATCGGCCCGATCCTTGTGCATGGCGCCGTCGAGCCGCTCAACCGGGTGTACCGAGACGCCGGCATACGCTTGCCGGAAACCCGCTATGCCGGCGATATCCCACGCAATGCCCCCCTCCTGCGCCACGCACTGGTGCTGGCGCCCCCTTCAGCCAGTGGCAGCAGCTGGATGCGACGCTTCGGCGAGTACAGCGATGCCTTCGCCAGCGGCTGGATGCTGCTGCGCGGCACCCGGCGGCGGCGCGGCGTGGACCGGGGCTTCGTGCTCTCGGACCATGCCGACTGGCCCGGCCTGCTGTGGGCAATCGGCCAAACCGGCGCCGAGCGGGTGATGGTCACCCACGGTTCGGTCAACGTGCTGGTGCGTTACCTCAATGAACAAGGCCTCGATGCCCGCGCCTTCGTCACCGAGTACGGCAACGAGGACGACGTTAACGCTGCCGAACCCACGCCATGAAAGCCTTCGCCACGTTGTACCTGCGGCTGGACGCGACCACGTCCAGCAACGCCAAGCTCGAGGCACTGCGCGACTATTTCGCCAATGCCCCTGCCGAAGATGCGGCCTGGGCGGTGTACTTTCTGGCCGGCGGGCGCCCGCGCCAGCTGGTGCCTACTCGCCTCCTGCGGGAAATGGCCATGGCCCTGGCCGGGCTGCCAGACTGGCTGTTCGAAGAAAGCTACCAAGCCGTCGGCGACCTGGCCGAAACCATTTCGCTGCTACTCCCCCAGAGCACCAATGCTACTGAAGAGGGCTTGGCATGCTGGGTGGAGCAACACCTGCTCCCCCTGCGCGGGTTACCGCCTGAACAGATCCGGCAGCGCCTTCCACCGCTGTGGGCCCGGCTGGACCGCCCAAGCCTGATGCTCTGCCTGAAACTGATCACGGGCAGTTTTCGCGTGGGCGTGTCCAAGCTGTTGGTCACCCGCGCCCTGGCGCAGTTGGCCGGGCTGGATACCAAGCGCGTGGCCCAACGGCTGGTTGGCTACACCGATATCAGCCACCGCCCCACGCCAGCCAGCTATCAGCGGCTGGTGGCTGCCGAGTCGGCTGAAGAACACCACCAGCGCGGCGGCCAGCCTTATCCGTTCTTCCTGGCTCACCCGCTGCAAGTGCCAACCGAACAGTTCGACGCATTGCTGGGGCCGCCGAGTGCCTGGCAGATCGAATGGAAGTGGGACGGCATCCGCGCCCAGGTGGTCAAGCGTGAGGGCCAACTATGGGTGTGGTCGCGTGGCGAAGAGCTGGTGACCGAGCGCTTCCCGGAACTGCACAGCCTGGCGCAAATGTTACCCGACGGCGTAGTGCTGGATGGTGAGATCCTGGTCTGGAAGCCAGGTGATAGCCCTGCTGACCTGGCCGTCCAGCCTTTTGCCTTGCTACAGCAGCGCCTTGGCCGCAAGACACTCGGTAAAAAACTGCTGAGCGATGCACCGGTGGTCTTGCAGGCCTACGACTTGCTGGAGTGGCAAGGCGAGGACTGGCGCAACCGGCCGCAGTACCAACGCCGTCGCCAACTGGAACAACTGGTGGAGGACCACCCGCTTGCGCCTGTATTGCTATCGCCCCTGCTGGCAGGCCCCGACTGGGCCGACCTTGCACGCCAACGCGAGCAATCACGTATCCTGGGTGTCGAGGGCTTGATGCTCAAGCAACGCGAAGCCCTTTACGGCGTTGGGCGCACCAAGGACATGGGCATCTGGTGGAAGTGGAAGATCGACCCGTTCAGCGTCGATGCCGTGTTGGTCTATGCCCAGCGCGGTCATGGCAGACGGGCCAGCCTGTACAGCGACTACACCTTCGCGGTCTGGGACGCACCGGTCGGCACGCCTGGGCGCGCACTGGTGCCTTTTGCAAAGGCCTATTCCGGGCTGACTGACGAAGAAATGCGCAAGGTGGACGCCATCATCCGCAAGACCACGGTGGAAACCTTCGGCCCGGTGCGCAGCGTGTCACCGACGCTGGTGTTCGAGCTGGGCTTCGAAGGCATCGCATTGTCGAAACGCCACAAGAGCGGCATAGCCGTGCGTTTTCCGCGCATGCTGCGCTGGCGGCAGGATAAACCCGTGGACGAGGCGGACGACCTGGCCACGTTGCAGGCGTTGCTGACCTGATAAAAGCTTTGAGGCCGTGCTGGCTTCCCTCGGCTTTAACGCTGTCCCTGTGGGAGCGGGCGCGTCGAGGCGTCGAACCGCCGCGAAGAATCCAGCGCGGTGCATGGCACCGGCTGCGCCGGTGTTCGCGGGCTTGCCCGCTCCCACAGGGTCCCTGCTAAATCAGTAAGTGATGTGCAGTTTTGTGGGAGCGGGCGTGCCCGCGAAGAATCCAGCACGGTGCTCTTGCCCACATCGACTGAGGCGCAAGGCCTGAAACTATGCTTCTATCTTTGAGCCGACCCGTGTCGCAGACCGTATTCGCCACGCACCCAGGACCACCATGCACCATTCAACCCACGAACTGCTCTCGCCCGTTCCAGGCATCACTCGCCAACTGCACAGTTTCCACTTCGGCCCCCGCGGTGGTGGCAAAGTGTATATCCAGGCCTCGCTGCACGCCGACGAGCTGCCGGGCATGCTGGTGGCCTGGCACCTCAAGCGCCGCCTCGTGCAGCTGGAGGAGCAAGGCCGCCTGCTGCGTGAAATCACCCTGGTACCCGTGGCCAACCCGGTTGGCCTGGAACAAGTGCTGCTGGATGCGCCCCTGGGGCGCTTCGAGCTGCAAAGCGGCGAGAACTTCAACCGCAACTTCGTCGACCTCACCGACAGCATTGGCGACCAGATCGAAGAACACCTGACCCAGGACCCGGCGCACAACGTAGCGCTGATACGCGAGTACCTGCGCCGTGGGCTGGATGCGCACCCGGCCCGCACGCCGCTACAGGCCCAGCGCCTGATCCTGCAGCGCCTGGCCTGCGATGCCGACATGGTGCTGGACCTACACTGCGACTTCGAAGCCGTCGAACACCTGTATACCACGCCAGACGCCTGGCCACAGATCGAACCCCTGGCCCGCTACCTCGGCGCCCAGGCCAGCCTGCTGGCCACCGACTCGGGCGGGCAGTCGTTCGATGAATGCTTCAGCCTGGTCTGGTGGCAGTTGCAGCAACGCTTCGGCAAGCGCTTCCCGATACCGCTCGGTTGCAGTGCGGTCACGGTCGAGCTGCGCGGCCAGGCCGATGTCAGCCATGACCTGGCCAGCAAGGACTGCCAGGCGATACTCGATTTCCTGACCCACGCGGGCGTTATCAAGGGCTCCAGCCCTGCCCTGCCTGAATTGCTCTGCCCTGCTACACCGCTGGCTGCCGTGGAACCTGTGGCCACGCCACTGGGCGGGCTGCTGGTGTACCACGCCAAGCCCGGGCAGTACCTGGAGGCTGGCCAGTTGATCGCTGAAATCATCGACCCGCTCAACGACCGGGTGACCGCCGTGCGCAACAGCCAGCCTGGCCTGTTGTATGCGCGCAGCGTAAGGCGCATGGCCACCGCCGGCATGGTCGTGGCCCATGTAGCCGGCGAGCAGGTGTGCCGCAGCGGCTACCTGCTGGGCAACTGATTCGGTAAAACCATTGCCCTCGGCAGGTGGTCTGTAGAAGCACAACCTTCAACGGACCCACTGCCTCATGCCCGCCGCAACCGACCTTGCCAATGCCTGGTTCGCCAAACGCGGCTGGAAGCCGTTCGCTTTCCAGCGACGCGTCTGGGCAGCCGTGGAGCGCGGTGAGTCTGGCCTGTTGCACGCCAGCACCGGCGCCGGCAAGACCTATGCGGTATGGCTTGCTGCGCTTCGCGCGTTCAGCACCCAACCCCAAGGCCGCCAGCCTGCACCATTGCAGGTGCTGTGGATCACGCCCATGCGCGCCCTGGCCGCCGACACTGCGCGCGCCTTGCAGGCACCCGTGGACGAACTGGGCCTGGCCTGGAGCGTGGGCGTACGCAGCGGCGACACCGGCAGTGCCGAACGCGCCCGGCAGGCCCGGCGCTTGCCCAGTGTACTGGTCACCACACCCGAGAGCCTGACCTTGCTGCTGACACGGGCACAGGCCCGCGAGGATTTCGCCACGCTACGCCTGGTGGTGGTGGATGAATGGCACGAACTGCTGGGCAACAAACGCGGGGTACAACTGCAACTGGCGTTGGCCCACCTGCGCCAATGGCACCCTGGCCTGGTGACCTGGGGCCTGTCCGCCACCCTCGGCAACCTGCAACACGCGCTCGACGTACTGCTGCCGCAAGGTGGCCTGCTGGTAAAGGGGCGACAGGACAAGGCGCTGCAGGTCGATACCCTGCTGCCAACAGCGATCGAGCGCTTCCCCTGGGCCGGGCACATGGGCCTGAAGTTGCTCGACCAGGTCGGCCAGCAGATCGATGCCAGCGCCAGCTGCCTGGTGTTCACCAACACGCGTGCGCAAGCCGAACTCTGGTATCAGGCCCTGCTTGAAGCCCGCCCCGACTGGGCTGGGCTGATTGCCTTGCACCATGCCTCGTTGGCCAGGGATACCCGTGACTGGGTCGAACGCAGCCTCAAGCAAGGCAGCCTGAAAGCGGTGGTGTGTACCTCCAGCCTGGACCTGGGCGTGGACTTTCTGCCGGTGGAGCGGGTGCTGCAAATCGGCTCGGCCAAGGGCATTGCCCGGCTGATGCAACGGGCCGGACGTTCCGGGCATGCACCAGGGCGGTGCTCGCGGGTAACCCTGGTGCCCACCCACACGCTGGAACTGGTGGAAGCCGCTGCGGCTCGGCAGGCACTGGCAGCCGGGCACATCGAAGCTCGGGTCTCACCACGGCTGTGCATGGATGTGCTGGTGCAGCACCTGGTCAGCATGGCCCTGGGCAATGGTTTTCACCCCGACACGCTGCTGGCCGAAGTACGCAGCACCTGGGCATTCGCCGGGTTGCGCGACAGCCAGTGGCAGTGGGCGCTGGACTTCGTCTGCCATGGCGGCAGCACACTCAGTGCCTACCCGGACTACCAGCGTGTCGAACGCCAGGCCGACGGGGTGTACAGGGTGGCCAGCGAACGCCTGGCGCGGCGCCACCGCATGAGTATCGGCACCATTGTCAGCGATGCCAACCTGCAACTGAAATACTGGAGCAAGGGTGGCGGTGGCAAGACGCTGGGCAGCGTCGAAGAAGCCTTTATCGCCCGCTTGCGCCCCGGCGATACGCTGGTGTTTGCCGGCCGCGTGCTGGAACTGGTACGCGTGGAAAACATGACAGCCTATGTGCGCCGCAGCACCGCTCGCAAGGCTGCGGTGGCGCGCTGGAATGGCGGGCGAATGCCGCTTTCGAGTGAACTGGCCGACGCGCTGGTCGAACAACTCGATGCCGCAGCCCATGGACGCTTCGACGGCCCGGAAATGCGAGCGGTGCGCCCGCTGCTGGCGTTACAGGCTCAATGGTCGGCGTTACCCACCACGGGCACGCTGCTGGCCGAAACCTTCAAGTCCCGCCAAGGCTGGCACCTGTTCCTGTACCCGTTTGCCGGGCGCATGGCCAACCTGGGCCTGGCCAGCCTGATTGCCTGGCGGGTGAGCCGCGTGCAGCCGCTGTCAGTATCCATAGCGGTGAACGATTACGGCTTTGAGCTGCTCAGCCCCGCTGAAGTGGACTGGGCTACGCACCTGCCACAGGCGCTCGGTACCGCGCACCTGCTGGAAGATGTGCTGGCCAGCCTGAATGCAGGGGAAATGGCGCTGCGGCGCTTTCGTGAAATCGCCCAGATTGCCGGGCTGGTATTTGGCGGGTATCCGGCAGCGCAGAAGAGCACCCGGCAGATTCAGGCGTCCAGCGGGCTGTTTTACGAGGTGTTCCGCAAGCATGATGCAGGCAACCTGCTGCTTGGCCAGGCACGGGATGAGGTATTGGCAGAAGAACTGGAAATCGATCGGCTGCACCGGCAGTTGTTGAAAATGGGCAACCTGCAACTGGACGTGCGAGTGTTGAAGCGGCCAGGGCCACTGGCGTTTGCCTTGCTGGTGGAGGGCATGCGCGAGACGCTGAGCACCGAGAAGCTGGCGGACCGGATTGCGCGGATGGTGGCAGACCTGGAACACGCAGCAGGTGGGCCCGAATGACCCATCACCCCATCGAGCACTGTGGTGAAACGCTCTGGCTGCTCCCCGACAAAGCCCTCTATTGGCCTGCCCGCAAGGCCCTGCTGGTGGCCGATGTGCACATTGGCAAAGCGGCAAGCTTTCGTGCCCTGCATCAACCGGTACCACGCGGTACCACTGCCGAGACCCTCGCCCGGCTGGATACCCTGCTGGCCGAACATGACTGCGACCAACTGGTCATCCTTGGCGACTTCCTTCATGCCCGCAGCGCACGTGCACCCGCGACCCTGGCCAGGCTGTACGCGTGGCGTGAGCGGCATGAAAAGCTGAGGATCGTGCTGATTCGAGGCAACCATGATCGTAACGCCGGCGATCCGCCCGCTTCACTGCACATCGAGGTCAAGGACGAACCGTGGGTCATGGAACCCTTCGCACTGCAGCACGAAGCCCACCCCCACTTGACGTACCCTGTGCTGGCCGGCCATGTACACCCGGTTTTCGTGCTGCGCAGCAAGGCCCGGCAACGCCTGCGCCTGCCCTGCTTCCTGATGGATGACCATGTCAGCTTGCTGCCGGCGTTCGGTGAGTTCACCGGCGGCTGGAAAATCACGCCCGCCAAGGGCAGCCGCGTTTACCTGGCCGGCGCAGGGCGCGTCTGGCCGCTTTGACGGCGGTCAGGCTACAGGTGCTGGAGGCGGTTCGTCTGGCAAGGTCGGCTCGCCCGGTTCCATAGGTTGCGTTTCACCCGGCTCGGGTGGCTGCGGCGTGTCGGGGTCAGGCTGGTGGGGCACGCCCCCCGCCTGCATGGGCAGCGGGTGCGCCAGCAGGGACCAGGGCAACAACCCGACGTGGTTGGGCTGCAGGCCTGCCAGCTTGGCACTGATTGCGGGATGGAGTTTCATTGGCGGCTCCTGACGAAGGCCGATGCACATCATGCGCACCGGCATTACTCCGTTGGAGTGCCATGGGCGCGGGGAATTCCCCGCGTTTGTCGGCTCAGGTACGCGGCAGGGTGACGCCGCGCTGGCCTTGGTACTTGCCACCCCGGTCCTTGTAGGACACTTCACACTCTTCGTCAGACTGCAGGAACAGCATCTGCGCCACGCCTTCGTTGGCGTAGATCTTCGCCGGCAGCGTGGTGGTGTTGGAGAACTCCAGCGTCACGTGGCCTTCCCACTCAGGCTCGAGCGGGGTGACGTTGACGATGATGCCGCAGCGGGCATAGGTGCTTTTGCCCAGGCAGATGGTCAGCACGTCACGCGGGATGCGGAAGTACTCGACGGTGCGGGCCAGTGCAAAGGAGTTTGGCGGAATGATGCACACGTCGCTCTTGATATCAACGAAGCTGCCGGCATCGAAGTTCTTGGGGTCGACAGTGGCCGAATTGATGTTGGTGAACACCTTGAATTCGTCGGCGCAGCGCACGTCGTAGCCGTAGCTGGAAACACCGAAGGAAATCACCCGGCTGTCCTGCTCGCCGCGCACCTGACGCTCGACGAACGGCTCGATCATGCCGTGTTCCTGCGCCATGCGGCGAATCCACTTGTCCGATTTGATGCTCATGGCGGGGGTGTCCTGAAGAGTTGCGTGGTGAAAATCGTGACGCGCATCTTACCGGTCCCGGCGCCCAGGTTAAAGTTCTATGCCTCATCCCGCGCCGGACGGGGGCTGCAGCCGCCGTCGATCCGAATTTGCGTAAAGCGCCTCGTGACCATTGGCAGGTTGTGGAAAGTGGGGTAAGGTGGCGCCACTGTGCTGCACGTGACACCGAGAATCTCTAGTTTGATGCACGATCCTGATCGGCCCATCGCTGAATTTTCTGCTCTCTTTGCGCTCAGTCCCGGGCAGGAATTTTCCTGACCGTTATCAAATTGTCCAAGGAGACAGAAAAATGTCCAACCGTCAATCCGGTACCGTTAAGTGGTTCAACGATGAGAAAGGCTACGGCTTCATCACCCCTCAGTCGGGCGATGACCTGTTCGTGCACTTCAAAGCCATCCAAGCTGACGGCTTCAAAACCCTGAAAGAAGGCCAGGCTGTTACTTTCGTCGCTACCCGCGGCCAGAAAGGCATGCAGGCTGAAGAAGTTCAAATCGCCTAAGTCGATTTAGCTTCCTCGCTTTCAAAAAAACCCGCCTTCTGGCGGGTTTTTTTATGCCTGGCTGAAAGACCGAGTCGCCTTCTTCGCGGGCTTGCCCGCTCCCACAGAAACCGCACGGCATTTACGGGCTGTGCTGTACCTGTGGGAGCGGGCAAGCCCGCGAAGCAGGCGACTTGGTCTGCGGTCAGTCCTCGCTGATGGTAATGCTCGGCATCGCCGGCGCCGAGGCTTCCTGCAGAACAATCCGCGCACCCACCTGACGCGCCAGCTCCTGATAGACCATGGCAATCTGGCTTTCCGGTTCGGCAATTGCCGTCGGCTTGCCGCTGTCGGCCTGCTCACGGATCAGCATCGACAACGGCAACGATGCCAGCAGGTCGACGCCATACTGGCTGGCCAGCTTCTCGCCGCCGCCCTCGCCGAACAGGTGCTCGGCATGGCCGCAGTTCGAACAGATATGCACGGCCATGTTCTCGACCACGCCCAGCACCGGGATGTTGACCTTGCGGAACATCTCCACGCCCTTCTTGGCATCCAGCAACGCCAGGTCCTGAGGGGTGGTCACGATCACAGAGCCGGCCACCGGCACCTTCTGCGCCAAGGTCAGCTGGATATCACCGGTGCCCGGCGGCATGTCGATCACCAGGTAATCCAGGTCGTCCCAGGCCGTCTGGGTGACCAGTTGCAACAGTGCGCCGGAGACCATCGGGCCACGCCAGACCATCGGCGTATTGTCATCAGTGAGGAACGCCATCGACATGACCTCCACACCATGGGCCTTGATCGGCACAAACCACTTCTGCTCGCGGATCTGCGGCCGGGTGCCTTCGGCGATACCAAACATCACGCCCTGGCTAGGGCCGTAGATGTCGGCATCGAGAATACCCACCCGCGCGCCTTCGCGGGCCAGGGCCAGGGCCAGGTTGGCCGCAGTGGTCGACTTGCCCACACCGCCCTTGCCCGAGGCCACGGCGATGATGTTCTTGACATTGGCCATGGCCGGGACCTGGGCCTGAGCCTTGTGCGCGGCGACCTGGCAATCGATCGACACCTGCGCGTTGCTGACGCCCTCGAGGTTGCCGATGGCGGTCTGCAGCACCTGGGCCCAACCGTTCTTGAACAACCCTGCGGCATAGCCCAGTTGCAGCTGCACGCTGACTTGCCCGCCCTGGATATCGATGGCGCGCACGCAGCCGGCGCTGACCGGGTCCTGGTTCAGGTAGGGGTCGGTGTACTGGCGAAGCACGCCTTCAACGGCGGCACGGGTGACGGCACTCATGGAGACTCCCATTGGCAAACTGAATGTAAAACAGGCGCCTATCGTAACCCGTCAATCGTCAGCATATGCTTCTGCTGGGTGAAATATCTTCGCCAGCCCTTTATAGTGGCCGATCACCCTTAATTTTTACCCGTAGCCAGATAAGTAGCCGAGCCACCATGTCCGAGCCACGTCAGATTCTCGTCACCAGCGCCCTGCCCTATGCCAATGGATCAATCCATCTAGGCCATATGCTCGAGTACATCCAGACAGACATGTGGGTCCGCTTCCAGAAAATGCGCGGCAACCAGTGCATCTACGTCTGCGCCGACGACGCCCACGGCTCGGCCATCATGCTGCGTGCCGAAAAGGAAGGCATCACCCCGGAACAGCTGATTGCCAACGTGCAGGCCGAGCACAGCGGCGACTTCGCCGACTTCCTGGTGGATTTCGACAACTTCCACTCCACCCACAGTGAAGAAAACCGCGAGCTGTCGAGCCTGATCTACACGCGCCTGCGTGAAGCCGGGCACATTGCCACCCGCTCGGTCACCCAATACTTCGACCCGGAAAAAGGCATGTTCCTGGCCGACCGTTTCATCAAGGGCACCTGCCCCAAGTGTGCGGCCGAAGACCAGTACGGCGACAACTGCGAAAAATGCGGCGCCACCTACGCGCCTACCGAGCTGAAAAACCCCAAGTCGGCGATCTCCGGTGCCACCCCGGTACTGCGTGATTCGCAGCACTTCTTCTTCAAGCTGCCTGATTTCCAGGCCATGCTGCAGCAGTGGACCCGCAGCGGCACCCTGCAGGACGCAGTGGCCAACAAACTGGCCGAATGGCTGGACTCCGGCCTGCAAGAGTGGGACATCTCCCGCGATGCGCCGTACTTCGGCTTCGAGATCCCGGGCGAGCCGGGCAAGTACTTCTACGTGTGGCTGGATGCGCCGATCGGCTACATGGCCAGCTTCAAGAACCTGTGCGCACGCCGCCCGGAGCTGGACTTCGACGCCTTCTGGAAGGAAGACTCCAAGGCCGAGCTGTACCACTTCATCGGCAAGGACATCGTCAACTTCCACGCCCTGTTCTGGCCTGCGATGCTCGAAGGCGCCGGCTTCCGCAAGCCGACCGCCGTCAACGTGCACGGCTACCTGACCGTCAACGGCGCCAAGATGTCCAAATCGCGCGGCACCTTCATCAAGGCCCGCACCTACCTCGACCACCTGCAGCCGGAATACCTGCGTTACTACTACGCAGCCAAGCTGGGGCGTGGCGTCGATGACCTGGACCTGAACCTGGAAGACTTCGTGCAGAAGGTCAACTCCGACCTGGTTGGCAAAGTGGTCAACATCGCCAGCCGCTGCGCCGGGTTCATCCACAAAGGCAATGAAGGTGTGATGGTCGCTGGCGATGCCGCCCCCGAACTGACCGAAGCCTTCCTCACTGCCGCCCCGTCGATCGCCGAGGCCTACGAAGGCCGCGACTTCGGCCGCGCCATGCGCGAAATCATGGCATTGGCCGACCGCGCCAATGCCTGGATCGCCGACAAGGCACCCTGGTCGCTGGCCAAACAGGAAGGCAAACAGGATGAAGTGCAGGCCATCTGTGCCCAGGGCATCAACCTGTTCCGCCAGCTGGTGATCTTCCTCAAGCCAGTGCTGCCAGTACTGGCCGCCGACGCCGAGACCTTCCTCAACGTTGCCCCACTGGCCTGGAACGACCACCAGTCGCGCCTGGAAAACCACCAGCTGAACCCGTTCAAGGCACTGATGAGCCGTATCGAACCGGCCAAGGTCGAAGCCATGGTCGCAGCCAGCAAGGAAGACCTGCTGGCCGCCGAAGCCAAGGCCCCGGCGGGCAACGGCGAGCTGACCAAGGACCCGCTGTCGGCAGAAATCGAGTTCGACACCTTCGCCGCCGTCGACCTGCGCGTGGCGCTGATCGTCAAGGCCGAAGCCGTAGCAGGTGCCGACAAGCTGCTGCAACTGACCCTGGACATCGGCGATGAGCGCCGTAACGTGTTCTCCGGTATCAAGTCGGCCTACCCTGACCCGTCCAAGCTGGAAGGCCGCCTGACCATGATGGTCGCCAACCTCAAGCCACGGAAAATGCGCTTTGGCGTGTCCGAAGGCATGGTCATGGCTGCCGGCCCTGGTGGTGAAGAAATCTACCTGCTGAGCCCGGACAGCGGCGCCAAGCCAGGCCAGCGCATCAAGTAACGCCCCCTGCCCCGGCCCTCGTGCCGGGGCAGTTCCTTCTGTAGCTTGATTGCCGGACAATCACCCTGATTCCCGGCTATCGTCATCTCATGAGCGACTACATTCTGGTCCTGATCAGCGCCGCGCTGGTCAATCACCTGTGCCTGTTGCAACAACCAGCCCCCCGGCTGCACCTGCATGTGCACGGCCTGGCGTGCGCACTATGCATAGCCTTGGGCGTGATCGGCGCCCAGTTGCTGATGCGAGGGGTGCTTGTACCGTTGCGCATCCCCGACCTTGCCCTGTTCGTGCTGCTACCGTGGCTGGCTTTGCTCGCCTGGGGCGTACCCACGCTGCTGGCCAAGTGGCGCCCAAGCTGGCCAGTGACGGGGTTGCCAGCGCTGCTGCTGGGCAACGCCGCAGCGTTGGGGCTGGCACTTCAGCAAACCCGCGACGACAGCACCTGGCTTGCCACACTGCTGCAAGGCCTGCTGGCGGGTGGTGGTTTCTGGCTGGCGCTGAGCCTGTTCACCGACCTGCGCCTACGCAGCGCGCACGCCGATGTGCCTGGCGCACTGCGCGGCCTGCCCATCGAGTTGATCGGTGCTGGGGTAATGGCCATGGCGTTTTCCGGCTTCAATGGGCTGTTCGTGCAATGAACGCTACGCCCGATCCGCGACTACGCGCCAGCATGGGGCTGGTCTTGCTGGCCTGTATGCCCGGCTTGCTGACGCTGCTGTGGCTACACGGCTGGGGTTTTCTGGTAAACCTGTTGCTGTGCACCAGTGCGGCCTTGTTGTGCGAAGCGTTGCTGCTGAGCATGCGCTCACAACCGCTGAAAGCGGCGCTGAGCGATGGCAGCGCAGTAGTGACTGCCGTATTGCTCGCATGCGCCCTGCCCACTCTGGCCCCGTGGTGGTTACCCATGGTCGCCGCCAGTGTTGCCATCGGCATTGGCAAGCAGGCCTTTGGTGGGGTCGGACGTAACCTGTTCAACCCGGCCATGGTCGGTTATGCCTTCGTATTGCTGAGTTTCCCGTTGCAGATGAACCATTGGCCAGGGCCGGCACCTGGCTTGCTGGACAGCCTGCAGCAGATTTTTGCGGCGGGCGAACACGTTGATGCCTGGGCCCGGCCGACACTGCTCGACGGCCTGCGCCACAACCGTAGCCTCACCATTGATGAGCTGTTTGCCAGCCACCCGGGCTTCGGCAACATCGGCGGGAGGGGTAGCGAATGGGCCAACCTGGCGTTCCTGCTCGGCGGCCTGTTCCTGCTGCAGCGCAAAGTAATCAGCTGGCATGCGCCTGCGGGCCTTCTGGCAGGGCTGTTCGTGTTCAGCCTGTTGGGCTGGAACGGCTCGGGGTCGGATTCCAACGGCTCACCGTTGCTGCACTTGTTCTCCGGCTCGACCATGCTGGCTGCGTTCTTCATTGCCACCGAACCGGTGTCCGGCCCCAGGAGCGAATGGGCCAGGCTAAGCTTCGGCGTGGGAGCAGGGCTGCTGATCTACCTGATTCGCACCTGGGGCAGCTACCCGGACGGCACGGCGTTCGCCATTCTGCTGATGAACCTCATGGCACCGAGCCTTGAGCGCCTGGCCTTGCAGCGCCAGCAGGCCACCCGATGAAACGACTGGCGCGTGATGCGGGCTTGCTGCTACTGACCGCGGCTTTAGCACTGTGTGCCACGCTGGCATGGCGACACTGGACCAGTACTGCCATTACCAGCGCCGAGAAACGGCTGCAAAGCCAGCAAAGACTGGCGCTGCTACCGCAAGGCAGCTACGACAACCAACCCCTGGACACCCCCCTTCCACGGCCCGCCGCACAACGGCCTAACAGTCGGATCCTGGCGGCTTATCGCGCCATGCGGGCAGGCAAACCCAGCGCAATCATAATTGTCACCCAAGCCCAGGGGTACGCCGGGCCAATCGTGCTCAGCGTCGCCATCACCCCGGACGGCCGACTGATTGGCAGCCAGGTAGTCGAACAACAGGAAAGCCCGGGGTTGGGCGCACGCCTTGCAGACCCGCAGGTGCACTGGCTGGAGCAGTTCACCAACCGCCAATTGGCCGACCACTGGGCACTCAAGCGAGACCAGGGTGACTTTGATCAACTGGCCGGTGCAACCGTGACCTCACGCGCCGTGATCACCGCCTTGCAGGAAGCCCTGAGCTATTTCGATGAACAGCGCGCCTTGCTGCTGGGGAGCTCTGCGCATGAATAGTGTGTACTTCATGGCCGCAAGCCTTGTACCCGTATTGGGCGCCACTTCCACACTGCGCGAAGGTGTCGCCATCGGCTTGTGCGCGATAGTGATGAACAGCCTGCACCAGCTGTTACTGACACCCTTGCGCCAGCGGCTGGCCACCTGGGCGTACGTGATGGCCAGCCTGCTGCTGTTGGCAGCCCTGGCCAGCTGCCTGCAACTGGCACTGCGTGCGTGGCAACTGCCACTTGCGCTTGCCCTTGGCCCTTACCCCGCGTTGTTGTGCCTGCACTGTTTGGCCACCGACCACCTGCTGCCCCGCGAAGGGCGCTGGCGCCTTCTGGCCAGATACCTTTGCACCCTGCTTGTCACTTGCCTGCTGCTCGGTGCCTGCCGCCAATGGCTGGCTGACGCCGCCGGGCTGCACCTGGCCAGCCTGGCCCCTGGCGCGCTGCTACTGCTCGGACTGCTGCTGGCCTTGTACAATCGCCTGCGTCCGGGCCCCGCCCACCCACGTCGTCAAGGAAAGCTCTGATTTCATGAATGCCGCCAAACGCCTGGAGATTTTTCGCAGGCTGCACGAAGACAACCCCGACCCGAAGACCGAACTGGCCTACACCACCCCGTTCGAACTGCTGGTCGCCGTGACATTGTCCGCGCAATCCACCGACGTGGGCGTCAACAAGGCCACCGCCCGCCTGTTCCCCGTCGCCAACACCCCCGAAGCGATCCATGCCCTTGGCGTTGCAGGACTGAGCGAATACATCAAGACCATCGGGCTGTACAACAGCAAGGCCAAGAATGTGATCGAGGCCTGCCGGATACTGATAGAGCAGCACGGCAGCCAGGTGCCGCAAACCCGCGAAGCGCTGGAGGCACTGCCCGGCGTGGGTCGCAAGACCGCCAACGTAGTGCTGAACACAGCATTCCGCCAGCCAACCATGGCCGTGGATACGCATATCTTCCGGGTCAGCAACCGCACGGGCATTGCGCCAGGCAAGACGGTGCTGGAAGTGGAGAAGAAACTGGTCAAGTTCGTGCCCAAGGATTACCTGCTCGACGCCCACCACTGGCTGATCCTGCATGGACGCTACGTATGCCAGGCACGCAAGCCAAGGTGTGGCAGTTGCCGGATCGAAGACCTGTGCGACTACAAGCACAAAACCAGCGACGATTGAGCCGATAGCAAGAAACCGCTTGCCACGATTGAAAAAATCTTTTTTACCAGCGCCTGCTTTCTGGTTATAAGGACGGCCAATGGCCCCTTGGCTTGGAGCGACTCATGAGCACCGATAAAGACGAGCTGTCGATCGAAGATGACTTTGTTGCCACAGAAGATGACGCGGAACCCCAGGTGGAGAGCGCAAAGACCAACCTGAGCAAGCGCCGCACCATCGACAACATGCTGGAAGAACGGCGCCTGCAAAAGCAGCTGGCCGATTTCGACTACGACTTGTAGTCAGGCCGGCAGCCCTGGCAAAGCCTCCAGCCCGAGGCTTTGCCACGTGGCGGTCAGTTAAGGCCTTGCCGCTGTGCCAGCTCGATCAGGTCGACCAGCGACCGCGCATTGAGCTTGAGCAAAAGCCGGGACTTGTAAGTGCTGACCGTCTTGTTACTCAGGAACATGCTATCGGCAATTTCCTTGTTCGAACGCCCTCGTGCCAGCTGCTGCAACACCGTCATTTCGCGTGCCGACAGGCGCTTGACCATCTCTGTCTCGCTCCCCCCGCCCCTGCCGCGCGACGCATGCAGGGCCTGGTTGGGGAAGTAGCTGTAACCCGATAGTACGGCCTTGATGGCGCTCAGCAACTCGGTGAGTTCCTGTTGCTTGCACACGTAACCCGAGGCACCCGCCTGCATGCAGCGCATCGAGAAGTTGCCGGGCGCTTGCGACGTCAGCACCAGCACTTTGCTGGCAGGGCTGAAGGTTGCCATGCGCGCGATCACCTCCAGGCCATCCAGCCTGGGGATGCCAATGTCGAGCACCACGATATCCGGCAGATGTTGCCGGGTGAGCTGCAAGGCAGCGACCCCGTTGTCGGTCTCCGCCACAACGTCATACCCATGCCGCTCCATCAGCATGCGCACGGCCAGGCGTATGACCGGGTGATCATCCACGATAAGCACTTTATTCATGCGATATCCATTCTTTCATTATTTTTGCTTTGGCACGCCACGATAACCGACAGAGCGCTCGATGGCGCGGCGAATTCCCGGCGAAACTCACGAGCAGATAAAACTTACAACACTTGCGGAAATTTCCTACAAATTACGGAAGCAGTTGTAACAACCAAATTCTTTATTACCAAACCGACGTTATCACCCGGCTCCAACCATGTACCAGTTGAAAACTGACACTCAGCTGTAGAAAAATCCAATTCAAACAAGATGAAAACTCAAGGCGATCTGAGCATCTGGCGATTATTCCTCCCCGGGAAACCAGTCCAGTCTTTAGTTGAGTGCAACGGTAAGGTAAAGATGGGCAAAACCGCTGGAGACGGCCCCTATGACTCAAGCACAACCTGTCGCCCCGCTGACGATCATTGCCATCTTCGCGGGAATCATCGAAGCCTCCGCCCTTGCCACATTGCCGTTTCTCAGCGAGGCCAGTCAAAAGCTCTACACCTGGTTTCTGGTGGGTTTCCCGTTCTTCCTCACGGCGCTGTTCTTCCTCACGCTCAACTTCAACTACAAGTCGTTCTACAGCCCACCCGTAGACAGCGTGACAAACGACAACACCCGGCAAGCGAACACCCAGCGTACGGCTGCCGCCCCAAGTGATGCCCGTGAGGCGGTTAAAGGCGAGCCCATGACGTTCATGTTTTCCGGCCCCGACGCCAGCCGCATGATGGAGCAGCAACTGTTGTCTGCACTTGCCCAACCCGCCGTGCCAGCACGCACCTGGCGCTTTTGCAACCTGGACAGGCACCAATGTGCACAGTTGTCGATCAGCACGCTCGAAGATGATGTTGCAGGCGACCACCCCTGATTACCCTGGCGTTTCTTCAGGCATAAAAAAAGGTTCTTCACGGAATCCCGGGAAAGACAGAAACAAGAACGCCGGTTTGATGGATGATGTTCGTGCGAGCAAACACATCAACAAACCGGC